>CALKVF010000120.1 GCA_937996535.1 uncultured Novosphingobium sp. | reverse complement strand
GCCGGCCAGTTCGCCAAGCCGCGCTCCTCGCCGGTCGAAGTGCAGGGCGATGTCGAACTGCCCAGCTACCTGGGTGACAACATCAACGGGATCGAGTTCACGCCCGAGGCGCGCAATCCCGATCCCCAGCGCCTGCTGCAGGGCTACAGCCAGGCCGCGGCGACGCTCAACCTGCTGCGCGCCTTCTCGACCGGGGGCTATGCCAACCTGCGCCAGGTCCACCAGTGGACGCTCGATTTCATGGGCCGCAGCCCCTGGGCGACCAAGTTTGCCGAAATGGCCGACCGGATCGGCGAGGCGCTCGATTTCATGGAAGCCTGCGGGGTCGATCCCTCCAGTGTGCCGCAGCTCAAGGGCACCAGCTTCTATACCAGCCACGAGGCGCTGCACCTGCCGTTTGAACAGGCGATGACCCGGCAGGATTCGCTGACCGGCGATTGGTATGACACCAGCGCCCACATGCTGTGGATCGGCGATCGCACCCGCTTTGAAGGTTCGGCGCACGTTGAATACCTGCGCGGGGTCGGCAATCCGATCGGGATGAAGTGCGGGCCTTCGATGTCGCCCGATGAACTGCTGCGCCAGCTGGATCTGCTCAACCCGGGCCGCGAAGCCGGGCGCATCACGCTGATCAGCCGGTTTGGCGATGACAAGGTCGAAGCCGGGCTTGCTCCGCTGGTCCGCGCGGTCAAGCGCGAAGGCCACCCGGTGGTGTGGTCGTGCGATCCGATGCACGGCAACGTGATCAAGGCCGCCAGTGGCTACAAGACCCGCCCGTTCGACCGCATCCTGGGCGAAGTGCGCGGCTTCTTTGCCGTCCACCGCGCCGAAGGCACCCATGCCGGCGGTATCCACATCGAGATGACCGGGCAGGACGTGACCGAATGCGTCGGCGGCGGGATCGCGATCAGTGATGAGGCTCTGGCCGATCGCTATCACACCCACTGCGACCCGCGTCTCAATGCTGCGCAGTCGATCGAGCTGGCGTTCATGCTGGCCGAGATGCTCAACCTTGAGGCGGTCGAGCGCGCCCAGCGGGCGGCCTGACGAGATGATCACGCGCGAACTCTTGGGCACGGCGCAAGTCCCGGGCGGCGAGGAGCTGCGGCTCTATGCGCATGGCCGCGACTTCATGATCGTGCTCGATCGCAACGAGTTGATGTCCACCCGGATGCGCGGCTCGGAAGAGGCGCTGGCGACGCTGACGGCCGAGCGGCTGGGCGGCGCTCCGGCGCAGCACTGGCTGATCGGCGGCTACGGCATGGGCTTTACCCTGCGCGCGGCGCTCAAGGTGCTCGACGCCAAGGCGCGCATCACGGTTGCCGAACTGGTGCCCGAAATCATCGAATGGGCGCGCGGGCCGATGGCCGAAGTGGCGGCTGGCTGCCTTGATGACCGCCGCGTGATGCTGCGGATGGATGACGTCGCCGATGCGATCCTGCTCGCGCCCGAACCGCTCGATGCGATCCTGCTCGATGTCGATAATGGGCCCGACGGATTGGTTCGTGCCGAAAACAACCGGCTCTATTCCAAGGGCGGGCTGCGCCACGCGATGAAGGCGCTGCGCCCCGGCGGGCTGCTGGCGATCTGGTCGGCCGGGCCCGATCCCAAGTTCACCCGCCGCCTCGAAGACGCCGGGTTCGAAGTCGATCAGGTCGAAGTGCGCGCCCGCGTCGATGCCAGCGGCAAGGGCAAGGGCCCGCGCCACATCATCTGGTTCGCCAAGGCGCCTTAAGGGATCAGCAGCGTCGAGCCGGTGGTTCGGCGCGCTTCAAGGTCGCGGTGGGCCTGGGCGGCGTCGGTCAGGGCATATTCCTGCCCGACGGTGACCTTGACCTTGCCCGAGCCGACCATCTCCCACAGCTTGGCCGCGCCCGCCTGGGCTTCGCGGGCTTCGGCGTAGTAATCGTAAAGCGTCGGGCGGGTCACGAACAGCGATCCGCCGCGCTGCAACTGGCCCAGCGCCACGCCGGTGACCGGACCGCTGGCATTGCCGAAGCTGACCAGCGTGCCGCGCCGCGCCATGCAGGCAAGCGAACTGGCCCAGGTGGCCGCGCCAACCCCGTCATAGGCCACCGCCACGCCCGTGCCGCCGGTTGCCGCGCGCACGCGCTCGACCAGATCCTCGGCCTCGGCGAGCAGCACCAGTTCGGCCCCGGCAGCGCTGGCCGCCGCGATCTTGTCCGGGCTGCCGACCGTGCCGATCACCCGCACGCCGCGCGCCTTGAGCCACTGAACCAGGATCAGCCCGACCCCGCCGGCCGCCGCCGGCACCAGCGCCCAGCCGCCCGGGGCCACCGGGGCGCAGCGTTCCGCCAGAAATTCGGCGGTGCAGCCCTTGAGCATGACGGCCGCCGCAGTCTTGCCGTCGATCCCCGCGGGCACCGGCAGCACATCGCTCGCCTTCATGATCCGGGCGCTGGCATAGGCGCCCAGCCCGCCGCCAAAGCTGGCTACCCGCATCCCGGGGGCAAGCGCCGTTACCGCTTCGCCCGCCGCTTCGATCACCCCGGCGGCTTCAGAGCCCAGTCCCGAAGGCAGCGGGGCCGGGTAGAGGCCCGAGCGGAAATAGGTGTCGATGAAATTGAGCCCGACCGCCTCGTGGCGCACCAGCACTTCGTGCGGGCCGGGGGCGGGCAGATCGACTTCGCGCCATTCGATCACTTCGGGACCGCCGGTGGCGGTGAAAAAGGCCTGGATCGCGCGCATCAGTGTCTCCCTGTCCCAGCCTGTGGGTTGTTCGCAGAATAGCCGCCGCGCGCCGCTTCTCAAGCGGGGCAAAGCTGTTAGGCTGGATAAATCTGTTTTTGGAGCCTTGCTCGATGCGTAAATCCGCCGCCGCCCTGCTTGCCTGCCTCGTCTCCGTGCCGCTGCTGGCGCAGCCCGTGTCCGCCCCGATCGATCCGATGGCGAATGACAAGGTGGCAAGTTACGAATGGGTGCGCCCGGCGGCCGACTATGTCCGGCGCGAAGTGATGATCCCGATGCGCGACGGTACCAAGCTGTTCACGGTGATCGTCTACCGCAAGGGCACCACCGGCGCGCCGATCCTGCTCAGCCGCACGCCCTATGATGCCACCAACGCGACCAGCCGCAACCGCAGCCAGAAGATCGAGGAAGTGCTGCCGGTGATGGACGCGCCCTTCGTCAACGATGGCTATATCCGCGTCTATCAGGACGTGCGCGGGCTGCATAAGTCGGAAGGGGACTATGTCATGGTCCGCCCGGTGCGCGGGCCCCTTAACAAGACCGGGATCGATCATTCGACCGATGCCTATGACACGATCGACTGGCTGGTGAAGAACCTGCCCGAAAGCAACGGCAAGGTCGGGATCATCGGCTCGTCCTATCTCGGCTTTACCGCACTGATGGCGCTGATCGATCCGCACCCGGCGCTGAAGGCCGCGGTGCCGCAATCGCCGATGGTCGATGGCTGGCGCGGGGATGACTGGTTCCACAACGGCGCCTTCCGCACTTTCGGGTTCGACTATGTGCTGGGTCAGACGGTCAAGTCGGGCGGCGGCGCGGTGCCGGTGGGCACCGGCGATGAATATGACGTCTATCTCGATGCCGTGTCTTCGGGCGGGTTCGCTCGCAAATGGGGGCTCGAAGGCCTGCCGGTGGTCCGCAAGATGACCGAGCATCCCGCCTATGACGCCTATTGGCAGGAACAGGCGGTCGACAGGCTGCTGGCCGCGCGCAAGCTGACCGTGCCGACTTTGGTGATGCTGGGGCAGTGGGACCAGGAAGACAGCTATGGCGCGCCGGCCGTGTTCAAGGCGATCAAGGCCGCGCAGAGCGATGCGCCGATCATGCTGGGGATCGGGCCGTGGCGCCATTCGGGCGCGAATTACGATGGTTCAAGTCTGGGTGCGCTCAAGTTCGAAGGCGATACCGCGCTGCAGTTCCGGCTGGGCCAGATCAAACCGTTCTTCGATTGCCGGCTCAAGACCAAGGCCCCGGCCTGCGCGCCGATGCCCGCCGCGGTGACCTATGCGACCGGCATCAACAAGTGGGAAACCGATGCCAAGTGGCCGGCGGGCAGCGAACAGCCGCTCTACCTGACCGGCAAGTTCGGGCTCTCATTCGCCAAGCCGGCGGCCGAGGGGGCGGATCGCTATGTCTCCGATCCTGCGCGTCCGGTGCCGTTCATCCCGCGCCCGGTGCATATGGACGGCGATACCTGGAAGACCTGGCTGGTTCAGGACCAGCGGTTCGTGACCGGCCGCCCGGACGTGCTGAGCTATACCGGCGATGTGCTGACCAGCCCGGTCCACATCAAGGGTGCGCCGCGGGTTGACCTGCGCGCCGCGACCAGCGGGCAGGACAGCGATTTCGTGGTCAAGCTGATCGATGTCTATCCGGCCGAAAACTCGGCCAACCCGACCATGGCGGGCTATCAGCTCGGCATCGGGATCGAGATCTTCCGGGGGCGCTATGTCAACGGTTTTGCCACGCCTGCGCCGCTGGAGCCGGGCAAGACCTATGCTTTCGGCTGGTCGCTCCCCAACGTGAACCACGTGTTCCTGCCGGGGCACCGGATCATGGTGCAGGTCCAGTCGAGCCTCTACCCGCTCTACGATCGCAACCCGCAAAGCTGGGTGCCCTCGATCTTCAATGCCGAGGCCAAGGACTATGTCCCTGCCACCCAGACGATCCGCTGGGGCGGCGATCAGGCCAGCGCGGTGTGGCTGCCGGTGGTGAAGGAGTAGCCGCCGGGCTTGGTCTTTACGCGTCGGCCTTGCAGGCGGCGGTGAACACTTTCAGCCGCAGCTTGGCGAAGTCCTTGATGCCATAGGCTTCGGGATCGGCCTGGCCGACCACCCGGTCGCGGCCGAAACATTGTGCGAGGCGCAGGTCTTCGGGCGTGGTCAGTTTGCCGGCGGGGATCGAATAGAACGTGCGCACGCGCGGCAGGCGGTGGTCGGTGGGATCCTGATCGACCACCAGCGCCAGCCGGTCCGAGGCAAGCCGCACCACCGAGCCGACCGGATGGGCGCCGATCGCTTCGACAAAGGCGGCCAGCACCTGCGGATCGAACCGCCCGGTCATCTCGCTCATTTCGACGATTGCGGTTGCCGGATCGAGCCCGCGCCGGCGCGAGCTGTCGGTGACCAGCATGTCATAGGTGTCGCAGACCGCCGCCATGCGTGACAGCACGGTGATCTGATCGCCCTTGAGGCCCGAGGGGTAGCCCGAACCGTCCATCCGCTCGTGATGCTGCAGCGCGGCCAGCGCGACCTCTTCGGGAATGTCGCCACCCAGTTGCAGGTAATTGTAGCCCAGCGTGGTGTGGCCTTGCAGCAGGGCATCGCTGAATTCGCGGTAATCGCCGCCCACATCGTCAAGGTTGATCGGCAGGTGGCCGATCCCGACATCGAGCAGCAGCCCGGCCATCCCGGCATCGCGGATCTGCGCCGGGCCAAGCTTCATCGCCTTGCCGAGCGAGATCATCAGCGCGCTTACCGCCAGCGCGTGCTGGAAAGTGAACTGGCTGTCGCGCTTGCAGCGCATCAGCCCGTTGAAGGCGTGGGGGTTGCGCTGGACCGAGGCGAAGATGTCGGAAATCACCGGCTCGACCTCGTTGCAGTTGACCGCCTTGCCCAGCCGCGCGCTCAGGAACACGCGGCTGACCACTTTCTCGTTGCGCTTGGCGATGGTCTGGGCATTGCCGAATTCGCGCCCCGTCGAGGTGCGCTGGGTCGAGGCAAAGTCGAACGGTGCCGGCTCGCGCCGGGCAAAGGACGTGCGGCGCGCGGGGGCAGCGGGGGCGGGCGGGTTGAACAGCCGGCGCGCGGAGGCTTCGTCGGCGCGGGCCAGCTCAAGGTCGCGGCCCTTGCTCACATCGATCACCACGGCGTCGATTTCGGCATGGCGCAGGTCTTCAAGCGTGTTGGGATCTTCGAGCAGAAAGCGCGATTTCCAGAACGGATGCTTGAGCCAGCTACCTTCCAGTTTGTGGATGAACATCCCCAATTCCGCCTGGGAAGGATTGATTCGTTTGAGCATCGCCCTGCCGCATCCCTTGTTGTGCTGCCGTAGGCCCCGCGCATAGCGGGGCGGCGGCTGACGGCGGGTGCAAGGGTTGCTAGGGGAAACTACCTGATATGCTGTCAGGGATAGTGTGCAGCGGCGCCATTGGCGCATGGCTGCTGGCTGGGGCGGCAGGATTCGAACCTGCGAATGCCGGTACCAAAAACCGGTGCCTTACCACTTGGCGACGCCCCAGCAGACGTGGCGCTCTTAGCAGGACTTTGTGGGAAGGGAAGGGGGCGGACGATCCGCCCCCCACCAAATTGGCGCGATCAGAGCAGCGCGGGATCGACCTGGTCGAAATCGCTGGCGGCATGGCGTTCGCGCAGGCCCTTGCCCGAGTTCACCAGCCGGCCCCGCTTTACCGCCGGGCGCGCGTCGATCTCGGCAACCCAGCGGCCCACGGCCTCGTATTCCTGCATCTGCAGGAACTCGCGGGTGTTGCCGTAAGCTTCGCCGCGATAGAGGTTGCCCATCCAGGTGTAGGCGGCAATGTCGGCGATGGTGTAATCGTCGCCGGCGAGGAAGCGGGTCTGCTTGAGCTGGTTGTTGGCCACGTCGAACAGGCGCTTGGTTTCCATCGCATAGCGATTGATCGCATATTCGATCTTGAAGGGCGCATAGTGGTAGAAGTGGCCATAGCCACCGCCCATGAACGGCGCGCTGCCCATCTGCCACATCAGCCAGCAGATCGTCTCGGTCCGCCCGGCCAGATCCTGCGGGATGAAGGCTTTGAACTTGTCCGCGAGGTGCAGCAGCATCGCGCCGCTTTCAAACAGGCGCATCGGCTTGTCGCCCGAACGATCGAGCATCGCGGGAATCTTGCTGTTGGGGTTCAGATCGACAAAGCCCGAACCGAACTGGTCGCCTTCGCCGATGTTGATCAGCCAAGCATCGTATTCCGCTCCGGCGTGGCCCGCGGCGAGCAGCTCTTCGAGCATGATCGTGACCTTCTGGCCATTGGGCGTGCCCAGCGAATAGAGCTGGAAGGGATGTTCGCCCACCGGCAGTTCGCGTTCGAACTGGGCGCCGGCGGTGGGGCGATTGATATTGGCGAACTGGCCGCCGTTGGTCTTGTCCCAGACCCAGACGGCGGGCGGGGTATATTCGGCATCGGCCATGGCAATCGCTCCTCTCGCGAATTTGTAAGTTACTACGCCTAATTGCGCGCAGTGCGAGTGCTTCGCAAGGGGCAAGTTTTGCCGCGCCTTGGCTTGCCCGGCAATGGGCTTTGGGGTGGACGGCGCCCGGGGCGGCATTGCGGCGCGGCGCCGAACTGCTAGGAGACGGGCATGACCCGCAAGACTGCCCTGCTCGCCGCGCTGGCCGCGCTTTCGCCGCTCGCGCCCCTCCATGCCCAGCAGCCGATCGATCCGGCCCAGCTCAAGGCCACGGTGCAGACCCTGACCGACGATGTGTTCGAAGGCCGGGCGCCGGGCAGCCGTGGTGAAGAGCGGACCATCGGTTACCTGATCGCGCGGCTTCAGGGGCTGGGGCTGCAACCGGGCGGGGCGGATGGCCGCTGGGTGCAGGACGTGCCGCTGCTCCACACCCGTCTGGGCACGCCCCAGCAGCTGGAACTGGCGACCCCGCAGGGCGCGCTGCCGCTCAAGCTCGGCAGCGATGTCTATCTTTCGACCCTGCGCGGCGATGACGTGGCTGAGATCGCCAATGCGCCGCTGGTGTTCGTCGGCCACGGGGTCACGGCTTCGGAACGCGGCTGGGATGATTTCAAGGGCGCCGATCTCAAGGGCAAGGTCGCGGTCTTCCTGATCAACGATCCCGACTTCGCCGCGCAGCCGGGCGAAAAGGTCGCCGGCAAGTTCGGCGGGCGGACCATGACCTATTACGGTCGCTGGACCTACAAGTTCGAGGAAGCCGCCCGGCGCGGCGCGATCGGCGCGCTGATCGTCCACGACAGCGAAGGGGTGGGCTATGGCTGGAACGTCATCACCAGCCCCGGCGGGGAGAATTACGGGCTGGTCCGCAAGGACGGCAGTCAGACCAGCCTCGCGCTGCAGGGCTGGCTGGCCCACGATCTGTCGGACCGGCTGTTTACGATGGCCGGGCTGGACCTTGCCAAGCTGCGGGTTGCGGCGCGTTCGGCCAAGTTCCGTCCGGTGCCGCTGACCGGGGTGACCCTGTCGGCCGCGATCCCTTCCACGCATGAAGTCATCACCAGCCACAACGTGCTGGCCCGCCTGCCGGGCGCGAGCCGGGCCGATGAAGTGGTGATGCTGGGGGCGCACTGGGACGCCTATGGCGCGGGCAAGCCCGATGCACAGGGGCGGATCTACCGCGCCGGGGCCAACGACGACGCGCTGGGCATTGCCGGGGTGTTCGAAATCGCGCGCCGAATGGTGGCCGCGCCGCAGCAGCAGCGCAGCGTGGTCTTCGCGTTCTGGACCGCCGAGGAGCGCGGCCTGCTGGGCTCCGAAGCCTATGCGCAGGATCCGGTCTATCCGATGGACAAGACCGTCGCCAACCTGACGATCGACGTGTTGCAGACCGCGGGCGCGGCGCGCGACGTGGTGCTGATCGGCAAGGGCCAGTCGACCATGGAAGACGAACTGGCGACCTTCGCCGGGCGTCAGGGCCGCACGATTACCCCCGAAAGCCTGCCCGAGCGCGGGCTGTTCTACCGCGCTGACCATTTCCCCTTCGCCAAGCGCGGGGTGCCGGTGCTGCTGATGATGGGCCTCGCCGGAGCATCGGACATCGTCAAGGGCGGCCGCGCCGCCGGGCAGGCCTGGATCGATGACTATACCGGGCGCTGCTATCACCAGGCCTGCGACGCGCTTTACGCCAACTGGAATTTCGATGGGCCCGTGCAGGACATCGACCTGCTCGGCAACATCGCGCAGGATCTGGCCAATTCACCCCGCTGGCCCGAATGGAAGCCGGGCAGCGAGTTCGCCGCGGCACGGAGCAAGGCGGGGCGTTAGGGCGGGGCGCAATGATGCAGGGAGCTTTGTGGAAGGGCTAATTGGCTGCTGCTTTCACGCTCGTGCACTAGTCGCCGTTACAGATGTCGCAAATGGCAGCGTCTTCACCAACGGAGCCTTCTCCGGAGGAAAACGAACGACCACAACGCAAACATACAAGTGGGACCGAGGCAGCTTCTTCTGAAGTGCACCAGTCAACCTCGAAATCAGCTGCCGTATCGTTTTCGGCATCGAACTCATGTTCCAGCCCAGCGCGCTTTGCCGCGAGCCATGCGGCCCGTTGTTCTTCAGTAAATGGCAACGAGAGACTCCTTATGAAAAGGCTCTGGCTGCGCCATCAGGCATAAATAGATGATTAAAAACACTTTATAAAGCTGATGGGTCCGAAATGTTGTCGGGGCCGGAGCAGAGGCCATGTCTCCAAAGCACACTAAAACTCACTCTCAAAAGCGAGTCGGTTCCACCCTAGATTTAAGCTACCGCAGCAGCCCGGCCTCAGGCGAGCCGCATTACCCAGCCGTGCGGGTCAGGGGCTTCGCCGCGCTGAATCGCGACCAGCCGGCTCTTGAGCTTCTGCGTCAGCTGGCCGGGGCCGCCGCTGCCGATCACGAATTCGCCGTCATGGTCGGCGACCTTGCCGACCGGGGTGACAACCGCGGCCGTGCCGCAGGCGAAGGCTTCGACCAGCTTGCCCGAGGCGGCATCGGCGCGCCAGGCATCGAGGCTGTAGCGTTCCTCGCGCACGGTCAGGCCTTCTTCGCGGGCCAGCGCCAGCAGGCTGTCACGGGTAATCCCGGGCAGGATCGTGCCGGTCAGCGCCGGGGTGATCAGGCTGCCGTCGGCAAACACGAAGAACAGGTTCATGCCGCCCAATTCCTCGATCCACTTGTGCTCGGCGGCATCGAGGAACAGCACCTGATCGTGGCCCTTGGCAAAGGCTTCGGCGGTGGGGACGAGGCTGGCGGCATAGTTGCCGCCGCACTTGGCCGCGCCCGTGCCGCCGGGGGCCGCGCGGGTATAGTCGGAAACCCAGATCGACACCGCCGGCGCGCCCGACTTGAAGTAATTGCCCGCCGGGCTGGCGATGACGATGAACTTGTAGCTCTTGGCCGGGCGCACGCCGAGAAACGCCTCGGTCGCGATCATGAACGGACGCAGGTAAAGCGAGCCGCCCTCGACCGTGGGGAACCAGTCGGCATCGGCGGCAACCAGTTCGCGGATCGCATCGACGAACAGGCTTTCGTCGATTTCCGGCATGGCGAGGCGGCGGGCCGAGGCGTTGAAACGCTGGGCATTGGCTTCGGGACGGAACAGCGCGATCCCGCCATCCTGAAGCCGGTAGGCCTTCAGCCCTTCGAAGATTTCTTGCGCATAGTGCAGCACCGAGGCCGCCGGATCGAGCGGGATCGGGCCATAGGGCGCAAGCGTGGCATTGTGCCAGCCGGCCTCTTCCGACCAGTCGATCAGGATCATGTGATCGGTGAAGCTCTTGCCAAAGCCCGGGTCGGCCAGCACCGCCGCGCGAACCTCCGCCGCCGTCGGGGCGGGGTGGGGCAGGTGGGTGAAGTGGCTCTGGGCAGACATGGCAGTGGGATCCCTATGGTGACGTGCGGCGCTTCTTGAACGAAAATTTCAACCAGAGCAAGCGCGTTGAAATAAACGAACAGGACTGTGTATGTCCCATTCCTTAGGGGCAATTGCGCCAAAGGCCAAGGGGCGGCGGCAGATCGCGCCTGACGCATGGGCCTGCTGCAAATGAGAAGGGCTGCCCCGGCCTAACCGGAAGCAGCCCTTCGCATGGTCAGCGGCCGGAAGCGCCGCTCACGAGGCCTCTATCGCGTGATCAATCAGCGATAATGCCTCGCGCTGCGGATTACCGACCTCCCTGCTGAACCATGAGACATCGGTCACCTCCTTTCGCGCTGTAAGAGCCAAAGATCGCCCCGTTTCCGGTGGCTGGGGCAGCGCTGGTAGGTCCAGGCCGTCCTTGCCCCTAGGGATAGCGAATCCGCGGCGCACAACAAGACTTGCATTGATTTATTTTGCCGTCAGTATCGGTCTTTCCGGCGCGGTGTTTCGGCCCTGAAATACCCGGCAAATCCGCTTAGCGGCAATCCTCGATCACCCGGCTCACTTCGGGCCAGCTGGGCAGGTAAAGCGTCGCCTGGCCTGCCGCGCCCAGGGCAAAGCGCCCGCGCGAAAAGGCCATCGCATCCAGCAGCGGATCGCGCGCGGGGATCGCGGTTGCCAGCCAGCCCGGCGCGGCCAGCGCGGGATCGCTCATCAATGCGTGGGCGCTGCTGGTGGTGGTCAGTTCCATCGGCACCGCGCCGCCGGCTGGATCGGCGCCCTGCGCTGCGCGGGCCAGCACGACCATTCCGCGGCTGCGCTCGCAGGTCAGGGTGACCAGCGGCGCGGCGGCAGCGCTGACATAGCTCGCGGTCGATTTCCCGCCGGTCAGGCTCCAGCGCCAGGTGCCGGGTGAGACCGGGGCATCGCGCCAGTCGGCCGGCGCCGCGGGCACGGGGCGCGCCGGCACAATGGCCGCGCGCGGCGGCGGTGCGGCCACCGGCGGCGGAGGCGGCGGGGCGCACGAAGCCAGCAGGCTCAGCACCCCAAGGGCGAGCATGGTAACAGGCGGGCGAGCGATGGGACGAATTGCCTTCACCGCTCACCTATGGAATGAGGCGCGCGCCATCACAAGAGCCTGTTACCCATGAGCAAACCGCCCAAGACCCGTGTCGACCAGTTGCTGGTCGAGCGCGGCCACGCTGAAAGCCGCACCCGCGCGCAGGCGCTGGTGCTGGCCGGGCTG
>CALKVF010000119.1 GCA_937996535.1 uncultured Novosphingobium sp. | reverse complement strand
AGTCGGGCCGTCCGCTGCTGATCATCGCCGAAGACATCGAAGGCGAAGCGCTGGCGACCCTCGTGGTCAACAAGCTGCGCGGCGGTCTGAAGATCGCGGCGGTCAAGGCTCCGGGCTTCGGCGATCGCCGCAAGGCCATGCTGCAGGACATCGCGATCCTCACCCAGGGTGAAATGATCAGCGAAGACCTCGGCATCAAGCTGGAATCGGTCACGCTGGGTATGCTCGGCCAGGCCAAGCGCGTCTCGATCGACAAGGACAACACCACCATCGTCGATGGCGCTGGTGCCCAGGACCAGATCAAGGCCCGCGTCGAACAGATCCGCGCCCAGATCGAAGTCACCACCTCGGACTACGACCGTGAAAAGCTGCAGGAACGTCTGGCCAAGCTGGCTGGCGGTGTTGCCGTGATCAAGGTTGGCGGTGCGACCGAAGTCGAAGTGAAGGAACGCAAGGACCGCGTTGACGACGCTCTCCACGCGACCCGCGCTGCGGTTGAAGAAGGCATCGTCCCTGGCGGCGGCACGGCGCTGCTCTATGCGACCAAGTCGCTCGAAGGCCTCAAGGGCGCCAACGACGACCAGACCAAGGGCATCGACATCGTCCGCAAGGCGATCACCGCTCCGCTCAAGCAGATTGCTGAAAACGCCGGCCACGATGGCGCGGTCGTCTCGGGCAACCTGCTGCGCGAAAACGATGAGAACCAGGGCTTCAACGCCGCGACCGACACCTATGAAAATCTCAAGGCTGCCGGCGTGATCGACCCGACCAAGGTCGTGCGTACCGCTCTGCAGGATGCTGCCTCGGTTGCTGGTCTGCTGATCACCACCGAAGCCGCGATCTCGGAACGCGCTGACGACAAGCCCGCGATGCCCCCGATGGGTGGCGGCATGGGCGGCATGGGCGACATGGGCTTCTAAGCAAGCCCGGCGTTCAGCCAGGGAAAATTCGGGGCCGGAAGGAGCAAGTCCTTCCGGCCCCTTCCTTTTTCTGATGGGTGGACGATCCTGTCAGAATTGGATGCGTTTTATGCAACAGATGTTGCGCCAAACGCAATTGCTGGGCCGCCGCAAAGGCCTATCTGCGCCGCCTTTCCCACGTGCCGGAAAGGGCGCGATCGATGAGTCTCGATGCTCAAGCGGATTCAGGTGCTGACGCAAGTCTGCACGGCCATGATGGCCATCATTCCTCCCATGCCCTGCTCCCTCTGACGATCGGTGCGATCGGCGTCGTCTTTGGCGATATCGGCACCAGCCCGCTCTATGCCTTTCGCGAGGCACTGGGGCAGGCGGCGTCAGATGGACTGGTGCAGGAAGAGATCGTCGGGGTAATGAGCCTGGCGCTGTGGGCGCTGATCATCGTCGTCACGCTCAAATACATGACCTTCCTGATGCGCGCCGACAACGATGGCGAAGGCGGGGTGCTGGCCCTGCTCGCGCTAGTGCAGCGCGGCACCACGCGGAGTGGCGGCGTGGTCCTCGCGCTCGGTGCAATCGGTGCGGCGCTGTTTTACGGCGATGCGGTGATCACCCCGTCGCTGTCGGTGCTCTCGGCGGTCGAGGGGCTGAAATCGCTACCTTCGGCCGGCGCGCTGTTCAGCGAGCAGCGGATCATCATCATCAGTCTGGCTATCCTCACCGCGCTGTTCGCGATCCAGTCGCGCGGGACAGAGGTGGTGGCGCGGCTGTTCGGCCCGGTCTGCGTGGCATGGTTCCTGGCACTGGGCGGCCTCGGGCTGTTCCACTTGGCCGATGACCCGGCGATCGTGTCGGCGTTTCTTCCGTGGCATGCGGTGCGCTTTGTCGCCGGGCATGGGGTGCTTGGGCTGTTCGTGCTGGGCGCGGTGTTCCTGACCGTGACCGGGGCCGAGGCGCTGACCGCCGACATGGGGCATTTCGGTAAGCGGCCGATCCGGCTCGCGTGGCTGGGCCTCGTGTTTCCGGCGCTGGTGCTGAACTATCTGGGGCAGGGCGCTTTCGCGATGAAGGTGCTCGAACAGGCGCAGCAGGCCGGGCAGCCCTTCGTCAATCAGGACTGGTTCTTCCTGATGATCCCCGATGCGGTGCGTCTGCCGATGGTGCTGCTCGCCACGGCGGCGACGATCATCGCCAGCCAGGCGGTGATCACCGGGGCCTTTTCGCTGACCCAGCAGGCGATTCAGCTGGGCCTGCTGCCGCGCCTTGCGATCCGCCAGACCTCGGCCGGGCACGCCGGGCAGATCTATATGCCGGTGGTCAACTGGCTGGTGCTGTTCGGGGTGGTGGTGCTGACCCTGGCGTTCCGCAATTCGAGCGCGATGGCCGCGGCCTATGGCATCGCCGTGACCGGGACCATGGTGATCACCTGCTGCCTGGCCTTCGTCGTCACGCGGCGTCGCTGGGGCTGGAGCCTGCCGGCCAGCCTGGCGGTGATCACGCCGTTCCTGGCGCTCGATCTGGTGTTCTTTGGCGCCAATGCGCTGCGCGTGGTCGAAGGCGGCTGGGTGCCGCTGGTCATCGCCGGGGCGATCATGGTGCTGATCTGGACCTGGGTGCGCGGCCGCCGGATCGTGACACTGCTTGAGGACGATGGCGCGTTGCCGCTGGCCGACATGGCCATGGCGCTGTCGCATCGTCCGCCCAGTCAGGTTGCCGGCACCGCGATCTACCTGACCGCGCGCAACGATCTCACCCCGACCGCGCTGCTGCATAACCTCAAGCACAATCATGTTTTGCACCGGCACAATTTCGTTACCACGGTTAAGGTTTTGCAGAAGCCATGGTGCGATCCGGCCGATCGGATTGTGATCACGCCGATCAACGATGTCTTTGCGCGCATAGAACTGCGCTATGGCTTCATGGAAAAGCCCGACGTCTATCGTGATTTGTTGTCCGATATGGAACTTGTTCCGGGTGCAAAGAACGCCAGTTTCTTTATTGGCCGGAACAGCTTTTCGCGATCTTCTGATGGCGGAATGCCGGTGTGGCAAAATGTATTATTTATAATTCTGCATCGAAATGCGGCTAATCCGACGGATTACTATAATATTCCGCCGAACCGTGTGATCGAGCTTGGCGTTCAATATGCGATTTGACACCTTAACCACGCCTAAATATTATTAAGGTTAATCATTATCCGTATTTTTACGTTGTTTTAACGCTTCGTGAAATCCGGGTGGTGGCAACGATATTATAAAAATCGCAACCAGATACGGATTAATACATACACCGTGAAGGCGGGACTTGTAACTCGGCTGCTGAGTCTGCTGGCTGTTGCCTGCAGCATCGCTGCGCCCACCGCGGGCGCGCGTGCTGACACGCTTGAAACCCAGTTCGACCGGGCATTTGTCCCCGCGGTTTCTGCGGCGCCGCGTGCTGCGCCCGCCAGCCAGCCCCAGCCGCGCAAGCCGGTTTCGGTCAAGGCCTGGGTTTCTCCCAATCCGACGCTGCTGGCCGGCGTCGAAGGCTTTGATACGCGCCTCGTCGCGCTCGCCAGTGCCAGCCAGGGCCGCATCGGCGTGGCCGCGCTTGATCTCACTTCGGGGCGCACTGTCTCGGTGCTGGGCGATCAGCCGTTCCCGATGGCCTCGACCAGCAAGGTCGCGATCGTCGCCACGTTCCTCGATGGGGTGGACAAGGGCCGCTGGAAGCTGACCGACCGTTTCCCGATGATGATGCCGGTGGGCTCGGCGCGCTTTTCGGGGGCCAAGGCTCCGGTTCGCCCCGGACAGATGCTGGCGGCATCGACCCTGATCGAACTGGCGATCACCCGCAGCGACAACCACGCGACCGACGCGCTGCTGGCCGTGGTCGGCGGGCCGACCGCGGTTACCCGCTGGATCCGCAGCACCGGCATTTCGGGCGTCCGGCTTGACCGCGACATCGCCACGCTGGTGCGCGATGATGGCGAATTCGATCCCGCCCGCACCGTCGATCCACGCGACAGCGCCACGCCGCAGGGCATGGTCCAGTTGCTGCGCGGGCTGTACGAAGGCCGCTGGCTGACCACGTCGAGCCGCCGGGTGCTGATCGGCGCGATGGAACGCTGCCTCACCGGGCGCCACCGCATCCGCGCCGGTATGCCCGAAGGCGTGCGCGTGGCGCACAAGACCGGCACGCTCAACAACACGTCGAGCGATGTCGGCTTCATCCATTCGCCCGATGGCCGGGTCATCGCGGTGGCGATCTATGTCACCGGGCAGGGCGGCAAGTCGGGCCGCGACAGCCGCATCGCCACGATCGCCCGGGCGATCTACGATGGCTACCAGACCGAAAGCTCAGGCCTGCGGCGCACCGCTTCGCGCTAAGCTTTTCTTTGCCGGTGCCCGGGTCTAGGGCGCAGGCCATGACCGACTCTCCCGCCAAGCCCGAGCCGCTGCGCAAGCAGGGCCATCCGCGCGCCCTTGCCGCGCGTGAGCGGATGCGCAGCGATGCCGCCGCGGTGGGCGTGGACGGTGGCTATGTCGATGCCTTTGTCGAAGCGTTCTACGCCGCGGTGCGCGAAGATGCGCTGATCGGCCCCATCTTCGCCGCGCGGATCAGCGATTGGGGCCCGCACCTCGTGCGGATGAAGGCCTTCTGGCGCTCGGTGTTGATGGGCAGCGGGGAATATTCGGGCAACCCGATGCGGATGCACGTTGCTATTCCCGGCTTGGAAGAGGCGCATTTCGCGCGCTGGCTTGAGCTGTTCTACGCCACGCTGGCGCAGCTCGGCAATTCATCCGAGGCCCGCCGCGCCGTGGCCGACAAGGCGCGGATGATTGCCGACAGTCTGCTCACCGGGATTGTCATGCACCGCACCGGCGATCTGTCCTCGGCGCGGGCCGGGGAAAACCTGCCCCGCATCGCCTGAGCAATGCGGGGCGGCTGGGCTTACTTCTTGTAGAGCGCCTTGCGCGGGCCAAGGTAGCCGAACAGATAGGCGCCAACCTTGCGCATCTGGATTTCCTCGGCGCCTTCGGTGATCCGGTAGCGGCGGTGATGGCGATAGATGTGCTCGAACGGCTTGTGCCGCGAATAGCCGATCCCGCCGTGGACCTGCATGGCGCGGTCGGCGGCGTCGCAGACCAGCCGGTTGGCGTAGTAGTTGCACATCGAGATCTTGTCCGAGAGTTTGTGCTCGATCTCCTTGTGCTCCATCTGATCCATTTCCCAGGCGGTCTTGTAGATCAGCGTGCGCAGCATTTCACACTGGGTGGCCAGTTCGACCAGCGGGAACTGGATGCCCTGGTTGCGGGCCAGTTCCGCGCCGAAGGGCTTGCGCTCGCGCGCATATTTAACCGATTCCTCGACGCAATAGGTCGCCGCGCCGAGCGAACTGGCGGCCTGGCGGATGCGGTTCTGGTGGACGAAGCTCTGTGCGATCGAGAGCCCGCCGTCGACCGGGCCGAGCACCGCGCTTTCGGGAACCCAGCAGTTCTCGAAATGCATGCGCGGGTGATCGGTCGGCATGTTGAAGGTCCACATGTATTCATCGACCACCATGCCGGGCGTGCCCGCCGGCACGAGCAGGCAGGTGATCCCCTTGGCGTCCCCGGCATTGCCCGACGTGCGGCAGAACGCTGCGCAGTGGGTGGCGACATGCATCCCGGTGATCCACATCTTCTCGCCGTCGATCCGCCAGCCGGGCACGCCGTCACGGGTTTCGCGCACCGCGCGGGTTTCCATGTGGGTCGCGTCCGAGCCGTGGTGCGGTTCGGTGAGGCCGAAGGCGACGCGGCGGTTGCGTTCGAACCCGCCGGTGATGAATTCCTTCTGCTGGTCCTCGGTGCCGAAATGCTCGAACATGTTCACGAAGGGGAAGTTCCCGACGATCGAGTGTTCGTTCTGCAGGTCGTTGTGCAGGCCCAGGCCCATCTGGGTGAAGTGATCGCGGATCACCGCCATCCAGAGGTTCGAGCCATCCTTGCCGCCGTATTTCTTGGGCGCCGAAAAGCGCCAGTGACCGGCCTTGTCGGCGCGGAGCGAGGCATCGCGCAGCAGCTCTTCCCATTCGTGGCGCGGCAGGCCCTGGTTCTCGAAATCGGTGCGGGCATATTCGCGGCGGTGGTCGAAGAAGCGGATGTTGTCATCCTTCTCCTCAAGCGGCTTGATTTCCTTGGCGATGAAATCGTCCAGCTCGGCAAGATAGTCGACCAGATCCTGGGGCAGCGAAAAGTCCATCTCAGTTTCCTTCCCAACGCGCCCGCGCCAGTGCCAGCGCGGGATATTTCGGCATGTCTGCAGTCAATTTGGCGAGCGCCATGCGGCGCAGGCGCGCCAGCATTCCCGGCGTGGCGAGGCCAGCCTGGCCGGAGAGCAGTTCGGCGGCAAGCGCGGCATCGGTGGCAACCGGGCGCTGCTCGATCTCGCGGGCGACGATACCCAGCGCATTGCGCGCCACGGCCAGCACGAATTTGTCGCGCCCCGATACCAGCGGCTTGATGTCGGCATTCAGCCATTCCGAAATCGCGGTCAGCACTTCGGCGCCGTTAGGCTCGCCCATGCCGGGGAGCAGCGGCTCGGCCGGCGGGGGCAGCGGGCGCTCGCGCTCGGCCGCGGGGGCCAGGTCTTCGAGCAGGACCAGCAGATCAAGCTCCTGTTCCGAGGTGCGGTGCGCCACCACCACCCGTTCGAGCGAGCGGTCAAGGCCCGAGCGCCAGGTGTTGCCCATCTGCATGCAGCCCAGCGCCCACCAGAAGGTGCGATAGACCAGCCAGAAACGGAACCGGACGGGATCGAAGGCTTCGCCCCCGGCGGCCTCATAGGCGCGGGCGAGATCCTCGACCGCGCCGACGCCAAAGGCAGGGCGATCGGGCCGGGCAAAGCGCCACACGGTCATGCAGCCATAGGCCAGGTCTTCGTGCGGATCGCCAAGGTGCGCGAGTTCCCAATCGAGCACGCCGGTCAGCCGGCCGGTGGTTTCACCTTCGGTGCCGATCAGCAAGTTGCCCATGCGAAAATCGCCATGGACCAGGCGCGGCGGCACGGCGGGGGGCACGTTGGCTTCAAGCCAGCGCAGCGCGAGGCTGAGGATCGGGCGATCGCCGCCGTAGCTCATGTAGCGTTCGCGCATCTGGGCGATGGCTTCGACCGTTTCCATCACCGGCAGGTCAGCCAGCCCCGACACTTCGGCGCGGTGGGTCGCGGCCATTTCGCGGCCGATGTCGGCGATCAGGTCTTGCGGATTGTCGAAGCCCAGGATCACGGCGGGATCGGGCGTGCCCGGGATCGCGCGCATGATGAAGCCCGCGCCGATGCCGTCGCTTTCGTCCAGTTCAACCAGCACTTCGGGGGCCATGACCCCGGCCTTGCAGGCGGCGCGGATCAGTTCGGCTTCGGTGTGATAGGTGATCGAGCGTCCGCCGATCATCTGGCCGCCAGCGGGCGAACGGCGCAGGATGCACGGCTCGCTCCCGGCCGAAAAACGCCAGCTTTCCATGTTGGCCCCGCCCGACAGGCGCTCAAGCCCCGCAGGCGCAGCCATGCCGATCCGCGCAAGCGCGTGGGCCAGACCCTGTTCGAGCGTGACGCCCGCGCTCATCGCCGCGCATCCTCAAGGGTGCAGGGGCTGGGGCAGAGGTCTGTCAGCTTGGTCACGCCGGGCTCTCCATCCTGGTTGTGGTTCCAGGTTCCGGCGACTCGTTTAATTGGGCGATTAAATCAGCGCAAGGGCGATGACCGTGCGCCGATCGCCGCACGCTGGCGGCAGGCATGAAAAAGGGCGCGAAGGCCGTGCCTTCGCGCCCCAATTCATTGCCGTGCGGCGAAGATTACATCTTCTTTTCGGCGTCGGCAGCAGCAGCGTCAGCAGCAGCGGCGTCGGTCGAGGTCGCAGCAGCGTCGGTCGCGGCCGGAGCAGCAGCGTCAGCAGCGGCGTCGGTGGCGGCGTCGGTGGCAGCGTCGGTGGCGGCGTCGGTGGCAGCTTCGGTAGCAGCGGCTTCTTCAGCCTTCTGGCCGCAGGCCGACAGAGCGAGAGCAGCGCCAGCAGCGGCGGCGGCGAGAACGATCTTGCGCATGAATGGTAATCCTTGAACAGCGAGTGGACCACGCGCGACACCATCACCCGAAGGAATGGCGCGTCGAGCGGAAAGCCAACCGTATCGGTAGACTTCGGAGCGCCAAATAATCACCTTCGCTTGGCGATGCAAGCGAATGTCACGGATTTCGGGAATATCTGTCGAAAATTTCGTGCCCTGCGACTCGCATAGGAATGTGGCGCTGGTGTGACGGGGGGCAAGATCCCGGGTAATAGCGCCGCGCGGGCGCTTATCGCCGGGCATCAGGCCTGCTAGACCCTGCGCCATGGATTCCAAGCAGCACCTCTATCTGGTCGATGGGTCGGCCTATATCTTCCGCGCCTATCACCGCCTGCCGCCGCTCACCAACCCGCTGGGCGTGCCGGTGGGGGCGGTTTACGGCTATACCACGATGCTGTGGAAGCTGGCCGACGATCTCAATAAGGCCGATGGCCCGACCCACCTTGCGGTCGTGCTCGACAAAGCGGGGACCAGTTTCCGCAACGCGATCTACGATCAGTACAAGGCCAACCGCCCGCCCGCGCCCGAAGACCTGCGCCCGCAGTTCCCGCTGATCCGTGATGCCACGCGCGCGTTCAGCCTGCCGCTGGTCGAGGAACCCGATGTCGAGGCGGACGACATGATCGCCTCCTATGCCCGCGCTGCCTGCGAGCGCGGCTGGGACGTGACGATCGTTTCGTCGGACAAGGATCTGATGCAGCTGGTCGGCCCCTGCGGCACGGGCCGGATCGACATGCTCGACACGATGAAGAACGTGCGCATCGACACCCCCCAGGTCGAGGAAAAGTTCGGCGTCGCGCCCGATCTGGTTGGCGATGTGCTGGCGCTGATGGGGGACACGGCCGATAACGTGCCGGGGATCCGCGGGATCGGCCCCAAGACCGCGACCAAGCTGATCCAGGAACACGGCACGCTTGAGGGCGCGCTGGCCGCTGCTTCCGCCATGAAGCCATCGAAGCTGCGCGAAAGCCTGATCGAACAGGCCGATATGGCGCGGCTCAGCCGGGTGCTGGTCGCGCTCAAGGAAGATTGCGCGCTGCCGATCGCGCTTGATGATTTCAAGCTCGGGGCGATCCCGCCCGATCCGCTCGCCGCGTTTCTTGAGGAACACGGCTTTACCAGCCTGCTCAAGCGGCTGGGCGATGGCCGCGGCAGCCCTGAGCGCAAGACCCAGTTGCACCCGCCCAAGGCGTTGACGGCCGGCGCCGCGCCCGCGCCAGCCGTGCTGGGCAGCCGTCAGGCGCTCCCGGCGCTGCCGCCGATCGATCGCAGCAAATACGCAACCGTCCAGACCCGCGAGGCGCTGGAACGCTGGGTGGAGCGGGCCTTCGCCGCGCGGCTGGTGGCCTTCGATACCGAAACCAGCGCGCTCGATGCGATCGGGGCCGACCTCACCGGGATCAGCCTGTCGCTGGGAGCGGGCGATGCCTGCTACATTCCGCTGGGGCATGGCGGCAGCGACATGTTCGCCGAAAAGCCGCGCCAGGTGCCGCTGGCCGAGGCGATTGCCGCGCTGAAGCCGCTGCTCGAAAGCGATGCAGTGCTCAAGGTTGGGCAGAACGCCAAGTATGACCTCAACGTGCTGGCCCGCCACGGCATTGCCGTCAGCCCGATTGATGACACGATGGTGCTGAGCTTCGATCTTGATGCCGGGCGCGGCAGCGACGGGATCGGCGGCGGCCACGGCATGGACGAATTGGCGCTGCGCCATCTCGATCACACCACGCTGGCGTTCAAGGATGTTTGCGGCACCGGCAAGAAGGCGATCCCGTTCGGCGAAGTGCCGCTTGATCGGGCCACCGAATATGCCGCCGAGGATGCCGAAGTGACCTGGCGGCTGCACCGCGTGCTCAAGGCCCGGCTGGCCGATGAAGGCGTGACCCGGGTTTACGAGCGGGTCGATCGCCCGCTGATCCCGGTAGTCGCCCAGATGGAGCGCCACGGGATCAAGGTTGACCGGGAAAAGCTGGCCGCGCTGTCGACCACTTTCGCCGCCGAAATCGCCAAGCTGGAAGGCGAGATCCACGCCCTTGCGGGGCAGGAGTTCACCATCGGCAGCCCCAAGCAGCTCGGCGAAATCCTGTTCGACAAGCTGGGCTACAAGGGCGGCAAGAAGGGCAAGACCGGGCAATATTCCACCGACCAGTCGGTGCTTGAAGGGCTGGCGGGCGAAGGCGCGGAGATTGCGGGCAAGGTGCTCGAATGGCGCCAGCTGTCAAAGCTGCGCTCGACCTATACCGAGGCCCTGCAGGCCGCGATCAGCCCGGTGACGGGGCGCGTCCACACCAGCTACAGTCTGGTCGGCGCGCAGACCGGGCGGCTGTCCTCGACCGAGCCGAACCTCCAGAACATCCCGATCCGCACCGAGATCGGTCGCCAGATCCGTGATGCCTTCGTAGCGGAACCGGGCAATGTCATCCTCGCGGCGGACTACAGCCAGATCGAACTGCGCCTCGCCGCGCACATGGCCGATGTGCCCGCGCTCAAAGATGCCTTTGCGCAAGGCGAAGACATCCACGCCCGCACCGCGATGGAGATGTTCGGCGAGGTCAACCGCGATACGCGCGGGCGGGCCAAGACGATCAACTTCGCGATCCTCTATGGCATCAGCCGCTGGGGTCTGGCCGGGCGACTGGGCGTCTCGTCAGACGAGGCACAGGCCATGATCGACCGCTATTTCGAGCGTTTCCCGGGCATCCGCAATTACATCCACGCGACGCTGGAAGGGGTGCGGACCAACGGCTATTCGGAAACGCTGCTGGGCCGCAAGTGCTGGTTCCCGCGCATTTCCTCGCAGAACGGGGCCGAGCGGCAGGGCAGTGAGCGCGCCGCGATCAACGCCCCGATCCAGGGCACCAGCGCCGACATCATCAAGCGCGCAATGGTGCGGATGATGCCCGCGCTGGAGGCAGCCGGCCTTGGTCACGTGCGGATGCTGCTGCAGGTTCACGACGAACTGGTGTTCGAACTGCCCGAAGGCGATGTGGCGGCGGCAAGCGATGTGATCCGCGCCGTGATGGCCGGGGCCGCCGAACCGGCGGTCAAGCTTGACGTGCCGCTGGGGGTTGAAATCGGCACCGGGGCCAGCTGGGGCGCGGCACACTAAGGCACCGCGCCCGCCAGCCTCAGCCGTGCTTCTTCTCGCGCGTGGGGCTGACCATGCCCGGGGCGAGGAAGCCGATCGCGGGGGTGACCGCCGCGGCGCGCTTTTTCAGTTCGCCCTTCATCTTGAGGTATTCCTCCTCCATCTCGGCGCTGACCGTGGCGCGCGAATCCGCCAGCGCCTCGGCAAAGTCGCCGCCCGTCACGCTGGTGGCTGAGGCGCCGCGGTGGCGGATCGCGATCAAGCCGGCGCGGCGCACCACGTCTTCCAGATCGGCCCCGGTAAAGCGTTCGGCCTCGCGGGCGATGGCCCCCAGATCAACATCGCTCGCCAGCGGCATCCGCGCGGTGTGGATCTTGAGGATATGCTCGCGCCCCGCGGCATCGGGCGTGCCGACATAGACCAGCTCATCGAGCCGGCCCGGGCGCAGCAGCGCGGGGTCGACCAGCCCGGGGCGGTTGGTGGCGCCGACCAGCACCACGCTGGACAGTTCCTCCATCCCGTCCATTTCGGCAAGGATCGTGTTGACCACCCGCGCGGTCACCTGCGGTTCGCCGGCCCCAGTCCCGCGCGCGGGCACAAGGCTGTCGATCTCGTCGATGAACACCACGCAGGGGGCAACCTGCCGGGCGCGGGCGAACAGCCGGCTGATCTGCTGTTCGCTTTCGCCATACCATTTGGACAGCAGGTCGGATGACTTGATCGAGATGAAGTTCGCCTCGCTTTCCTTGGCGACCGCCTTGGCCAGCAAGGTCTTGCCCGTGCCGGGCGGGCCATAGAGCAGGAAGCCCTTGGCCGGGCGGATGCCGAGCCGGCGGAAGGCCTCGGGGTTCCTCAGCGGCAGTTCGATCCCCTCCTTGAGTTTCAGCTGCGCCTCATCCGCACCGCCGATGTCAGCCCAGCCGATATTGGGCACCTGCACCATCACCTCGCGCATGGCCGAAGGCTGGACGCGTTTCAGCGCGGCGAGGAAATCGTCGCGGGTGACATTGAGGTTTT
>CALKVF010000118.1 GCA_937996535.1 uncultured Novosphingobium sp. | reverse complement strand
AAGGCCTATGACGGCCGCTTCAAGGATCTGTTCCAGGAAGTGTTCGACAACGAAGGCTTCAAGGCCAAGTTCGATGCCGCCGGCATCGTCTACGAACACCGCCTGATCGACGACATGGTCGCCTCGGCGCTCAAGTGGTCGGGCAAGTTCGTCTGGGCTTGCAAGAACTACGACGGCGACGTGCAGTCGGACCAGGTTGCCCAAGGCTTCGGCAGCCTTGGCCTGATGACCTCGGTGCTGATGACCCCCGATGGCCAGACCGTGGAAGCCGAAGCGGCCCACGGCACCGTCACCCGTCACTACCGTATGCACCAGCAGGGCAAGCAGACCAGCACGAACCCGATCGCCTCGATCTTCGCCTGGACCCGCGGCCTGATCTATCGCGGCAAGTTCGACGGCACGCCCGATGTGGTGCGCTTTGCCGAAACGCTCGAAAAGGTCTGCATCGACACCGTGGAAAGCGGCAAGATGACCAAGGATCTCGCGATCCTGATCGGCCCGGATCAGCCCTGGCTGACCACCGAAGGCTTCTTCGAGGCGATCGTGCAGAACCTCGACGCCGAAATGGCCAACTGGAAGTAAGCTTCCCGCCATTTTACGCGAACAGCGGCGGCGCCGGTCCATCCGGCGCCGCCGTTTTCGTATGGGCGCGGGGTGACAATCGCCCCCGTCCTGCCTAGGCTTGGCTGATGGCAGGACCGCTTCAGTTCACCCCCTCCTCCCCGCTTGGCGATGCGCTGGTAATCCTGGGCGCGGCAGGGATCGTGATCCCGGTCTTCGCGCGGTTCCGCATCACCCCGGTGATCGGCTTCATCCTGGTTGGCCTGCTGGTCGGCCCCTATGGCCTCGGACAGCTCGCTTTCGACCATCCGTGGCTCGAATATATCACGATCTCCAATCCCGAAGACTTGGCGCCTTTCGCCGAATTCGGGATCATCCTGCTATTGTTCGAAATTGGCCTTGAACTCTCGTTCAACCGGCTCTGGGCGATGCGGCGGCAGGTGTTCGGGCTTGGCGCGATGGAACTGCTGGTGGCCGGATCGCTGATCGCGCTGGTGCTGGCGCTGCTGGGGCAATCGGCGGGCGGCGCGCTGGGCCTCGGCCTCGCGCTCGCCATGTCCTCGACCGCGCTGGTCCTGCCAATCGTGGGGACCAACACCCCGGTTGGCCGCGCGGCGCTTGCCATGCTGCTGTTCGAGGATCTGGCTCTGGTGCCGATCATCTTCCTGCTCGGCGCGATCGCGCCGCAGGCGGGCGGCGGCGGGATCGATGCCCTGCTGCGCACGCTATGGCTCGGCACGCTGGTGATCCTCGCGCTGCTGGTCATCGGGCGGTTCGTGTTGCCCCTCCTGTTCGCGCAGGCCGCCCGCACCAAGAGCCCCGAACTGTTTCTCGCCGCCAGCCTGCTGGTCGTGATCGCCGCCTCGCTGGCCACCGCCGCGGTGGGCCTTTCGCCGATCATGGGCGCGCTGCTCGCCGGGCTGCTGATCGCCGAGACTGAATACCACGGCGAAGTCGAAGCCTTTACCGCCCCGTTCAAGGGGCTGGCGCTGGGCGTGTTCCTGATCACCGTGGGGATGAGCATCGACCTCAAGGTGGTGTGGGACAACCTTGGCCTGCTGCTGGGTGCGACGCTGGCGGTGATGGTGGTCAAGGCGCTGGTCACCGGCCTGGCGCTGCGGGTGATGGGCGCGCGGCGCGGCACGGCAACCGAAACCGGAATTCTGCTGGCCAGCCCTTCTGAAACCACGCTGATCGTGCTGACCACCGCGGCCAACGCCTTGCTGATCCAGCCCGGCACCGCCCAGTTCTGGCAAATCGTGACCGCGATCGGGCTGACCGTGACCCCGCTGCTCGGCTGGCTCGGACGGCGACTGGCGCGGCGGGTCGATGTGGCCGCGATCCCCCGCCCCGACGCCCACGATGGCGAACCCCGCACGATCATCGTCGGGTTTGACCGCGTGGGTCGGCTGGTCGCCGATATGCTGAGCCGCCACGGCAAGCCCTATGCCGCGGTCGATCTTGATCCCGACCGGGTCAGTTTCGGGCTGGAGCGCGGCTACACAGTGCTGTTCGGCGATGCCCTGCGCGATGCGACGATGGACCGGCTGGGGCTGGAAAGCGCCGAGGCCGTGGTCCTGACGATGGACGAACCGATCCTGGCCAAGCGGTTGGTGCGCAAGCTGCGCGCCCGCGCGCCCGCCCTGCCGATCCTGGCGCGGGCCCGCGATGCCACCCACGCCGCCGCGCTTTACCGCGCCGGTGCGAGTACCGCCGTGCCGCAAACGCTGGAAAGCTCGCTGCAGCTGTCCGAAGCCGTGCTGGTCGATATCGGCGTACCGATGGGCCCGGTGATCGCCTCGATCCATGAAAAGCGCGACGAACTGCGCGCGCAGATCATGGAAGAAGGCGAACTCGACGAAAAGCCCGCGCTGCGCAGCGCCGGGCTGCGCGAACGCGGCGGTGCAACCGGCGAGGCTTAGCCCGCCAGCACCGCCTTCACCGCCGCGATGGCCTCTGCCGCCTTCGCGCCGTCCGGCCCGCCGCCCTGCGCCATGTCGGCGCGGCCGCCGCCGCCCTTGCCGCCGAGCGCCTCGACGCCGGCCCGAACCAGATCGACTGCGCTGATCTTGCCGGTGAGGTCATCGGTCACGGCGGCGGCGATGCTCGCCTTGCCCTCGTTGACCGCGACGATCGCCGCCACGCCCGAGCCCATCCGGCTCTTGGCCTGATCGAGCAGCCCGCGCAGTTCCTTGGCATCGAGCCCGTCGATCACCTGACCCGAGAACGTCACGCCGCCCACGTCTTCGTCCGCCGCTTCGGCCTTGGCGCCGCTGCCGCCGAGCGCCAGCGCCTTCTTGGCTTCGGCCAGTTCGCGTTCGAGCTTCTTGCGCTCGTCAAGCAGGGCGGCAACGCGCGCTTCGACATCTTCGGGCGTGGTGCGCAGCGCCGAGGCCGCGGCCTTGAGCGATTCCTCGCGCGCGACCAGCCACTGGCGCGCGCCTTCGCCGGTCAGCGCATCGATCCGGCGCACGCCGCTCGACACCGCGCTGTCCGAGACGATCCGCAGCAGGCCGATATCGCCAAGCGCGCGCACATGAGTGCCGCCGCACAGTTCGACCGAATAGGCCTTGTCGACCACGCGGCCCATCGACAGGACGCGCACTTCATCGCCATACTTTTCGCCGAACAGCGCCATCGCGCCGGCCTCGATCGCATCGTCGGGGCTCATCAGGCGGGTGACGACCGCTTCGTTGGCGCGGATTTCCGCGTTCACTTCGGCTTCGATCGCCGCAATATCCTCGGCCGAGAGCGCGGCCGGGTGCGAATAGTCGAACCGCAGGCGCTCAGCCGCAACCAGCGAGCCCTTCTGCGTGACATGGGCGCCCAGACGATTGCGCAGCGCCGCGTGCAGCAGGTGCGTGGCCGAGTGGTTGGCGCGGATCGCATCGCGGCGGGCCACATCGATGTCGAGCTTGACCAGATCGCCCACCTTGAGCGACCCGGCGGCCACCTTGGCGCTGTGCGCATGGAGGCGGCCCAGCGGCTTGGCGGTTTCGCTGACGTTCAGCACCAGGCCGTCGGCGCCGGTAATCGTCCCGGCATCGCCGGTCTGGCCGCCGCTTTCGCCATAGAACGGGGTCTGGTTGGTGATCACGGTCACGCTGTCGCCAGCGCCCGCGCTGTCCACTTCCTTGCCCTCGCGGACCAGCGCCACGACCTGCGCTTCGCCGGTGGTGGCGGTGTAGCCGGTGAACTCGGTCGCGCCGACGCGTTCGGCGATGTCGAACCATACTTCGCTGTCAGCCGCTTCGCCCGAGCCCTTCCACGCAGCGCGCGCGGCAGCCTTCTGCTGGGCCATCGAGGCATCGAAGCCGTCCTTGTCGACCCCGATCCCGCGGGCGCGCAGCGCGTCTTCGGTAAGGTCATAGGGGAAGCCGTAGGTGTCATAGAGGCGGAACGCGGTTTCGCCCGGCAGGGCATCGCCCTCGCCCAGCCCCGAGGTCGCCTCGTCAAGCAGCTTGAGCCCGTTGGCGAGCGTGCGGCGGAACTGCACTTCCTCGCGCTGCAGAGTTTCCTGGATCAGCGGCTGCGCGCGGCCCAGTTCGGGATAAGCAGCGCCCATCTCGGTGACCAGCGCGGGCACCAGGCGGTGCATCAACGGCTCCTTGGCGCCCAGCAGGTGGGCATGGCGCATCGCGCGGCGCATGATCCGGCGCAGCACATAGCCGCGCCCTTCGTTCGACGGCAGCACGCCATCAGCCAGCAGGAAGCTGGTCGAGCGCAGATGGTCGGCGATCACGCGGTGGCTCGCGGTATGTTCGCCCGCGGCCTTCACCCCGGTCAGGCTTTCAGACGCCGCGATCAGCGCCTTGAACGTATCGGTATCGTAGTTGTCATGCTCGCCCTGGAGCACGGCGGCAATGCGTTCCAGCCCCATGCCGGTGTCGATGCTGGGCTTGGGCAGGTTGCCGGTGATTTCGCCGGCAGTCTGCTCGAACTGCATGAACACGAGATTCCAGATCTCGATGAAGCGGTCGCCGTCTTCGTCCTTCGATCCCGGGGGTCCGCCCCAGATGTGATCGCCGTGATCGAAGAAGATTTCCGAGCACGGACCGCACGGGCCATCATCGCCCATCGCCCAGAA
>CALKVF010000117.1 GCA_937996535.1 uncultured Novosphingobium sp. | reverse complement strand
GGCCAAGGTAAGGCCCGCCGAACTGCAGCCCGACGCCCAGCGACTGGCCTTCGCCAACCACGATGTCGGCGCCCAAGTGTCCCGGCGCTTCGAGCAGCCCCAGCGCGACCGGTTCGGTCACCACAGCAACCAGCAGCGCGCCTGCGCCGTGAGCCGCATCGGCAATCGCCGCCAGATCGGGAATGCGGCCAAGGATGTCGGGGTATTGCACCACCACGCAGGCGGTATCGCCATCAATCGCGGCGATCAGCGCGCAGTCGTCGGGTTCGACCTCAAGCACCGGGCGGCGGGTATCGAGCACGTCGCCGGTGAATTTCGCCATGGTCTGCGCGGTCGAAACGTAGTGCGGATGGAGCCCGCCCGACAGCACCGCCTTGGTGCGCCGGGTCACGCGGCCGGCCATCGCAATCGCTTCCCAGCACGCGGTCGAGCCATCGTACATCGAGGCATTGGCGACATCGACGCCGAACAGCCGCGCCACCTGGGTCTGGAATTCGAACAGCACCTGCAAAGTGCCCTGCGCTATTTCCGGCTGATAGGGGGTATAGGCGGTGAGGAATTCGCCGCGCTGGATCAGGTGATCGACGCTGGCGGGAACGTGGTGGCGATAGGCCCCCGCCCCTAAAAAGAACGGTACCGACCCGGCGCTGAGGTTCTTACCCGCTAGCGCGGCCATATGCCGTTCCACCGCCATTTCACTGGCATGGCCGGGCAAGCCTGCGATCGGTCCGGGCAGCCGGGCTGCGGCAGGAACGTCGGCGAACAGGTCATCGAGCGTGGCCGCGCCGATCACACCCAGCATGTCGGCGCGTTCGGCCGGGGTCAGAGGCAGATAACGCATCGCCTCACAGCCCCGCGACGTAGGCATCATAGGCAGCACGGTCCATCAGCCCATCCAGTTCCGAGGGATCGGACAGGGTCAGGCGGAACAGCCAGCCGCCGACTTCGGCATCGGTGTTGACCAGTTCGGGCTCGTCCGCGAGCGCGGCATTGGCCTCGGTCACGGTGCCGCTGACCGGGGCATAGACATCCGATGCCGCCTTGACGCTATCGACGACGCAGGGGGCATCGCCCTTGGTCACGGCGGCGCCCGCTTCGGGCAGTTCGACAAAGGTGATGTCACCCAGCTGGCCCTGCGCGTAGTCGGTGATGCCGACCGTGCCGAGGGTGCCGTCGATCTCGATCCATTCGTGGTCTTGGGTGAAATAACGCGACATGGGAAACTCCTCAGCGGTAATAGCGGTGGGGGACAAAGGGCATGGGCACGACGCGCGCCGGCAGGCGGCGTCCGCGCACTTCGATTTCAAGCGCGGTGCCGGGTTCGGCCTGCGCGGTTTCGACATAGGCCATGGCGATCGGGTGGCCGAGGCTGGGCGAGAAGCCGCCTGAAGTCAGCACGCCAACCGCCTTGTTTTCATGGAATACCTGCGCCCCTTCGCGCGCGGCCTGCCGCCCTTCGAGGGCGAGGCCCACGCGGCGGCGCGGCGCGCCAGCGGCCAATTCGCCCAGCACCCGTTTGGCGCCGGGAAAGCCGCCATCGGCGCGGCGGCGCTTGTTGATCGCAAAGGCCAGATCCGCCTCGACCGGGCTGGTTTCGGGGGACAGGTCATGGCCATAGAGCGGGAGCCCGGCTTCAAGCCGCAGCGAATCCCGCGCGCCCAGGCCGATGGGCCGCACTTCGGCCTGCTGGCAGAGCAGTTCGGCCACGGCGGGCGCGGCATCGGCCGGAACGGCGATCTCGAACCCGTCCTCGCCGGTATAGCCCGAACGGCTGATCCAGGCCTCGACCCCGGCCAGCATGAACCGCCCGCCCTTCATGAAGGTCAGCGCCGACAGCGGCCATTCGCCGGTCACCACGCGCTCCAGCGCGGCAAAGGCCTTGGGGCCCTGCAAGGCCAGCAGCGCGGTATCTTCGAGATGGTTGAGCGTGATGTCGTCGGGCAGCGCTTCGCGCAGGTGGCCGATATCGTCCCACTTGGTCGCGCCGTTGACGACAAGGTAGAACCCTTCGCGCCAACGCGTGACCATCAGGTCATCAAGTATCCCGCCTTCATCATCGAGCAGCAGCGAATAGCGCGGCGCGAACGGCTTGAGGCTGGCAAGGTCGATCGGCAGCACCGCTTCCAATGCGGCTTCGGCGCCTTCGCCCGAAATGAACAGCTGGCCCATGTGGCTGACATCGAACAGCCCGGCATTTTCGCGAGTCCAGAGATGTTCGGCGATGATCCCTCCGCCTTCGCCATCGTACTGGACCGGCATCCAGTAGCCGGCAAATTCGACCATTCGGCCCTGACGCGCACGATGCCAGGCATCGAGCGGCAGGGTGAGCACTTCGGGCTCATCCGCGAGGGTTTTGTCGTTATGATCGTAAGTGTCGCTCACTAATTTCATTCCCGTGCAGTTGTGGCACCTTGCGGTGCCCCCTCTGTCACGGAAACCTGAGAGCTTTCCCCCGGTTACCCGAGGTTACCCCTTCGGCGGCCCTGCCGAATTCGGCATGAGCACTTTCCAGAGCGTCGCTATCGACCCACGCGGTCCTTTTGCCTGAGAGATTCCGGGGCGGTTGCTCCTTCGGCGCCGAGTGAACCGTCCTCAAGACGAATCACCCGAGCTCTCCCGCGCGATCAGCGACCCTGCCCGTCTGACCCTGGGCCGGCGCGAAGTCAACCAAGCGGCGGACTAATCCCCGGCGCGGCGGGCCGCGCGCAGGATCGCCTCGTGTTCGAACACGAAGCGGCCCGCGGCCTTTTCCTTGGTCAGGCCAACAATCGCGCGCACCACCACCTCGTCGCGGATCGAGCGGTATTTGGCATAGGCCCGGTGCAGGAACAGATCGATCAGCGGGCTGACGATCATCCCGATCCGCTCGCCTAGACGGAACTCCCTGCGCGGCCCGCGCAGCAGCCCGGGGCGGATCACATCTAGCCGGACCGGGCGCAGCTTGGCCAGCGCCTGTTCGGTTTCGCCCTTGACCCTGAGGTAGAAGTTCTTGGCCGCGGCATCGGCGCCGACCGAGGAAATGGCGATGATCTGCCGGATCCCGGCGCGCTGGGCGGCCTCGGCGCAGGCGATCACCAGCTGCTGGTCAACCGCGCGGAACGCCGCCTCGTCCTTGCCCGCCTTTTTCCAGGTCGTGCCAAGCGCGCAGACCAGCACATCGGCGTTGGCCGCGGCAATCGCATCGCCCCAGTTTTCGGGATCGGCCACCAGCACTTCCATCCGCGCGCCGGGCGGCAGGGGAATTTCGCGCCGGGCAATCGCGATGATGCGAATGTCGCGCCGCCCGACAGCAAAGCGGATCAGCGCGCTGCCGATCAGCCCCGATGCCCCGACCAGCGCGATCCGCGTCGGCTTAGACATTGCTCAGCCCCTCGGGCGTGCGGCCATAGATCTTGGCATGGGCCGAAATCGCATAGCGATCGGTCATCCCGGCGATGAAATCGGCGATATGACGGCTGCGCGCGGGCTCTGCTGCGGGCAGATGCTCGCGCCAGCCGGCGTCCATCAGCCCCGGATCGCGCGCATAGGCGGCAAACAGCTCGGCAGTAACGGCGCGGGCGCGCTCGGCGGTCTGCAGCTGCTGGGGATGGTGGTAAAGCCGGGCATACATGAATTGCTTGAGCGTGCGCTCGTGCTCTTCCAGTTCGCGCGAAAAGGCAGCCGTGGCCCGCCCGGCGGCGCGCACATCAGCGACGCTGGCCATGCCCTGCGCCCGCGTGCGGGTTTCGCCGATCACATCATTGACCATCCAGCCGATCTGGCTGCGCACCAGTTCGCGCAGGCGGCGATCCTGCGGCACATTGGGGAACTTGCGCTCGATCGCGCGCCACTGGTCGGCCACGAAATCGAGGCTGAGCAATTCATCGAGCTGAAGAAAGCCTGCGCGCAACCCGTCGTCGATGTCGTGGTTGTCATAGGCAATGTCGTCGGCCAGCGCGGCGACCTGTGCCTCAAGCGAAGACCACTGCGCCAGTTCGAGCGGAAAGGCGGCATCGAGTTCGGCCAGCGCCCAGTTGACCTTGCGCACCGGGCCATTGTGCTTGGCCAGCCCTTCGAGCAGCTCCCAGGTGAGGTTGAGCCCTTCGTGCTCGCAATAGGGGCTTTCCAGCCGCATCAGCGTGCGCAGCGACATGGCGTTGTGATCGAACCCGCCGGCATCAGCCAGCGCGGCATCGAGCGCGTCCTCGCCGGCATGGCCGAAGGGCGGATGGCCGATATCGTGGGCCAGGCACAGCGCCTCGGTCAGATCCTCGTCGAGCCCCAGCGCGCGGGCAATCACCCGGCCGATCTGGGCCACTTCCAGGCTGTGGGTCAGGCGGACGCGGTAATGATCGCCATCGGGGGCGATGAACACCTGGGTCTTGTGGCGCAGGCGGCGGAACGCGATCGAGTGGACGATGCGATCCCGGTCGCGCTGGTAGGCGCTACGCGGCCCCCGCGCGAGCGAGGCTTCGATCGGGTATTCCCGCCCCCGGCTCAGCGCCGGATCGCAGGCATAGGGTGCGCGGGTCAAATCAGCCCTCACCCCTCGCCCATGATCCAGCGGACCGCCGCTTCGGCATGGATGCGGGTGCAATCGTAGATCGGCAGGACATTGGCATCGACATCGACGACCATTTCCAGCTCGGTGCAGCCCAGCACCACGGCCTGGGCACCGTCCTGCTCAAGATTGGTGATGATCGTCTTGAGTTCGCGTTCGGCCTGACGGGTAGCCTTGCCGAGCAGCAGTTCCTCGTAAATGATCCGGTCGAGCGTTTCGACGAACTGCATTTCCGGCGGCAGCAGCTCGATATCGCGGCCGATCAGCTTCTGGCGGTAGAAGCTTTCCACCATGACGTTGCGCGTGCCGATCAGCGCGGCCTTGGTGACCCCGCTGGCGGCCATCCGTTCGGCCACGCATTCGGCGATGTGGATGATCGGGATCGACACTGCGGCCTGCACTTCGTCATAGACCTTGTGCATCGCATTGGCGCCGATCAGCAGCGCGGTTGCGCCCGCGGCTTCAAGCCGGCGCGCCGAATCCGCCAGCACGCCTGCGGCGTGGCGCCATTCCTCGGCGCTCGCGAGGCGCTGCAAGCCCGAATAGTCGAGGCTTTCGATCAGCAGCGGCGCACTGGCGCGCTGGCCGGCCTCGGCCTGGACCAGCCGGTTGATGTGCTCGTAATAAGTGCGGGTCGACAGCCAGCTCATGCCGCCGATCAGGCCGATCTTGCGCAAAGGTCAGTTCTCCCGGGAAATTGGTGCTCCAGCAGGCTTAGGGTAGCCCGGCGGCGAGGTCCAGCAGCCGCTCAGCGCTTTTCCGGGGCCAGCCCCGAAGTGCACAGGGCCGCCGCACTGACAGTCACTTCGATCGCTTCGGGATCGTCGATCCGGCGCACTGCGGCAAGGAATTGGCCCATCGAGCGATTCGCGCCCTTGAGCCGCTTGAGCTTGGCCAGTTGGACCAGACTGAGCCGATCGGTCATCCGCTCTGCCATGCACGCGGAATTGGCCTCGGACAGGCCGGCCTCGCTGAGCGCCGACTTGACCTGCCCATAGGCCAGCTTGGACACGCAGCCGCCCGCGGCCAGCGCCGCGGCAGCCAATGCTGCGATCATCCAGCCCCGGCGCACGGCCGCGAAATCAGGCGATCAGGACGACAACCAGAGCAACAATCAGCGTGACGGCAATGCTGCCCCACTTGGTCAGGCCGAGAAAGCCTTCGTAGGTTGCATTGTGCGCCTTGATGTCGGTGCCCTTGGCCATGATCGTATTCCTATAAAGCAATGCGGGTTCGCGTTGGGCGCCGCTCTATCGCCAGCGGGCGCGCGGCTCAAGGCCCAACCTGCCCCGCGCATTCACAATCGACGGCCTTAATCGGCCATTTACCACCGGCCTGTATCACGGCGGCTTCGCGGTTACGCGTTTCAGGCACGGGGGTTCGCACAAGGGCAATGGCGGAAATCGAACAGCGCACGCTGATGCTGATCGATGATGAACCGGCACAAAGCCGGCTGATTTCCGCGCTTGCCGCGCGCGAAGGCTGGCGCACGCTGGTCGTGCGCGATTGCGAAACCGCGATTGCCACGCTCGGCACCCGTCAGGGGATGCAACTGGGCGCGATCATCCTCGATCAATGCGTTCCGGGCGAAGAAGCCTGCACGCTGATCGCCGAACTCAAATCCCGCCGTCCCGCGCTGCCGATCCTGATGCTGACCACCAGTGCCTCGCCGCTACTGGCGGTCGAAGCGATGCGCGCCGGGGCGACCGACTATCTGGTCAAGCCCGTCTCGCCCGAGCGGATGATGCAGGCGCTGCGCATGGCAACGACCCGCGAAGCCCCGCGCGACGAGCTGCAATCGCTGACCGAGAAGATGCCCGCCCCCGCCGATTTCGACGCGATGATCGGCGCGGCTCCCACCTTCCGCGCGGCGCTGGCCGTTGCGGCCAAGGGCGCGCGCGGCCACGGCCCGGTGCTGATCGAAGGCGAAAGCGGGACCGGCAAGGATATGCTGGTGCGCGCGATGCAGGCCGCCAGCCCCCGCGCCAAGGCCCCGTTCCAAATTCTCAATGTCGGCGGCATTCCCGCCAACTCGGTGGAAAGCGCGCTGTTCGGGCACGAAAAGGGCGCCTTTGCCGGGGCCTTCGATCGCCATATCGGCGCGCTCCAGCAGGCCGATGGCGGCACGCTCGCGCTCGACGAGGTCGATCGCCTGCCGCTGACGGTCCAGCTGCGCCTGCTCGAATCGATCCAGCGCGGCGATGTCCGCCCGATCGGCGCGCGCCATTCGTTCCGGGTTGATGTGCGGCTGATCGCGGCGAGCAACCTGCCGCTGCGCGACATGGTGGCGGGCGGGCACTTCCTGCCCGAACTGTGCCAGGCCCTATCGGCCACGACCGTGATCCTGCCCCCGCTGCGCGACCGCGCCGGGGATATTCCCGCCCTGTCGCGCTATTTCCTGACCCGGATCGGCGAACAGCCGGGCTTGCGTCCGCTGGGGATTACCGATGGCGCGCTGGCACTGCTGGCGGCTTACGATTGGCCCGGCAATGTCCGCCAGCTTCAGGCCGTGCTGTTCCGCGCGGCGGTGTTCTGCGATGGCGATGCCCTGACGGCTGAGGATTTCCCCCAGCTGGCCGACCTCCTGGGCGAGGAAGCCGCGGCCCAGGGCGGCAGTCTGCAGGAAAGTTCGGGCGTGGTGCTCTATACCTCGGACGGCAACCTGCGCCCGCTTGAAGACATCGAAGCCGATGTGATCCGCCTCGCCATCGGCCACTATCGCGGCCGGATGACCGAAGTGGCACGCCGGCTCGGGATCGGGCGCTCGACGCTTTACCGCAAGCTGGGCGATCTGGGCATCGGCGACGCCGCTTAAGGCATTAAATCAACCGGGCAGCTGGGAAAAATCGGTCAGCGCGGCATCGCGCAGCCCCCGCCACACCCGCAGCGCCTGCACCGTTTCGGGCACGTCATGGACCCTGAGCAACTGCACGCCAGCGGCCATGCCCTTGAGCGCCAGCGCAAGGCTGCCACCAAGCCGCTGATGCGCGGGCGCCTCATGCGATAGCGCGCCGATCATCCGCTTGCGGCTGGCCCCCAGCAGCACCGGCTGGCCGAGCGCATGAAACAGCGCCAGCCCATTCATCAGCGCGAGGTTTTCCGCCAGCGTCTTGCCAAAACCGACGCCTGGATCGAGCACGATCTTGTCGCGCGCGATGCCCGCGGCCAGCGCCGCATCGCGGCGTTCGCGCAGCCAGTCGAACACGTCGAGCACGACATCGCGGTAAGCCCCGTCGGCATGGAGATCTTCACCCTCGCCCGGCGCGTGCATCAACACCACCGGAGCGCCGCTGGCCGCGGAAAATTCCAGGCTGCGCGGATCGTGGCGCAGTGCCGAGACATCGTTGATCACGTGGCCGCCAGCCGCCAAGGCGGCTTCCATCACCGCCGGGCGGCGGGTGTCGATGCTGATCGCCGCGCCCATCGCCGCCAGCCGCTCGACCGCCGGGACCACGCGTTTCAATTCATCGCCTTCCCACACGGCGGCAGCCCCCGGCCGGGTGCTTTCCCCGCCAACATCGATCATGGCGGCGCCGGCTTCGACCATCGCGGCGGCATGGGCGTGGGCAATGGCGGGATCGTCCATGAACTGGCCGCCATCGGAAAAACTGTCGGGCGTGACGTTGAGAATGCCCATGACCTGCGGCTGATCGAGCCGCACCGTGCGCGCCCCGCATTGCAGCGGCGCGTGAACCCGGCGCAGGTTGGCAAGCTGCTCACCCACCTCGGGATCGAGCCCGGGTAGCGCGGCTTCAAGTTCGCGCAGACCGAAGCGCTGGTGATCGATAACCCGGCCATCCTCGCGCGTGATCACGGCAAAGCGGCTGGCATAAACCATGCCGCCCGCCAGCCGCAGCGCATCGCCGTGTTCGTCCTGCGGAGCATCGCACAGCGCAATCGGACGCAGGTAAGTGGTTCGGATCATCGACTTTCCCTCTTTCCACCCCAATCGGGGAGGACGGGCGAAGGGTCAATCCTCGGTTGCGAGCAGATAGAGCTGCCGGATCGCGTCGAGCGGCTTGACCTCGCCCTCGTGCTCGATGTGCCAGAACGTCCAGCCGTTGCACGAAGGCGCGCCTTGCAGCTTGGCGCCAAGGCCGTGAATCGAGCCGGTGTCTGCGCCCGCAACCAGCGAACCATCGGCGCGCACGGTCGCCTGCATCCGGCGCTTCTTGTCGGTGATCACCGTGCCCGGCGCGATCCAGCCGGTTTCGATCAGCGTGCCAAAGGCCACCTTGGGCGCGGCCTTGGGGCTCTGCATCGTGGTGATGGCGCTCTCATCGAGCGGCAGGGCCAGCTCGATGCGTTCAAGTGCTGCTTCGCGGTAACCGCCTTCACGCTCGCAGCCGATCCATTCGCGGCCAAGGCGCTTGGCCACAGCCCCGGTCGTACCGGTGCCGAAGAAGGGATCAAGCACCACGTCACCCTTGTTGGTGGTGGCCAGCATCACGCGGTACAGCAGGCTTTCCGGCTTCTGGGTCGGGTGGACCTTGTGGCCGCCCTTCTTGAGGCGTTCCTGCCCCGAACAGATCGGCAGCACCCAGTCCGAGCGCATCTGCAGCTCGTCGTTGAGCGTCTTCATCGCGCGGTAGTTGAAAGTGTACTTCGCCTTTTCGCCCATCGAGCACCAGATCAGCGTCTCGTGCGCGTTGGTAAAGCGGGTGCCCTTGAAGTTCGGCATCGGGTTGGCTTTGCGCCAGACGATGTCGTTGAGGATCCAGAACCCCATGTCCTGCAGCATCGCACCGAGGCGGAAGATGTTGTGATAGGAACCGATCACCCACAGCGAACCATTGGGCTTGAGCACGCGGCGCGCCTCGGTCAGCCAGGCGCGCGAAAAGGCATCATAGGCGGCGAAGCTGTCAAACTGGTCCCAGTGATCGGTGACCGCATCGACGTGGCTGCCATCGGGGCGCGACAGATCGCCACCCAGCTGGAGGTTGTACGGCGGATCGGCAAAGATCATGTCGACCGAGGCCGAAGGGATCGTGCGCATGGCTTCCACGCAGTCGCCATCAAGGATACGCCCGACCGGAAGATCCGGGCGCGCAACTTCCTTAGCGGCGCGCAGCCGCGCCTTTTCACCAACCAGCAACTGACCCATAAACGCGCGTCGAACCCCCTGTGACTTATCCACAGGGTGAGTCATTCGCGGCCCCGCGTCAAGTCGCGACTCCGCACGAATCCTTGAGATTTGGGCCATCGCCGGGTGGAACAGAACGAGTCCCGCACAGCATCTAGAGTCCGGCACGGGCCAGCGGACTCAACATCTGGTGGGTGTGACCGCAGGGACTCGCAGGGGCAATTTTTTATTCGAACAGGGTCAATTGGGCGACCGGCGCAAAGCTCTGGCGGTGAATTGGCGTGGGTCCGTGGAGCCGCAGCGCTTCCATGTGCTGGGCCGTGCCATAGCCCGCGTTGCGCTCCCAGCCGTAGTGCGGCCAGCGCTCCGCATGGGCGCGCATCACCCGGTCGCGGTGCTCCTTGGCAAGGATCGAGGCCGCCGAAATGCATGGCTCGATCCCGTCCCCGGCAACAATCGCCCGCGCGCTCCAGCGCCATGCGCCGACCCGGCCCTGCGGGGTCATGTTGCCGTCGATCAGCACGCTATCAGGCTCACGCCCAAGCGCGGCGACGAGTTCGCCAACCGCGCGGGTCATCGCCAGCATGGTCGCCGCGAAGATGTTGATCCGGTCGATCTCGTCCGCTTCGACCACGCCCAGCGCCCAGCCGCACGACTGCTGGATCAGCGGTTCAAGCGCCGCGCGGCGCTTCGCTGAAAGCTTCTTGGAATCATCGAGGCCCGCGGGCGCATCCGCCCCCAGCACACACGCCGCGGCCACGACCGGCCCGGCGAGCGGCCCGCGCCCGGCCTCGTCCACCCCGATCACCAGCGGTCCGTTAAGCGTGAATGCCATGCAGCCTCATGTCCCCACGCCCCGCCGCGCGGCAAGCGGCAGAACCCGGCTGTCCACCTTTACCTTGTATCGTAGTCCCCCCTGCCCTATCGGCCCGCGCCATGACTGCCGCCCCCGCCCTTATCCCGCTCGACCAGATCGACCCGCAGTGGATCGAGGATCTGCTCGACCGCGCGTTCGAGCCTGGCCGCCAGCACCGCACCGCCTACAAGGTGCGCGAGGGGATGGACTGGCTTCCGGGCCTGTCCTTCGCCGCGCTCGATGCAGACGAGCATCTTGTCGGCACGATCCAGTGCTGGCCGGTCGCGCTGACCGACGGCGCGGGCAAGGCCCACCCGATGGTGATGGTCGGCCCCGTGGCCGTGGTGCCCGAAGCCCAGGGTCTGGGCTATGGCCAGGCGCTGATGACCGCGAGCCTCGCCGCGCTCAGCCCCAATGCCCCGCTGCCGCAGGTAATGATCGGCGACCCAGAGTATTACGGCCGGTTCTGGGGCTTCACCAATGCCCACACCGGCGGCTGGAGCCTGCCCGGTCCGTTCGAGCAGCACCGCCTGCTGGTGCGCTGCGCCAATCCCGCCGTCCTCCCCCGCGAAGGTATGCTGGGGCCTTGGCGCGGCTAGGCTGATCTGGCAGGGCATGGACATGCCCTATGTTCCGCCGCCCGATCTGGCCACGCTCTCGCTTGCCGAGATCGCCGCATTGGCCGAGGCGCGCCGATTGCCCCCGGTGGAACAGTGGAGCCCTGAAGCCACCGCCGACAGCCTGATGGTGATCCGCGCCGATGGGCGCTGGTTCCACGATGGCGGCGAAATCCGCCGCCCGGCGATGATCCGCGCCTTTGCCGGCCTGCTGCGGCGCGAAGCCGATGGCCAGCACTGGCTGGTCACCCCGCATGAAAAACAGGCGATCGCGGTCGAAGATGCCGCCTTCATCGCCACTGACGTTGCCCGGCAGGGTGAGGCGCTGGCCTTTCGGCTCAACACCGACGAGATCGTGGTGGCCGATGCCGACCATCCGCTGATCGCGCGCGGCGATGCCGATACCCCTGCGCTCTACCTTGCGGTGCGGCGCGGCACCGAGGCGCGGATCAACCGCTCGACCTGGCTGCAACTGGTGGACCTTGCCGATGCAGACCTCTGCCTTGCCAGCAACGGCGCACGCTTTTCGCTGGTGCCGGCATGAGCCTGGCTGAACGCCTGCGCCGGCTTCACGCCGAGGGCCATGCCCGCCCGATCGACAACCTGCTCGATGATCGCAAGTTCGCGCCCGATACGCTGCGCCCCGCCGCCGTGCTCGCCGCGATCACCGAGCGCGCGGATCGGCCGGGTTTCCTGCTGATCCACCGCCCCTCGAACATGCGCTCGCACCCCGGGCAAGTCGCTTTTCCGGGCGGCAAGATCGATCCCGGCGAAACCCCGGTCGAGGCGGCGCTGCGCGAAGCCTACGAGGAAATGGGCATCCACCAACGCGACGTGACCGTGATCGGCACCAGCGACGTTTACCGCACCGGCACCGGCTATGCGATCACCCCGGTCTTGGCCGTGGTGCCCCCCGATATCGAGATCAACCCCAGCCCGACCGAGGTTGCCGCATGGTTCGAGGCCCCGGTCGACTTCGTGTTCGATCCCGCCAACCACAGCCCCCAATCGGCCCATTACCTCGGGCAGGAACGCCGCTACATCGAGATCATGTGGCAGCAACATCGGATCTGGGGCGTGACGGCGGCGATCATCAACAACCTTTCAAAGCGGATTGCCTGGCATGACTGAACGGATTGCAGCGCCCTGGATGCAGCGCGACGATCTGGCCGCCCTGTTCGCGGCGCTGGGCCACGGCTCGGCGCGCTACGTTGGCGGCGCGGTGCGCGACACGCTGCTGGGCCTAGCGGTCAAGGATATCGACGCGGCCACCGTGCTGCTCCCCGATGAAGTGATGCGCCGGCTCGAAAGCGCCGGGATCCGCGCAATCCCGACCGGGATTGACCACGGCACCGTCACCGCCGTCCTGCCGGGCGGGCCGGTCGAGATCACCACGCTGCGCCGCGATGTCTCCACCGATGGCCGCCACGCCACGGTCGCGTTCGCGACCGAGTGGCAGGACGATGCCGCGCGGCGCGATTTCACGATCAACGCGCTCTACGCCGATCCGGCCAGCGGCGACGTGTTCGACTGGTTTGACGGGCTGGCCGATCTGACCGCGCGCCGGGTGCGCTTCATCGGTGACGCGCGCCAGCGCATCCGCGAGGATCACTTGCGGGTCCTGCGCTATTTCCGGTTTCAGGCGCGGTTTGGTGCCCTGCCCGCCGATGCCGAGGCCGAAGCCGCTTGCGCCGAACTCGCCCCGACGCTCAAAGGCCTCTCGCGCGAGCGGGTCGGCATGGAAATGATGAACCTGCTGGGGCTGGCCAATCCCGCCCCCACGCTGGCGCGGATGGCCGAACTGGGCGTGCTGGCCGTGGTCCTGCCCGAAGCGGACCCGGCGGCCCTTGCCGCGCTGGTGGCCGAAGAGGCGCGCCAGCAGGTGGCCCCCGATGCCCTGCGCCGGCTCGCCGCGCTGCTCCCGGCCGAGCCCGCACTGGCCGAGCAGGTCGCCAGCCGGTTCCGTCTGTCGGGCGCGCAGAAAAAGCGGCTGGCGCTGGCCGCCGGGCGCAGCGCTGATGCCGGCGAGCCCCGGGCGCTGGCCTATCGCCTCGGCCGCGAGGCCGCGCTTGACCGCTTGCTGATCGCCGGGGCCGAGATTGCCCCACTGGCGGGCTGGGAGATACCGGCCCTGCCGCTCAAGGGCGGGGACATCGTGGCGCGCGGCCTTGGCGCAGGGCCCGAAGTTGCGCGGGTGCTGCGCGCGATCGAAACCCGCTGGATCGCCGAGGGATTCCCCGACGCAGCGCGGGTTTCAGCCCTGCTCGATGAGGAACTCGCTTAGAACTTGTTGTCGCGCGGGAAGCCGCTCGGCGGCATCCGGCCGGCCGCGCCGCGCGCGACCTTCCACATCACCACGTCCTTTTCAGTGCGGGTGCGCCCGGTTTCGCCGCCCATCGCCCAGCTCAGGCCGTCTTCCAGCCGCAGGGTGATCGCGTCCGACAGCCCGCCATCGCGATACCGCTGCAGCGTAACGCCCTGGCCCTTGCCCAGCACCGGCATTTCAGACAGCGCGAAGACCACCAGCTTGCGGTTGTCGCCCACCACTGCGATGTGATCGTGCTCGGCCGGGATTTCGCGCACCACCGCCAGCCGGACGCCCGGCTTGGTGGTCACCACGCCGCGGCCCTTGCGGGTTTCGGCCAGCAGTTCGTCCATTTCGGCCACGAAACCGCGCCCGGCATTGCTGGCCAGCAGCAACTGCCCCTTGGGCTTGTAGGCCACCACCGCAACGATCTGCGCTTCGGCATCGATATCGATCATGGTGCGGATCGGTTCGCCAAAGCCGCGCGCCGAAGGCAGCTTGTCGGCGCCCAGGGTGTAGAAGCGGCCATTGTCGCAGGCGATCAGCAGCTTGTCGGTGGTCTGCCCGTGGAGGGCAAAGGCCGGGCCATCGCCTTCCTTGAACTTGAATTCCTTATCCAGCGGCTCGTGTCCGCTCGCCCCGCGAATCCAGCCCTTGGCCGACAGGATCACCGTGACCGGCGCCTTTTCGATCATCGCGTCCATGCTGAATTCCACCGTCGGCGCGGCTTCGGCAACGGTCGTGCGGCGGCGGCCAAGCGCGGTACCCTCGGCATAGTCCTTGCGCAGGCTGGCCAGATCGCGCTTCAGCCGGGTGCGCTGGCGCGCCGGGCTGTCGAGCAGCTTCTGCAATTCGTCCTGTTCGGCCACGAGATCGTCGCGCTCGCGCCGCAGTTCCATTTCCTCAAGCCGGCGCAGACTGCGCAGCCGCATGTTGAGGATCGCTTCGGCCTGACGGTCGGTCAGACCGAACTCGGCCATCATCACCGGCTTGGGCTCATCCTCGGTGCGGATGATCTCGATGATCCGGTCAAGGTTGAGATAGGCAATGATATAGCCATCGAGCAGCTCAAGCCGGTTCGCGATCTTTTCCAGCCGGTGCCGCGCGCGGCGCAGCAAGATGTCGATCTGGGCGATGACCCATTCCTGCAACACCAGCTTGAGCCCCAGTACCCCAGGCGTGCGCGTGGAATCGAGCACGTTGAGGTTGAGGCTGAAGCGGCTTTCCAGATCGGTCAGCTTAAACAGCGATTCCTTGAGCAGTTCAGGATCGACATTGCGGCTCTTGGGAACGAAGACGATGCGGATCTGTTCGTCCGATTCATCGCGCACGTCCTCAAGGATCGGCAGCTTCTTGTCGGCGATCGCCTGGGCGACCTGCTCGATCAGCTTGCCCTTGGCGAGCTGATAGGGAATTTCGGAAATGACCAGCTGCCACTGCCCGCCACCCAGCTTCTCGATCCCGGTTTCTTCCCAGGTGCCATCGGGGTTGCGCCCGGTCGAAAACCGCCCGCGCACGCGCATTGCGCCCTTGCCGGTTTCATAGGCCGCGGAAATCACTGCCGGGCTTTCCACCACCACGCCGCCGGTCGGGAAATCGGGCCCGTGGAACACTTCCATCAACTGGGTGTGTTCGACATGGGGGTTGTCGATCAGCAGCAGCGTGGCATCGATGATCTCGGCCACGTTGTGGCTCGGGATATTGGTGGCCATGCCCACCGCGATCCCGCTTGATCCGTTGGCCAGCAGATTGGGGAACAGACCCGGGAAGATTTCGGGCTCTTCTTCTTCGCCGTTGTAGGTGGCGACGAAATCGACCGTGCCTTCATCAAGCCCGGCCATCAGCTGGATCGCGGTCTTGGTCAGGCGCGCTTCGGTGTAGCGATAGGCGGCGGCGTTATCGCCGTCGATATTGCCGAAGTTGCCCTGGCCCTCGACCAGCGGATAGCGCAGCGAAAAATCCTGCGCGAGACGGACCATCGCGTCATAGACCGAGGCATCGCCGTGCGGGTGATACTTGCCGATCACGTCGCCCACGACGCGGGCCGATTTCTTGAAGGCCTGGCTCGGATCGAGCTTCAACTGCCGCATCGCCCAGAGCAGGCGGCGGTGCACCGGCTTCAGCCCATCGCGCAGATCGGGCAGCGAGCGCGCGGTGATCGTCGACAGCGCATAGACAAGGTAACGCTGCGACAGCGCGGAATCGAACGGCGCATCGACGATGGCGTCAAACGGATCGGGTTCGGTCGTCTCGGTAACCATTGCTGCTCAGCCCTAGCAGGGTGCGAATCCGCCCGCCAAGGGTCAGCCCCGCTGCATGTCGTGGCTTTCCCCCGGAATTCTCACTTCCAGACCATCGAGCGCCGCCGTCAGTGTGATCTGGCAGGCCAGGCGACTGGTCCGCGCGACGCCGGCGGCCAGATCGAGCATGTCTTCCTCGTCTTCGCTGGCAGGGATCAGGCGATCGAACCACTCCTTGGCGACGATCACATGGCAGGTCGAACAGGCCATCTGCCCTTCGCAGGTGCCTTCAAGCGGCATGTCGGCGTGCTGCCCGACTTCGAGCAGCGAGACGCCCTCGGCGCCCTCGGCCGCAACCTTGTCGCCCTGCGCCGTAATGAACGTGACCCTGACCATCAGCACCCCTGTTCGCGCGCCGCGGCATCCAGCGCGGCGCAAGCTGCAACCAGTTCATCCCTAACCGTATAACGCCCGAAACCCAAGCGGATCGAACTCTTCGCCGCGGCCGGTGCCAGCCCCAGCGTCGCCAGCACATGGCTGGGCCGCCCCGACCCGCTGGCACAGGCCGATCCGGCCGAGAACATCACCGTGCGGCACTCGCTCATCAACCGGGCAACATCGAGCCCGTCCAGCCGCAGATTGAGATTGCCGTGCCAGCGCTGGCTCTCGCTGCCGTTGAGCGTCCAGCGCGCCAGCGCACCCCGCGCGGCCTGCCACAGCGCGCCGACATAGGCGGCATCGTCCGCCATCCGTGCAGCCGCGACCGCCGCCGCCGCGCCAAATCCGGCACAAAGCGCCGGGCTGAGCGTGCCCGAGCGCAGACCGGCTTCCTGACCGCCGCCGTGGATCAGCGGGCGCAATTGCACCCCGTCGCGGACCCACAGCGCGCCGATGCCCTTGGGGCCATAGAGCTTGTGCGCCGACAGTGCGATCAGATCGGCCCCCTCGGGCCTAGCCAGCTTGCCCGCGCCCTGTACGCCGTCGCACAGGAACAGTGCGCCCGCCGAGCGCGCGCGCGCCGCCAGTTCGTCGACCGGCTGGATCGTCCCGATCTCGTTGTTGACCTGCATCACCGCGACCAGATCCGCCCCGGCGGGGAGCGCCGTATCGGCAGCGACCAGCCCCTCAGCATCGACCGGCAATTCGCTGAGCGTTGAGCACGCCCGCGCCGTATCGAGCACGGCGGCGTGTTCGATCGCGCTCGCCGCCACATGCCGCGCGCCGCTGCCCTGGATTGCAAGGTTGATCGCCTCGGTCGCCGAGCCGGTGAAGATCACGCGGCCGCCCGGCGGAAGCAGGCTGGCAACCTGATCGCGCGCCACCTCGACCGCAGCCCTGGCCGCGCGGCCCATGCGGTGGGGACTGTGGGGATTGGCAAACCCATCCTCGGCCAGCCACGGGGCCATCGCGGCGCGCGCTTCGGGGGCCAGCGGCGTGGTCGCCTGATAGTCGAGATAGATCATGCCCCGGCGACCTCGCGCCACGCGGCGACAAAGCGGTCCACCTCGGCGGCGGTGGTTTCGCGGCCCAGCGACACGCGGATCACCTCACCCGCGCCCGCAATCCCCATCGCATCGAGTACATGGCTGGTGCGCAGCGAGCCCGACGAACAGGCGCTCCCTGCCGAGACCGCGATCCCCTGCCCGTCAAAGCGGATCAGCTGGGCATTGGCCGATTTTCCGGGCATCCGGTAGGCCGCGATGCTAGCCAGACGCGGCGCTTCTGCGGCCACGATTTGGCCGCCCGCCGCGGTGATCGCCTTATCAAGCTGCGCGCGAAGCATGGCGGCCTGATCGAGCCAGCTACGATCGGCCTCCAGCGCGGCCAGCAGCGCCAGCACGCCGGGCAGGTTCTCGGTCCCGGCGCGGTAGCCGCGCTCCTGCCCGCCGGTCGGCTTGAGCATGGCCCAATCGCGCACCAGCAGCGCGCCAACGCCCACCGGTCCGCCAAATTTGTGCGCCGACAGCGCGATGAGATCGGCATCGGGGGTGGCAAGCTTGCCCGCCCCTTGCGCCGCATCGGCGAGGAGCACGCCGCCGGCGGCCCGCACCGCGCCTGCCACCACGCCGAGCGGCTGGATCACCCCGGTTTCGTTGTTGACCTGTTGCACCGCGACGAGCCCGGCTAGCGCGCAGGCAGCCGGATCGACCAGCCCCTGCGCATCGACGCCGAGCCGCGCCGCAGCGCCGGCGTGGCGCAGCACGGCCTCATGCTCGACCGCGCTGACGGCGGCGAGCGGCAGCGCGCTGCGCGTCATCGCCAGTGCCAGCGCTTCGCTCGCGCCGCTGGTGAACACCACTTCGCCGCCCCAGCCGAGCGCCGTTTTCAGCCGCGCGCGTGCCTCTTCCAAGGCGGCGCGGGCGGCGCGCCCGGCGCGGTGCGGGCTCGATGGATTGGCCCAGAGCGCGAAGCCTTCCAGCATGGCATCGCGCGCGACGGGCAGCAGCGGAGTGGTCGCAGCGTGGTCGAGATAGAGGGAATCGAAGGTCATGCTCGCAAAAAGTTGCTTTTGGGACTTGCGTTTCTATATAGCGCCTCTCTCCCGATCACAGCCCTAACCGGTCCGGCATGCCGCTTTCTTGCGGACGCCGCGAGTGGGGCGCCGACAAGAGCAGGTGCGCATACATGCCTTCCGTCATTTTCCCCGGTCCCGAAGGTCGTCTCGAAGGTCGTTTCCAGCCCGCCACGCGTCCGCGCGCGCCGGTTGCGATGATCCTGCACCCGCACCCGCAGGCCGGCGGCACGATGAACGATCGCATCACCCAGGCGATGTACAAGACTTTCGTCAATCGCGGCTTTGCCACCCTGCGCTTCAATTTCCGCGGCGTGGGCCGCAGCCAGGGCAGCTTTGACAACGGGATCGGCGAACTGTCGGATGCCGCCGCCGCGCTCGATTGGGTGCAGTCGATCCACCCCGAAGCCAGCAGCACCTGGATCGCGGGCTATTCGTTCGGCGCGCTGATCGGCATGCAGCTGTTGATGCGCCGCCCGGAAATCCGCGGCTTCATCTCGGTCGCGCCGCCCGCCAACATGTACGATTTCAGCTTCCTCGCGCCGTGCCCCTCCTCGGGCATCATCGTGCAGGGCGCGGGCGATACCGTGGTCACGCCCAATGCCGTGCAGAAGCTGGTCGACAAGCTGCGCACGCAAAAGCACATCACCATCCACCACGAGGAAATTCCCCGTGCGAACCATTTCTTCGAAAATGAAATGGATGATCTGATGCGCTCGGTCGACAACTACCTCGACATGCGCCTCGCGCCGGATTGCCCGATCCGTTGAGCCTTATTTGAGTTCGGTCGAGGCCGGGGCCTGCGCCCCGCCCACCGGCAAGACCCATATCGCGACATTGGCGGCCAGCACGGCGGCCATGACCAGCATCAGCACGACCTGCTTGCGCGATCCGCCGCGCTGCCACAGCGCATAGGCCCCCCAGATCAGGGCGATGGCGGCAAGGACGAGGATCGAAAGCACAGTATCCATGACTGTGAAGTAACATGTCGAACGGGGTTTGACACGCCCTCGCGGCTGCCTATCCATGCCGGCATGAAGAACCTGACCCTGTCCCGCCGCCAATCGCTCGTCCTGCTCGGAGCCGGCAGCGCCGCGCTCGCGCTCGAAGCCTGCACCCGCAATCCCGTTGCCGCCGCGGTTCTCCCGCCCGCACCGGCACAAGGCGCGCCAGCGTTTCTTGATGCGCTGGCCGCGCAGATGCTCGACCTGTCACCCGAACAGGCGACCTCGCTGGGGATCGACACCGGGGCGAAGGCCGCGCTGCGCAGCCAGTTGGGCGATCGCTCCGCCGCCGGGCAGGACCAGCAGGCCGCCCTGCTGCGCCGCGCACTCGCCCAGGTGTCCGCCTTTGACACCGCAGGGCTCGATCCGGCGGTGCAGACCAGCCTCGCCGTGGTCAAAAGCGCCTTTTCGACCTCGCTCGATGGCTTTGCCATGCCTTACGGCGATATCGCGGTCGGCGGCTGGCGCAACACGCCCTATACGGTGATCCAGAACGTCGGGGCCTATCTCGATACGCCGCGTTTCCTCGATTCCGATCATCCGGTGCGCGATGCCGCCGATGCCGAGGCCTATCTCGCGCGGATGGCCCAGTTCCCCGCCCAGCTCGAAGGCGAAACCGCGCGGGTCGCCGATGCCCGCGCCAAGGGACTGGTGCCGCCCGCCTTCCTGCTCGACAAGACCATCCGTCAGCTCGAAATCGCGCTCAAGGATGCGCAGAACGGCGGCGGGCTGGTGTCCTCGCTGGTCAAGCGCACCGGACAGATCGCCGGCGATTGGGATGCGCGCGCCCGCGCCATCGCCACCGGCCCGGTCAGCGCCGCGCTTGCCGCGCAGCTTGCCGAGATCAAGGCCCAGCGCGCTCTGGCCACCAGCGACGCAGGCCTGTGGGCGCGTCCGCATGGCGAGGAATTCTACGCCTGGGCGCTGCGCGCCAGCACCACCACCCGCCGCACGCCCGATGAAGTCCACGCGATGGGGCTTGAACAGCTGGCGATGCTCCACGCGCGGATGGACCCGATCTTGCGTTCGCTGGGCTTCACCCAGGGCACCGTGGGCGAACGGATGACCGCGCTGGGCGCCGATCCGCGCTTCAAGTTCCCGGCCAATGACGAAGGCCGCGCCCAGATCATCGCCGCGATGCAGGGCAAGATCGACTTCATCCGGGGCAAGCTGCCCCAGGCCTTCCGCACGCTGGTGAAGGGCAATCTTGAAATCCGCCCCCTGCCGCCCGCCGAGGAAGCCGGCGCGCCCGGTGCCTATGGCGGCGCGGGTTCGATCGATGGCTCGATCCCCGGCAAGATCTGGATCAACCTGGGCGATACCGACCGCCACAGCCGCTATTCGCTGCCCACGCTGGCCTTCCACGAAGGCATCCCGGGCCACGTCTGGCAGGGCGAATATGCCAACCGCCTGCCGCTGATCCGCACCCTGCTGGCCTTCAACGCCTATTCCGAAGGCTGGGCGCTCTATGCCGAAACGCTGGGCGATGAACTGGGCGCCTATGACGGCGATCCGGTTGGCCAGCTCGGCTATCTCCAGTCTATCGCGTTCCGTGCCTGCCGCATGGTGGTCGACACCGGCCTCCACGCCAAGCGCTGGAGCCGCGAACAGGCGATCCAGTGGTTTTCGAGCACCAATGGCTCGGGGCTGGCCGAAGTCACGCCCGAAGTCGAACGCTATTGCTCGTGGCCGGGCCAGGCCTGCGGCTACAAGATGGGCCACAGCGAAATTCTTGCCCAGCGCGAGCGCGCCAAGGCCGCGCTCGGCGTGAAATACGACCTGCGCGATTTCGACGATGCGGTGGTGACCGGGGGCAACGTGCCGCTCGACGTGTTGGGCGACAATGTCACCCGCTACATCGAGCGGACGCTGAAAGGCTGAGCCTTTAGTTCTTGCCGAGCAGCCCGCCAGCGAGCCCGGCGAGGTCGTTGAGCTGGTTGCCATCGCCATCGCGGTCGAGCGCGCCCATGATCCCGCCGGCGCCTTCGCCCTTGAGCAGGCCCGAGAGCTGACCCAGCGCGCCTTCGCCGCCCAGCTGGCTGGCGATCTGGCCCATCACCCCGGCATCGATCCCGGTGCGCTCGGCAGCGGTTGCCACCGTGTCGCCGGGTTCGGGGTGGGCCTGACCGAGCGCGGCCACGGCCTTTTCGGCCATTGCGGGGTCAAGCCCGACCTTTTCGGCAAGCGAGGCGACATCGAGATTACCAGCCACCTGGCCAAGAATTCCATCAAGCAGACCCATTGGTGCGACTCCTGTACGTGGGAAGCCGCATCATGGACCCGTATCTTTACCTATCCAAGACAAACCGCACAGCGCACGGGATCAGATCGGCGCAAGATCCGGCTCCACCCAGCCCCGCCGCGCCGCAACCGAGAACAAGTGTTCGCGCGAATAGAACCGCAGCGGCCAATCGCGCGGGGCAAGCTCGCTTTCCAGCAGCGCATTGACCTTGCCCAGCAGGTCCGGCGCCGCGCAGCCGAACACAAACCGCGCGACCCCGATAACATAGAGCTGGGTCAGCGTCTCATGATAGCCCTGGGTGTCATCGTTGATCCCGCCAACCGCAAGGTTGTAGGCCCGGATGATGCCCGGCAGGTCGCGCTGGGGAACGATGTCCGGCCGTTCGAGCACCAGCCATGCACAGGCGGCAAGGTGCGCCTCGTGGGTCCATTCCGCCTTGGGCAGGCTGCGCGCGAGCAGCCCCTCACCCACGGCGCGCACAGCCTCGGCGCTGGAAAACAGGCGGACGGGATGGTCAGTCATCGCATTCTCACTGGAAGATGGGCCACGGCTGGTAAGCGGCATGGCCTGGCCGGTCAAATGCCCGGCTTGCCTCTGCCAGCGCGATTGCGCGGTGCGCGCGAAGCGGCTACCCCACGCCCCGTCATGACCGACGACGTTTCCGATCCTGCTGGCACCGCTGCCGCTGGCGACATCCGCCAGACCATCGCGCTGGTCGATGATGATCGCAACATCCTGACCACGGTTTCGATCGGCCTCCAGGCCGAAGGCTTTGCCACCCGGCTCTACAACGACGGCGCAACCGCGCTCAAGGCGCTGCTCGAAAACCCGCCCGATCTGGCGGTATTCGACATCAAAATGCCGCGCATGGACGGGCTCGAACTGCTCCAGAAACTGCGCGAGAAATCGGCGCTGCCGGTTATCTTCCTGACCAGCAAGGACGAAGAGCCCGACGAAGCTCTCGGGCTGGCGATGGGGGCTGACGATTACATCGCCAAGCCGTTCAGCCAGCGCCTGCTGATTGCCCGGATCCGCGCGATCCTGCGACGCGCCGAACTCGTGCGCGGCGAGGTCGAAGCCCAGCCCGATGCCCCGCCGAGCGAGGCCCTGCGCCGTGGCCGGCTGGAAATGGATCCGCAGCGCCACCACGTGACCTGGGATGGCGAGCCGGTCTCGCTGACCGTCACCGAATTCCTGATCCTCGAAGCACTCGCCAGCCGCCCGGGCGTGATCAAGAGCCGCAACCAGTTGATGGACGCGGCCTATGACGATGAAATCTTCGTCGACGATCGCACCATCGACAGCCACATCAAGCGCCTGCGCCGCAAGTTCCGCGCGGTCGATCACGATTTCTCGGCGATCGAAACACTCTACGGCGCGGGCTATTCCTTCACCGATGGCTAACGAGGACAGCCCCGCGGATTCGGTCTCCGAACGCCTGTTCTGGCGGCGGCGAACTTCGCTCACCGCGCGCATCCTCGCGGTCAACATCATCGCGCTGGGGCTGATGGCCGGCAGCCTGTTCTACCTCGATTCCTACCGCAAGCAGCTGCTCGAAGAACGCTTCAAGCTGGCCCGCAGCGAGGTTGAAATCACCGCCGACGGCCTGGCCGAAACCCCGGTGAGCGGGCGGCGCGCGCTGATCGAGCGGGTGGGCAACGAACAGACCCTGCGGCTGCGGCTCTACGGCGCCAAGGGCACGCTGGTGGCCGACAGTTTCGCCATCGGCGCCCCGCCCTTTGCGCTGGCCGATCCCGCGAACGAGGCGTGGTATCAGCAGTGGGCGCGACGGCTCGACCGGGGGATGAACTGGATCCTCGGCACCGCGCCGATCCCGGCCTACCGCGATCCGGCCGAGGAAAGCGCGGCCGCCTGGCCCGAATTGCAGCTGGCGCTGGCCAGCGGGCAGACCGTGGTGGTGCAGCGCGCCGCACCCGATGAAACCCCGGTGATCAATGCCGCCACCCCGGTCGGCGTGCGCGGCGAAATGCTGCTCATCACCCGCAACGCCACCGACATCACCAAGGCCGTGCGCGATGCCCGCCAGACCCTGGCGATCGTGCTGGCGATCACGCTGCTGATCTCGATCCAGCTCTCGCTGTTCCTGGCGCGCACCATCGTCCAACCGCTGCGCACGCTGGTGCGCGCGGCGGTCAGGGTGCGGCTCGGGCGTGACCGCGAAGTGGTCGTGCCGCGCCTGCCGCGCCGCCGTGACGAGATCGGGATGCTGGCCCGCGCCATTTCCGACATGACCACCGCGCTGCGCCAGCGCATCGACGCGGTCGAAACCTTCGCCGCCGATGTCGCGCACGAGATCAAGAATCCGCTCGCCTCGCTGCGCAGCGCGCTCGAATCGCTCGACAAGGTGGCCGATCCGCAGCTGCGCCGCGAACTGGGCGCAATCGCCGCCCACGATGTGCAGCGGATCGACCGGCTGGTCACCGAAATCGCCGAGGCCAGCCGGATCGACGCCGAATTGAGCCGCACCCGCTTTGACCCGGTTGACCTTATGGCGCTCACCCGCACGCTCCTCGGCGCGCGGGCCGAACGCGGCGTCAACCGCGATTGCGAGGTTGATCTGGTCCCGCTCGGCAGCGGCCCGTGGGAAGTGCCGGGCGATCCTGCCCGGCTGGTGCGCGTGCTGGAAAACCTGCTCGACAACGCGATCTCGTTTTCGCCGCCCGGCGGCCGGGTCCGGGTAACGCTCGCCCATGTGCCCGGCGCGCTCGAACTCGCGGTCAAGGACGATGGCCCCGGCATCCCGGCCGAAGCCCGCGAGAAGGTGTTCGAGCGGTTCCATTCGCTGCGCCCGTCGGGTGAAGAGTTCGGCAGCCATTCGGGGCTTGGCCTCGCCATTGCTCGAACCATTGCCGAAGCCCACGGCGGCACCCTGATCGCGCGCGACCGCGGCGATGGCGAACCCGGCGCCTGCCTCGTGCTGTCGCTGCCGCTGCCCGAGCATTCCGAATGAGCCTGCTCCATCAGGCCAGTTGCGTGGCGATTGGCGGGCGCGGTGTCCTGATAGAGGGCGCGCCCGGCTCCGGCAAATCAAGCCTCGCGCTCGCCCTCATCGATCGCGGCGCGGTATTGGTGGGCGATGACGGCATCAGCCTCGCCGCCGATGGCGCGCGCCTGCTCGCCAGCCCTGCCCCCACGATTGCCGGACTGATCGAGGTCCGCAACGTCGGCCTGCTGACCTATCCCACGGCCGACGACGTGCCGGTGGCGCTGGTGCTGCGGCTTGATCCCGACGCCCCGCGCTTCATCGAGGCGGCCGAGCAGACCGACCGCGCAGGGATCGCGCTGCCGCTGATCCGGCTGTGGCCCGACAGCCCGGTGCTGGCCCTGCGCGCCGAAGCCGCGCTTGGTCGCTGGGGCCTCGCCACGCTGGCACCCTAGCCGGTGGAAACCCGCGCCTCCCCCTTCCCTTTCGGCTCCGGTCTGCCCACATAAGTCCTTGTCGATGAGCGAATCTGCCCCCATCCCACCCCGCCAGCGCGTGCTGCTGGTCACCGGCCTGCTTGGTGCGGGCAAGACCACTGCGCTCAAGGTGCTCGAAGACCTCGGCTGGGAGACGATCGACAACTTCCCGATTCGCCTGCTCGAACGCCTGATCGACAGCCCTGACCAGCCCGCTGGCGACATGCGCGCACCGCTCGCCATCGGCTTTGATTCGCGCACCCGCGGGTTCGATCCCAACAAGGTGATCGAACGGGTAAAGCGGCTGACCCAGCGCCCCGGCATCGAATTGACCACGCTGTTCCTCGATTGCGCCGGGGCCGAACTGGAACGGCGCTACAACGAAACCCGCCGCCGCCACCCGCTGGCCCAGGATCTGCCCGCCGCCAGCGGCATCGCCGCCGAGCGCGAGGCGCTGGAGCCGCTGCGGCGCTGGGCCGACATTGTGATTTCGACCAGCGACTTCACCTCGAACGATCTGCAGCAGGCGATCCGCGAGCGCTTTTCGCGCGATGCCCCGGTGGCGATGACCGTCACGGTCACCAGCTTCGGTTTTTCGCGCGGGATGCCGCCGATCGCCGATCTGGTGTTCGACATGCGGTTCCTCGACAATCCGCATTGGGATGCGGCGCTGCGCCCGCAAACCGGGATCGACCCGGCCGTGGGCGAACACATCCGCAAGGATCCCGCCTTTGCCGAGGCCTTTGCCCGGATCCGCGACCTGATCCTGCTGTTGCTGCCGCGCTATCAGGCCCAGGGCAAGGCTTACGTCAACATTGCCTTCGGCTGCACCGGGGGGCGGCACCGCTCGGTCTTCACCGCCGAACAGATCGCCGGCGCGCTGCGCGAGGCGGGCTATGCGCCGGCCTTGTTCCACCGCAACCTTGCTGCCCGCGCCGCCGATCTGGTGGAAGGAAAACATTGACGCTGGGCTGCTTCAACGGCATGGCCCGGCGCCACTTTGCAGATAGATTTCCCGCGCCGGTGCTATCCCCCGGCCCGGCATTTCGGAGCGACAATCCGGCATGATCGGCTTGATCCTGGTTACCCACGGCAGACTGGCCGAAGAATTCGTCCACGCGATGCAGCACGTCGTGGGGCGGCAAGATGCCGTGGCCACGGTGTGCATCGGCCCCAATGACGACATGGAAGCGCGCCGCCGCGAAATCGCCGATGCGGTTAAGGCGGTGGATTCGGGCAGCGGGGTGATCATTCTCACCGACCTGTTCGGCGGCACGCCCTCGAACCTCGCCATTTCCCTGATGCAGAAGGGCAAGATCGAAGTCATCGCGGGCATCAACCTGCCGATGCTGATCCGCCTCGCCAAGGCGCGCGGCTGCATGGATATCGGCGCGGCCACGGTTGCAGCGCGCGATGCGGGCCGCAACTATATCACCATCGCCTCGGAATTCCTGGGGCAGGACGCGTAAACGGGGGCGGACCATGGCCGAGGCACGCGAAAGCGTTGAAATCATCAACAACCGGGGGCTCCACGCGCGGGCCAGTGCCAAGTTCGTCAACGCCGTGGTCAAGCTGGGCGACGGGGTCGACGTGCGGGTCACCAAGGACGGCGCCGATGCTGCCGGGGGCTCGATCCTCGGGCTGATGATGCTCGGCGCGGCCAAGGGCGACACGATCGAGATCGTCGTCGCGGGCGAGGCATCGGACATTGCCCTCACCAAGCTGGTCGGCCTGGTCAAGGACGGCTTCGGCGAGGACTGAGGCGTGAACCAGCGCCGCGAAATCACCGGCTTTTCCAACCCCACGGTCAAATACCTTCGCTCGCTGCGCGAGAAGAAGCACCGCAAGGCCGCCGGCAAGTTCCTGGCTGAAGGGCTGCGGCTGCTGACCGATGCGCGCGAATGCGGGCACCTGCCCGAAATGCTGGTCATGGCCAGAGGCCGCGATCCCCATCCCCTGCTCGATGCGCTCGAAGCCGAAGTGCTGGCCGCGGGCGGCGACGTGCTCGAAATGAGCGAGGACATTCTCGCCAAGGTCACCGGCAAGGACAACCCGCAGGCCGTGGCCGGGGTCTTCGCCGAATACGACACCAGCCTGGCCGCGCTTGATCGCTCCTCGGCCAATATCTGGCTGGTGGCGCAGGCGCTGCGCGATCCGGGCAATCTTGGCACCATGCTGCGCACCGGCGATGCAGTTGGCGCGGGCGGGCTGATCCTGCTCGATGACTGCGCCGATCCGTTTTCGGTCGAAGCCGTGCGCGCCAGCATGGGCGCGGTGTTTACCCAGCAGATCGCCCAGGCTCGCTGGGAGGAATTCCTCCCGTGGCTGCGCTCTGGCGCTGGCCAGCTGGTTGCCGCTTCGCTGCGCGATGCCCAGCCCTATCGCAGCGCGCCCTATGCCGCGCCGTGCTTCCTGATGGTCGGCAACGAATCGCGCGGCCTGCCCGAAGCCTATGGACTGGCCTGCGACCTGCGCGTGACCATGCCGATGAAGGGCCGGGCCGACAGCCTCAACGCCGCTGTTGCCGGCGCGGTGCTGGCCTACGAGGCATTGGCCGCGCTCGATAACTGAGCCGTTCAGCCGCCGATCAGGCAGCGCCCCGCACAAGGTGGGCATGATCTGGCGAATCGCTTCCCTGACCTTGCCGCTGCTGCTGGCCGCCTGCGCCACGGCAAATGGTGCGCCGGCCCGGCTTCAGGCGGGCAACTGGCGGTTCGTGCTGATCGACGGGCAAAAGCCGGTATCGGGCACCACGCGCCTGACCATCGGCGCGGACCGGGTCGGAGCCAACCTCGGGTGCAACGGCCTTGGCGGCAAGCTGACCATCGTCGATGACCGGCTGGTGGTCGGCCCGCTGATCTCGACCCAGATGTGGTGCGACGGGGTGATGGATCAGGAACGCGCGGTCCAGCAATTGCTCTCCGCCTCGCCGCGCTACCGGATCAAGGGCGGGCGGCTGGTGCTGAGCGGCGGCGAGCATGCCGCCGAACTCGAAGCAATCGAACCGGATTAACCAGCCAGATCGTCCGCTGCCGGCGGCAGGGCTGCCGTCTCGCCATGCCGAGCCGCGGCCTCGACCAGCGGCACATCCTCGATCTCGCGCTTGCCGATCGCCACGCCCTTGTCGCGCAGGCGGCGGCCCGAGGTCATCACATTGCGTTCAAAGCTGGCGACGAACTTGTTGTAATTGTTGACCGCGCCTTCCAGCCCCGAGCCCACCCGCTTGAGGTGATCGGCCGCCACCGCGATGCGATCGTAGATTTCGGTGCCGAGCCGGCCGATCTCGATCGCTTCCTGTGCCAGCTTGTCCTGCGACCAGACCATCGCCACGGTCCGCGCGATCGCGACCAGATTGGTCGGCGTGGCGAGCAGCACCCGGCGTTCGAACGCGAAATTCCACAGCGAGGGATCGTGTTCGAGCGCGGCGGCGACAAAGTGTTCGCCCGGCACGAACATGATCACATAGTCGGGCGCATCCTCGAACTGGCTCTGGTAGCTCTTGGCGCCAAGCTGCTGAACGTGGCTGCGCATCGAGGCGACGTGCTGCGCCAAGGCGGCTTCGCGTGCGTGTTCGTCCTGCGCCTCGAAGGCTTCCTGATAGGCGTTGAGCGACACCTTGGCGTCGACGATCAGGCTCTTCTGGCCGGGGATGCGGATCACCGCATCGGGGCGCAGCCGGCCATCCTCGGTATCGATCGAATGTTCGGTGACGAAATCGGTGTGTTCGGCGAGCCCGCACTGTTCGAGCACGTTGCGCAGCTGCTGTTCACCCCAGCGCCCGCGCGCCTTGGGCGCATTGCGCAGCGAATTGCCAAGCCGCGCGGCTTCGGCGCGGACCGCGTCCTGCCCTTTGCGCATTTCATCGATCACGCCCGACAGCTGGCCGAAGGCATCGACCCGCTGTTTTTCCAGCTGGGACACCTGCGCTTCGTAGCTTTTCAGGCGTTCGTCGACCGGGGTGAGCAGCGCTTTCAGGCGTTCGGCGCTCTTTTCCTCGGAATGGGTGAAGCGTTCCTGCGCGCGCTGCAGGAACATTTCCTGCGCCTGATGCAGCACCTTGGCCCCGGCAGCTTCAAATTCGCGCTTGAGGCTGTCCTGCGCGGCGATCAGCGCGGCTTTCTGTTCCTCGAAATGCGCGGCATTGGCCTTCATCGTGGCGAGATCTATCGAGGCATCGCCCAGTTCCTTGACCGCCTGGAGAAAGCGCCCGTCGAGTTCACGCAGCCGGGCATCGGCCTCGGCCAGCCTCTGCCCCAGCCCGACGACAGGACGCGAACCGAAGAACCAGCCAAGCGCAACCCCCGCGCCAAGCGCGAGGATCAACAGGGCGAAAGTCAGAATCTGGCTATCCATTCCGCCACGCTAGACAGAACGGACCGGGAACGCTAGCCCTATCAAGCCAGTTTGCGCAGCTTATCCAGCTTCTTGAGCGCCATCTGCCGCTTGAGCCGCGAGAGGT
>CALKVF010000116.1 GCA_937996535.1 uncultured Novosphingobium sp. | reverse complement strand
GCCGCCATCGAGGCGAACTGGCGCTGGGCCACCGGGAACATCACGCCGCGCACGATCAGCGTCAGCAGGATGATCGCCACGCCGAAGTTGCCCGCCAGACGGTTGAGCGATTGCAGCAGCCAGAAGATCGGCTTTTCGAACCAGCGGAACCAGCCCCAGTCGATCGCCAGGCCAAAGTGCGGGATGCCGGCCGCTTCATAGCGGTCGAGCACCGGCGATTCCTTGGCCCCGGCGAACAGGCGGGTCACCTGCTGGACCGACTGGCCCGGCGCCACGGCGGCATCGGGGTAGATCAGGTCGGCGAGGAAGATCCCGCCGCCCAGCGCGCGATAGTCGCTGCTGGCGCTGGCCTTTTCGGGGATCAGCGTGGTCATCCAGTAGATGTCGGTAAAGCCGAGCCAGTCGGCCTTGCCTTCGTTGTTGACCTGACCGGCTTCGGTCACGTCCTTGTAGTTGACCTTGAAGTTCACGGTGCCGTCAAAGGCGCCGAACGGGCCGGACTGGACGTTCCAGGTGTCGAGGCTGGCGGTCTTGTCGGTGCGGTTGAGCTGCGCCACCGGCTTGACCGTGACCGGCGCGGGGCCGGCGTTGGCCACGCCCTGGGTGACGGTCAGCATGTAATCGGCATCGATCGCGTAGGTCAGCGTGAAGGTCTGCCCTGCGCCGTTGTTCCAGCTCAGCGTCACCGGGGTCTGGACGGTGAGCTTGGCGCCGGCGGGCGCGGTCCACACGGTCGCGGCGGTCGGCACGGCGGCACCGGCCCAGCCGAACTGGGCGAAGTGCTGCGCCGGGGTGCCCTTGGGCGAGAAGATGCGCTGCAGGCCGCTGGCCTTGTCGATCGCGGCGGTGTGGCGGCGGGTCGAGAGGTCATCGACGACCCCGCCAACTAGGTTGATCGAGCCAGTCAGGCCCGGCGCGTCGATCGCGATTCGGGCTGCCGGATTGAGCGCGCTGGCCAGATCGCGGGCTTCGAGCGCGCGATCGGCTTCGCTCATCAGTCCGCCTTCGCGGGTCGGCTTGCCACTGGCGCTCGGCTGCGGCGCCGGGGCGCTGGCACTGGCGGCAGGTTGTGCCTTGTTTGCATTGGGATAGAGATAGCGCATGCCAGCATCCCACCCAAACAGGATGAGAGCGGTCAGCACCACCGCCAGGATCAGATTGCGCTGGTTCTGGTTGTCCACGAAGGCCCCTGCTCAATTAAACTCTGTGTGAAATGGGAAAGGCGATGCCCTTGATCAAGGCACCGGGTCGTAACCATGACCGCCCCACGGATGGCAGCGCAATAGACGCTTCGTCGCCAACCAGCCACCCTTAATCGCGCCATGCTTCTCGATCGCCTCGATCGCATATTGCGAGCACGATGGCGCATAGCGGCAGGTGGGCGGCAGGATCCGCGAAGGCCCCAGTTGCCAGCCGCGCGCGATCAGGATCAGTAGGCGCTTCATCGGGCTGGGGCGCTCATTTGCGGGGGCTCTGGCCGCGCGGGCGGCGCTTGTCACCCTTGCCTTCGCGGGCGCGGGTGAGGGCGGCGGCCAGTTCCTCGCGCAGCAGGGCAAAGTCGCGTTCAATCCCGCCTTCGCGGCCGATCAGCACATGGTCGCTGCCCGGTAGGCCGTGATCGCCCAGCATGTCGCGCAGCAGCGCGCGGAAGCGGCGCTTCATGCGGTTGCGGACAACCGCGTTGCCGATCTTCTTGGTCACCGTGATGCCATAGCGCATCGAATCGGTGGTGTTGGGGTTTACAAGCAGCACAAAACCGGGGCGCGACACGCGCAGGCCCCGGTTTGCGGCAAGGAAATCGGCCCGTCGGGTAAGGACGGGCATTTCAGTGTGCTGGATCAGGCCGACAGCTTCTTGCGGCCGCGGGCGCGGCGCGCTGCCAGAACCTTGCGGCCGCCGACGGTGGCCGTGCGGGCGCGGAAGCCGTGGCGGCGGGCGCGAACAAGGCGGCTGGGCTGGAAGGTGCGCTTCATGATAACCTCGGAAAAATTCGAATAAAAAGGGCCGCCGGCGATGGCGACCTTTCACAGGGGCGGGCCGTTAACCGAGGCTTGGGGCAGAGTCAAGCGCCGCCCGCCGCGCCCGCGCCTGAAATTGGCCGTCAGACTGTCCTTTGGTCAATCCTGCCCTCGACAGCGCGGGCATCATGCCTCATGGAAAATACCTAGTATATTCAATGGGGGTGTGGGTGGTCGCTCTGGTTCGGACCGTGGCCTATCTGGGGCTGGAGGCGCGCAGCGTCGAAGTGCAATGCCAGATCGCCCCGGGGCTGCCGCGCTTCAATCTGGTCGGGCTGCCCGACAAGGCGGTGAACGAGAGTCGCGAGCGGGTCCATGCCGCGCTCGCCGCGATGGGGCTGTCGCTTCCGCCCAAGCGGATCACGATCAACCTCTCTCCGGCCGACCTGCCCAAGGAAGGCTCGCACTACGATCTTCCGATCGCGCTGGCGCTGCTGGCGGC
>CALKVF010000115.1 GCA_937996535.1 uncultured Novosphingobium sp. | reverse complement strand
ACGGGCCATAGTCGAAACTTTCGCCCGACACGTTCATGTTATCGGTGTTGAGCACCCCGTGGACGAAGCCTGCCACCATCCACTGCGCCGCCAGCCGGGCCAGCCGTTCGACCACCTGATGCAGCAGGATCGCGGCCGGTTCGTCGCGCCCCGGGGCATCGGCGGGCGGGGGCGGACCGGGAAACTGGGTGAGGCAGTAATCGACCAGTACGGCCATTTCCTCGCGCTGCTGGAGATAGGCGAGGCGCTGGAAGGTGCCGATGCGGATATGCCCGTGGCTGAGCCGCACCAGCACCGCCGAACGTGCCGGCGAAGGTTCATCCTGCCGGAACAGCTCTTCGCCGGTTTCGATCACCGAGAAGGTCTTGCTGGTATTGACCCCCAAGGCCTCAAGCATTTCGGTAGCAAGCACTTCACGCACCGCGCCCTTGAGTGTCAGCCGCCCATCGGCGGTGCGGCTGTAGGGGGTCAGTCCGGAGCCCTTGGTGCCCAGATCGAGCAGCCGGCCGGCGCCATCGCGCAGCTGCGCGAACAGGAACCCGCGCCCGTCGCCCAGCTCGGGATTGTACACCCGGAACTGGTGGCCGTGATAGCGCAGCGCCAGCGGAGCAGGGAGATTCCCGGGAAGCGGATCGAACCGGCCGAAATGACGCACCCATTGGTCATCGCTGAGCGCGCCGAGCCCCACCGCGGCGTCCCAGCGACGGTTACGAAACCGCAGCCGGGTTTCGGGAAAGTCGGCAGGCACGGCTTCGTCCGCCAGCCAGCCGGCAAGACTGGTGATCGGCGTATCGGGCGTGTAGGGGGCGGCTTGCGGATCGGCTCGCATCCGGCGATAGTGGCCGCGAACCCCTTGCGGCACAAGCCGTAACGCCAAGGAATGCGACCCGACCGATGAGCGAATTCGCCGACCGTTTCTGGACCAGCCGGGACGGGCTCAAGCTGCACTACCGCGACTATGCCGGGCGCGATGACCGCCCGGTGGTGGTCTGCCTGCCAGGGCTGACCCGCAATGCCCGCGATTTCGCCCACGTTGCCAGCCGCATTGCCGGGCAATGGCGGGTGATCTGCCCAGAACTGCGCGGCCGCGGCGACAGCGCCTATGCCAAGGATTCAGCGACCTACAATCCGGTGCAATATGTCGAGGATCTTGCCGCCCTGTTCGAGGAAGCGCAGATCGGCCGGATCGTGGCGCTCGGCACTTCGCTGGGCGGGCTGATGACGATGATCATGGCCATGACCATGCCCGAGCGGCTGGCGGGGGCGCTGCTCAACGATGTCGGGCCCGAGATCGAGCCCGAGGGGCTTGAGCGGATTCGCGGCTATGTCGGGCAGGGGCGCAGCTTCGAGACGTGGATGCATGCCGCGCGCGCACTTGAGGAATCGCAGGCAAGTGCCTTCCCTGAATATGAAATCACCGATTGGCTGGCGATGGCCAAGCGCTGCATGGTGGTGGGCAGCAACGGGCGGATCGTGTTCGACTATGACATGAAGATCGCCGAGCCGCTGGCCCAGTCGGGCGGCGAGGCCGGGGTCGATCTGTGGCCCGCGCTCGATGGGCTCAAGGGCAAGCCGGTGCTGTTGCTGCGCGGCGAGCTGTCCGATGTGCTGTCCGACAAGGTGCATCGCCGCATGGCCAAGGTGCTGCCCGAGGCCGAAGCGGTCACCGTGCCTGGGGTCGGCCATGCGCCGATGCTCGACGAGCCCGAAGCCGTTGCCGCGCTTGACCGGCTGCTGGCCCGGTTGGGGTAAACCGGCTTGCGGCTGCTCCATCTTCATTCGAGCTTTTCAGCCGGCGGCAAGGAGCTGCGCGCGGCCAAGCTGATGAACGCTTTCGGGCCGCAGGTGGAACACGTGGTCGTCTCGGCGGTGCCGGGTGAGATGTCTGCCGCCAGCGCGATCGATCCGGCGATTCCCGTGACCTATCCTGAGAATTTCCCCGCGCTGGCCGGCCGGCCCTTTCCGCGCCGCCTGCACCGGATCGCTCAGGCGATGCTGGGGCACGATCTGGTCCTGACCTACAATTGGGGGGCGATGGACGCGGTGATGGCGCATACCCTGTTCGCCGAGGCGCTGCGCCTGCCGCCGCTGGTTCACCACGAGGATGGCTTCAACCAGGACGAGGCCGAGCGGCTGAAGCCGGTGCGGAACTGGTTCCGCCGCCTCGCGCTGGCTCGCGCGCAAGGCCTGGTCGTGCCCTCGCAGCGGCTGGAAACCATTGCCCGGCAGGTCTGGCACCAGCCGCGCGGCATGGTTCGGCGGATCGCCAACGGAATCCCGGTACAAGCCTATGGCCAGCCGTGCCGCCCCGATGCCCTGCCGCGGGTGATCAAGCGCGACGGCGAGCTGTGGCTTGGCACGCTGGCGGGGCTGCGCGCGGTCAAGAATCTGCCCCGGTTGGTGCGCGCCTTTGCCGCGATGCCCGCCGAATGGCAGCTGGTGATTCTGGGCGAGGGGCCCGAGCGCGATGCGATCCGCCGGACCGCCATCGAATTGGGGGTCGGCCACCGGGTCCATCTGCCCGGTTTTGTCGCCGATCCGGCCAAGGTGCTGGGGCTGTTCGACCTGTTCGCACTGTCCTCCGACAGCGAACAGTTCCCGATCTCGGTGGTCGAGGCGATGGCTGCAGGCCTCGCCGTGGCTAGCCCGCGCGTCGGCGATGTCGAGGCGATGGTCGCGGGTGAGAATCGGCGGTTCATCACGCCCGTGGGCGACGATGCCGCGCTGGCGGCAGCGCTGTGCGATCTCGCCGCCGATCCGGCCCTGCGCGCGGCGGTGGGCGCGGCCAACCGCACCCGCGCTCAGGCCGAATACGACGAGGCGGCGATGGTCGAAGCCTATCGCCGGACCTATGCTGGTGCGCTGGGGCAGCTCAGCTTCCCCTGAAGCCGCCCGTTCACCCGTGCTTCACCGGGGGAAAGCCAGAGACAGGCGTTGAAAAGACCCGCCCATTCGCTAAACACCCGGGCAACACATTCACACGCGTGAAAAAAGGCGTTCCCTTGGCCCTGTCTCCTTCCAATCCCTCGAATGGCTCCAACGATCGCGATGCCGCGGCGCAGGACGGTTTTCTGCGCGAAGTCGATGATGCGCTGCGCCAGGATGACCTGCTGCGTATCGGCCAGCGTTACGGCAAGCCGCTGGCCGGGGTGATCATCGCGGGGCTGGTTGGCCTGGCGGGCTATCTCTACTGGGATCATTCGCGTGAAGCGGCGGCCGCCGAGATGTCGGAGCGCACGATCCTTGCGCTCGACAAGCTGGGTTCAGGCGGGATCGCCGCTGATGCCAGCGCCCGCGATCTCGAACCGCTGATGAAGGAAGGCAGCGCGGGCAGCCGCGCGAATGCCACTCTGCTCCACGCCGCGATCATGCAGGAACAAGGCAAGAGCGACATTGCCGCCAAGGAATTTTCCGAGGTTGCCGCCAATGATGGCGCGCCGCAGCCATTCCGCGATCTCGCGCTGGTCCGTGCGGTTGCGCTGCAGTTCGACAAGCTGCCGCCGGCCGAAGTCATCGCCCGGCTCAAGCCGCTGGCGATCCCGGGCAATGCCTGGTTCGGCAGCGCCGGCGAACTGACTGCGCTGGCGCTGCTCAAGCAGGGCCAGCCCGACAAGGCCGGGCCGCTGCTCGCCGCGATCGGCAAGGATACCAAGACCCCCAGCACGATCCGCGCACGGGTGCGCCAGTTGGCCGGCCAGCTGGGTTATGATGCCGGGGTCGACATGGCCCAGATCGAAGCCGCCGCCAATGCCGCGGCTGCCGCCCCTGCCGCTACCCCTGCCAGCGCACCTGCTGCCGCTCCGGCGGCACCCGCCGCGCCCGCCAAGCAGTGACCGGACCAATCAAGGACTATCCGATGCCTTCGACTTCGCTTTTCCGCAGTTCCGGTATTTCGCTTCGCCGCGCGGCTCCGCTGGCGCTGGTCCTGGCCCTTGGCCTCAGCGGCTGCGGCGCGTTTGGCGGCAAGGGCAAGCCCGCGACGCCGACCGTCGGCAACCGCGTGGCGATCCTCAGCCGGGTCGAATCCGGCGCCAAGGTCGATGCCGATCTTGCCAATGTCGCGGTGGTCGTGCCCCCGGCAACCGCCAATGCCGATTGGCCCCAGGCCGGCGGCACCGCCAGCAAGTCTTACGGCAACCTCGCGATCGCGGCGAACCCGCAGCGCGCGTGGAGCGCCAAGATTGCCGGCTCGTCCAAGACCCAGCGGCTGGCCGCATCGCCGGTGATCGGCGGCGGGCAGCTATTCGTGATGGACACCCAGGGCGTGGTCCACGCGTTCGATGCTGCCAGCGGCGCCCAGCACTGGACCCGCAGCTTTGAAATCAAGGGCGATGGCGCTACCTCGGTCTATGGCGGCGGGGCCGCCTTTGCCGACGGCAAGGTCTATGTCACCACCGGGGTCGGCGAAGTCGCCGCGCTCGATGCCGCCAACGGCAACGTCATCTGGAAGGTCAAGCCGGCCGGGCCGCTGCGCGGTTCGCCGACCATCGCGTTCAACGCGGTGTTCGTGATGACCCAGGACAACCAGATCTACTCGCTCGACATCGCCGACGGCGCCCAGCTGTGGCACGAAACCGCCGCAACCGGGCAGACCGGGGTGTTCGGCGTGGCTGCTCCGGCAGCCGGGCAGGGCACGGTGATCTCGGGCTTCTCGACCGGCGAACTGGTTGCCTACCGTTATGAAAACGGCCGCCAGCTGTGGAACGATGCGCTGGCGCGCACCTCGCTGTCGACCACGGTGGGCGTGCTGACCGACATCGACGCCGATCCGATCATCGATCGCGGCCGGGTCTTCGCGCTGGGTCAGGGCGGGCGCATGGCCGCCTACGAACTGGTCACCGGCCAGCGGATCTGGGAACTCAACCTGTCGGGGATTTCGACCCCGGCGGTGGCGGGGGACTGGATCTTCACGCTGACCGACGATGCCAAGCTGCTGTGCATCGCGCGTTCGAACGGCCACGTGCGCTGGATGACCCAGCTCGCCCGCTTCGAAAACGAAAAGAAGAAAAAGAACCCGGTGTTCTGGTCCGGCCCGGTGCTGGCCGGTGAACGGCTGTGGTTCGTCAATTCACGCGGCGAACTCTACGCCGCCAGCGTGACCGATGGCCAGCCGCAGCAGGCTGCCCAGCTCAAGGCGCCGGTCACGCTTTCGCCGGTGGTCGCTGGCGGCACGCTCTACGTGCTCGACGACGACGGCAAGGTGACCGCGTTCCGCTAACGGATACCCCGTTTCCCCGCCTTTAACCCTTCGGGGCCTAAGGGCGGGGGATGAACCCCCATTTCCCCATTCCCGCCACCCGGCCGCCGAGCGACGTTTCGGCAGCCGTGGGGCTTGTCGGCCTGATCGGGCTGGGGCTGTGGATCGGCATCTGCCATTTCTGGCCCGCGCTGGTCGATCACTTTGCCCTGCCGGGGCCGCGGGAACGCTTGACCGGGCCCAATGCGGCGCTCGCTGGGCTGCTATTTACCGCCCTGCCGATGGTCGGCTGGTCGGTGTTGGTCGACAAGGTTCACCGCCGCGCCTCGACCGGGATCGACTGGGCCGCGCCGCGGCCGCTGGCCGAAGCGCTCGATACTGCGATTCCCAAGCTGGCCGGGCTATGGGCGACCTGGGCGGTGATCGCCGCGCTCTATTGTCTCGGGCGGTGGTATTGGTCGGGGCCGTATCTGATCGCGATGCACGTGCTGGGCGCGCTGGCGCTGCCGCTGTTCCTCGCCTCGATCCCTTACGTCATCTGGCTCGACCGGGTGATGGTCAATCCGCGCGATCCGTGCTGGCACTTCGGGGCAATGCTGGTCGGGCGCGAGCCTTTTGCGCCCGCGCAGGTGGCGATCCATTGGCGGGCCTGGGCGGTGAAGGGCTTTTTCACCGCCTTCATGATCTCGATCGTGCCGGGGGGCTTTGCCAATCTGGTGACGCCCGATTGGGGCCCGTTTCTGTCATCGCCGGTGGGGGTGAGTGCGATCCTCATCACGCTGATGTTCGTGGTGGATGAGCAGGTCGGTACGGTCGGCTATATCCTGACGCTCAAGCCGCTCGATGCGCAGATCCGGTCGGCCAATCCGCTGCTGGCGGGCTGGGTGGCGGCGCTGATGTGCTATCCGCCGTTCCAGCTGATGAACCCGCCCGACCGGCCGCTGTTCTATCTCGCCAATACCTGGGGCGATGATACCTGGCACCGCGTGGTTGGCGAAACCGGGGCGCTGGCGTGGGGCTGGGCGCTGTGGCTGGTGGCTTTGACCGCCTGCTATGCCTGGGCGACGGTGGCCTTTGGCATCCGGTTTTCGAACCTCACCTATCGCGGCGTGCTGACCGGCGGGCCTTATCGCTATACCCGCCATCCGGCCTATCTCGCCAAGAACGCGTTCTGGTGGTTTGCCTCGATGCCGTGGGCCGTGGCCAATGGCTCGCTGGTCGATGCGGTGCGCAACACCTTTTTCCTCGGCTGCGTCAGCGCGATCTATTTCTGGCGCGCCAAGACCGAAGAGCGCCACCTGCTGGCCGAGGACGCCAAATACCGCGCCTATTGGGACTGGATGAACCACCACGGCGCGATCACCGCGCCGCTCTACCGCATCGCCCAGGCGCTGCGCGCGCGGGCAAAGGTGCTGCCCGGCGGTTAGACTGCGGTGCCCTCGTCCGCTGTATAGACCTTGATGTCGCGCCCGGTCAGACCGAGCCCGGCGCGCTCCTTGGCCCAGACCGCCATGTGCGGGGCCTTGAAGTGGACCGCAAGTTGCTCGCGCGAGGCCCAGACCTCGCTCACCCGGATCAGGCCGGGATCGAGCACGTCTTCGCCGTAATTGTATTCGATGCAGTCGTCCTCGGCGCGGGTCGCTTCCATGACCTTGCGCATCATCGGGCGGGCTTGTGCCATCCGCTCGGCCGGAATGCGGAATTGGCCGACAACCAGAATCGCCATTACATCGCCTCGTCGTAAACGCGGGAAATATCGCCGCCCCATTCGCCGTTGAAGCGATCGAGCAGGCGCTGGGCCGGAACCTTGCCCGAGCGGACGATTTCCTCAAGCGGGGCGAGGAACCCGGCTTCGCTTTCGCCAATAGCGTTGAGCTTGCCGCGCGCGCGCAGCCCGCCGCGCGCAATGTCGAGCACTTCGCCGGCAATGTCGCGCAGCGTCCCGCCGCCGGGCAGCGGCGCATCGAGCCCGAGCTTGGGAACGGACGAGCGCAGCGCCTCGCGCCCGGCCATGTCCCAGCCCTTGACCAGATCCCACGCCGCATCGAGCGCGCCCTGATCGTAGAGCAGGCCCACCCAGAACGCGGGCAGGGCGCAGATCTGGTTCCACGGCCCGCCATCGGCGCCGCGCATTTCGAGGAAGCTCTTGAGCCGCACTTCGGGGAAGGCGGTGGAGAGGTGGTCCTGCCAGTCGCTTTCGGTCGGCAGTTCGCCGGGCAGGGCGGGCAGCTTGCCGGCGAGGAAGTCGCGGAAGCTCTGGCCCGCGGCATCGATGTATTTGCCATCGCGGAAGACGAAATACATCGGCACGTCGAGCATGTATTCGGCGTAGCGTTCGTAGCCGAAGCCATCTTCGAACACGAACGGCAGCATCCCGGTGCGCGCCGGGTCGGTGTCCGACCAGATATGGCTGCGATAGGAGAGGAAGCCGTTGGGCTTGCCTTCGGTGAACGGCGAATTGGCGAACAGCGCGGTGGCCAGCGGTTGCAGCGCCAGGCTGGTGCGGAACTTCTGCGCCATGTCGGCCTCGCTGCCATAGTCGAGGTTGACCTGGATGGTGCAGGTTCGCAGCATCATGTCGAGGCCCATCGTGCCCACGCGCGGCATGTGCCGCAGCATGATCGCATAACGGCCCTTGGGCATGATCGGCAGTTCGTCGCGGCGCTTGTCGGGCCACATCCCCAGACCCATGAAGCCGAGGCCGAAGCGTTCGCCGATTGCGCGCACCTGATCGAGGTGGCGGTTGGTTTCATCGCAGGTCTGGTGCAGCGTTTCGAGCGGCGCACCCGACAGTTCGAGCTGGCCGGCCGGTTCAAGGCTGACCGTGCCGTCGGACCCGCTCATCGCGATCACGTGGCCGCCTTCGACCACTTCTTCCCAGCCGAAGTCCTTGAGCGCGAGCAACAGGTCGCGGATGCCGCCGGGCTCGTCATAGGACGGGGCATGATGATCGGCGCGCGAAAAGACCTGCTTTTCGTGCTCGGTGCCGATCCGCCATGCAGCGCGCGGCTTCTCTCCCTTGATCATCGCCGCGATCAGTTGGTCGCGGTTTTCGATCACCGGATCGTTGCGATCCGAAACCTGTCTTGTGCTCATGACGGGGAGATAGGTGGCTGGCGATTGTTGCGCCAGCATTAAATTACCAATCCCCCGCCGTCCCCATCCACAGCGATGTAGCGGCAATTGCGGCGGTTTCGCCGCGCAGGATCCGGGGGCCCAGCGTGATCGCCCGGGCCTGGGGCAGGGCGCCCACGGCCTCGCGCTCGGCGGCATCAAAGCCGCCCTCGGGGCCAACCAGCAGCGCGGCCGGGCCAGTGGCCGCAGCAAAGGCCGCGCGGGCCGGATCGCCGCCGAGTTCGTCGGCAAAGAACAGCGCGCGGGCCGGTTCCCAATCGCGCAGCAGCGCCTCCAGCTTCACCGGCTCAGCCAGCTGCGGCAGGGCGGTGCGGGCGCATTGCTCGGCCGCCTCGATCAGCACGGTGCGGGCGCGCTCGAGGTTGAGCTTGTCGGCTACGCAGCGCCGGGTCAGCACCGGCTGGATCCGCCGCACCCCCAGTTCGCACGCCTTTTCGAGCACCAGATCGAACCGGTCCTTCTTGAGCAGCGCCGCGCAGAGCGTGAAATCGGGCACGTCCTCGCGCGGGCGCAGCAGGGATTCGGGGATCAGCACCACGTCGCGCTTGCCCGCGCTGGCGACTTTGGCGGCCCATTCGCCGGTCGCATCGTCGCACAGCACCACCGCGTCGCCTTCGCTGATCCGCATCACCCGCGCCAGATAGTGGGCCTGCGCGCCTTCGATCGCGACCGCAGCGCCTTGGCTCAGCGGGGCCGGCACGAACAGGCGCGGGGCGCTCTTGGGCGGCCAGGCGGGGGTCTTGGGCGAATGGGTGTCGGGCATGAGCGACCTCTAGCGCATTTCGCCCGAGAAGCTACACAGCCCTGCATGACTGCCCAGATCGTCCCCGATAGCGAGCACAAGGGAATCGTCGCGGCCCTGCCGCCGGCCCTGCGCAACTATGCCCTGCTGGCCCGGTTCGACCGACCGATCGGATGGTGGTTGCTGTTCTGGCCGGGGGCCTGGGGGTTGCTGCTGGCAGGGGGCGAGCGGCGCTGGGACTTGCTGGCGTGGCTGCTGGCCGGCTCGATCGCGATGCGCGGGGCAGGCTGCGTCTACAACGATATCGTCGATGCCGAGCTGGACCGGCAGGTGGCGCGCACCGCCGCCCGGCCGATTGCGAGCGGGGCCGTGTCCAAGCGCGAGGCTTGGATCTGGCTGGTGGCGCTGTGCCTGATCGGGCTGGTGGTGTTGCTGCAATTGCGCCCGGTGGCCCAGCTGGTGGCGCTCGCCAGTCTCGCGCTGGTTGCGGCCTATCCGTTCATGAAGCGGATTACCGGCTTTCCGCAGGCCTGGCTCGGGCTGGTCTTCACCTGGGGCGCGCCAGTCGGCTGGATCGCGCTGCGTTCGGACCAGCTTGGCGTGATGGCCGCGCTCTATGCCGGGGCGATCGCGTGGTGCATCGGCTATGACACGATCTACGCCTGCCAAGACCGCGAGGATGATGCGCTGGTGGGGATCGGCTCCTCGGCGCTGACGCTGGGGCGGCACGTGCGCGCCGGGGTTGCGGCCTTCTATGGCGCGGCGGCGCTGTGCTGGGCGCTGGCGGTGTGGCTGCTGCGCCCCGATTGGGTGGCGCTGCTCGCCCTGGCGCCGGTGACGGCGCATCTGGGCTGGCAGGCGCTGACCCTGCAGCCCGACGATGCCGACAATGCGCTGGCCCGCTTCCGCTCCAACCGCACCGCCGGGCTGCTGCTGGCACTGGCCTGCTGGGTGGTGGGCAATGCCTAGGCGCGCGCTGTGTGCCGCCGTGCTGGTGCTGGCGGGCTGTCAGAGCCTGGGGATCGAGGAGAAGAATCTCGTCGCGGTCGGGACCGAACCGTTCTGGAGCGTCGAGGTCGATCCCGGTGAATTGACCTATGCCACGCCCGAGCGTCTGCTCGGCGCCAGCGCCCCGGCCGAGCGCAAGGCCGATGGCGCCGGGATCACCTGGCGCGCCGTGCTCGAAGGCCAGCCGCTGGTGCTGCGGGTTGAAGCGGGGCGGTGCAGCGATGGCATGTCGGACGCGGTCTATCCCTATCGGGCGACACTGACCGTGGCCGGCCAGCAGCGCCGCGGCTGCGCCCGCAACGGGCCGGGGCACGAGCGCTAGATTCAGAAAAGCACGGCAGACCAGATACCTGTCAGAATGATTGCGAAATTACTTGAGGTGTGGGTGACCTCAAGTTAGCTTTAAGTCATCGGGCTGGGAACAAGGTCGCCTGTCTATGGACCGTAACGATCTCTTGCCGATCGGCGAACTCTCGCGGCGCACGGGCCTCGCGGTGTCGGCGATCCGCTTTTACGAGGACAAGGGGCTGGTGCAGGCCCAGCGCACCTCGGGCAACCAGCGCCGCTTCCTGCGTTCGGACATTCGCCGGCTCAGTTTCATTCTCGTCGCGCAGAAGCTCGGGCTTGGTCTGGATGAGATCGAAAGCGAACTTTCGCGCCTGCCGCCTGACCGCACACCCAGCCACGGCGATTGGCAGCGGCTCAGCCGATCGATGCGGGCGCAGGTCGATGCCCGGATCGCGCTGCTCACCCGCACCCGGGCCAAGCTGGATGAATGCATGGGCTGTGGCTGCCTCAGCCTGGATCGCTGCCGGTTGCTCAACAAGGATGACCGCGCCGGGGTTGGCGGGGCGGTGGGGCCGCGCTTCGTGCTGGGCTGATTGCCCGCGCTTCAATGAAAATCGCGTGATTTCGGAATGACCCGCACCTGACGCGGGTGTCCGCGCGGGCGGCTGGGCCGGGCCGGTTCTGCCGCGGTCAGCCGGTCCAGCAGCGCGGTGCGATCGATGATCCGCTGGGCCATCAGGTGGACCACGCCTTCCTTGCTGCGCTGAACTTCGCCTTCGATCACCATCAGCCGGGCGGCCATCACCGCGCTGCGCTGGCGGTCCAGCTCGCTCGCCCAGAGCAGCGCGTTGACCACCCCGGTTTCGTCCTCGATCGTGATGAAGATCGCCTTGCCGGTGCCGGGGCGCTGGCGCACCAGCACCACTCCGGCCGCGCGCACCTTGGCGCCATCACGCGCCGCATTCACCGCCGCGCAATCGAGCACCCCGCGGGCGGCCAGCCCGGCGCGCAGGAATTGCAGCGGATGGCCTTTGAGCGAAAGCCGCTGGGTCTGGTAATCGGCGACCACTTCCTCGCACAGCGGCATTACCGGCAGGGCTGGGGCAGCTTCGGCGCGCAGTTCCCCGGCTTCGGCTGCGGCGAACAGCGGCAACTGCACCGGCACGATCCGCTGGGCATCCCAGCCGGCCTCGCGCCGGTTCGTGCCCAGCGAGCCGAGCGCGTCGGCATCGGCCAGCAGTTGCAGCGCGCGCGCCGGCAGGCTGGCACGGCGGGCAAGATCTTCGAGCCCGGCAAAGCGCTGCCCCGTGCGGGCGGCCATCAGGCTGCCGGCCCAATCCTCCCGAAAGCCGCCGATCTGGCGCAGGCCGAGGCGCAGCACGCGTTCGGCTTCGAGGTGGTTGTCCCAGTGGCTGGCGTTGATGTCGATCGGGCGCACTTCAACCCCATGCTCGGCCGCATCGCGCACCAGTTGGGCCGGGGCGTAGAAGCCCATCGGCTGGCTGTTGAGCAGGGCGCAGGTGAAGGCCGCCGGATAGTGGCACTTCAGCCATGACGAGACATAGGCCAGCCAGGCGAAGGCCTGGGCATGGCTTTCGGGAAAGCCGTATTCGCCAAACCCCTCGATCTGCTTGAAGCAGCGTTCGGCAAAATCCAGCGGGTAGCCGCGCGCGGTCATCCCGTCGACCAGCCGCAGGCGGTGTTGGTCGATGGTCCCGTTGTTGCGGAAGGTCGCCATCGCGCGGCGCAGCGCATCGGCCTCGGCCGGGGAATAGCCCGCCGCGACAATCGCCAGCTTCATCGCCTGTTCCTGAAACAGCGGCACGCCCAGCGTCTTGTCGAGCACGCTTTCGATTTCGCCGGGCGGGCCGGGATAGTCGACCGCTTCCTCGCCATTGCGCCGCCGCAGATAGGGATGGACCATGCCGCCCTGGATCGGCCCCGGGCGCACGATCGCCACCTGGATCACCAGATCGTAAAGCCGGCGCGGCCGCAGCCGTGGCAGCATGGCGATCTGGGCGCGGCTTTCGACCTGGAAAGTGCCGATGCTGTCCCCCGCGCACAGCATGGCATAGGTCGCCGGGTCTTCGCGCGGGACCGTTGCCAGCGTCAGATCGGCGAGGCGGTGCTGACGCAGCAGGTCAAAGCTCTTGCGGATCGCGGTGAGCATCCCCAGCGCCAGCACATCGACTTTCATCAAGCCCAGCGTTTCCAGATCGTCCTTGTCCCATTCGATGAAGGTGCGATCGGGCATGGCGGCGTTGTGGATCGCGGCCAGTTCATCGAGCCGGGTTTCGCTGAGCACGAAGCCGCCGACGTGCTGCGAGAGATGGCGAGGAAAATCGAGCAGCCGCGCGACCATTTCGCGCAGCCGGGCAAGCTCGGGGTTGGCGGGATCGAACCCGGCCTCAGTCAGCCGGGTTTCGGGCAGTTCGCCGCTGTTCCAACTGCCCCAGACCGTGCCCGAAAGCCGGGCGGTCACGTCTTCGCTCAGGCCCAGCGCCTTGCCCACTTCGCGGATCGCGCTGCGCTGGCGATAGCGGATCACCGTGGCCGCGATCCCGGCGCGTTCGCGGCCGTGGCGGGTATAGATGTACTGGATCACTTCCTCGCGGCGCTCATGCTCGAAATCGACGTCGATGTCGGGCGGCTCGTCGCGCTCGCTCGACAGGAACCGCGAGAACAGCAGCCGTTCCTGCACCGGATCGATCGGGGTGATGCCCAGAAAATAGCAGACCAGCGAATTGGCCGCGCTGCCGCGCCCCTGGCACAGGATCGGCGGATCAAGGCTGCGGGCATGGCGCACGATGTCATGCACGGTGAGGAAATAGCAGGCGTAATTGCGGCTGCGGATCAGGCCGAACTCCTCGTCCAGCACATGCTGATAGGCGGCGGGCAGACCATCGGGGAAATGGCCGCGCCCGCCTTCGCGCACCAGATGTTCAAGCCAGCCCTGCGGCTCCCAGCCGGGCGGTACGGGTTCGCGGGGGTATTCGTAGCGCAGTTCGCCAAGGGTGAAGGTGATTCCGCCCAGCAGATCGCGCGTGGCGTGAAGCGCAGCCGGGCAGGCGCGGAACAGCCGGGCCATTTCGGCCGGTGGCTTGAGATGGCGTTCGGCATTGACCGCCAGCCGGCGCCCGGCGCTCTGCAGGGTCAGGCCTTCGCGGATGCAGGTCAGCACGTCCTGCAAGGGGCGGTCGCCGGGCACGGCATAGAGCGCATCGTTAGTCGCGATCAGTGGCACCTGCGCGCATTCGGCCAGCGCCATGCGCTGGGCCAGCCGGCGCGCATCGCTGCCGCCCCGGGGCATGGTTGCCGCTAGCCAGACCCGCGGCGCAGCGGCGCGCAGCGCGCCGAGCAGCGGGGCATCGCCGTCCATCGCTACCAGCGCAAGATCCTCGGCATGGGCCAGCAGGTCCGCAAGGAACAGCTGGCATTCGCCCTTGGCCGCGCGGCGATTGCCGAGCGTCAGCAGCCGGGTCAACCGCCCCCAGCCGCGCCGGGTTTGCGGATAGGCGATCACATCGGGGGTGGCATCGGCAAAGACCAGCCGCGCACCAAGGATCAGGCGAAATCCGCCTGCTTGCCCGCCAACGGCCTGCCACGCGCGGTGGGCGCGGACCACCCCGGCCAGGCTGTTGCGATCGGCAATGCCGATCCCGCTCATGCCCAGCGCATGGGCCCGGGCGACCATTTCATGCGGATGCGAGGCGCCGCGCAGGAAGCTGAAATTGGTGGCGGCGGCGAGTTCGGCAAAGGCGGGCGGCGCGGTCATGCGAACAGCCCGTGCAGATACCATTTCGGGCCCGGGCGTTCTTCGTACAGGCCGTGGCGGAAGATCCAGTACCGCCGCCCGGTCGCGTCCTCGATCCGGTAATAGTCGCGGGTCAGCCCGGCCTGGCCGGGGTATTCGCCGCCGCGCCGCCGCCACCATTCGGGCGCGATCCGCTCTGGCCCTTCATAGAGCCGGACCTCGTGCAACTTGCGCTGCCAGCGAAAGCGGTGGGGCGGCCCATCGGGGACTTCTGCCAGCACCTCGACCGGTTGGGGCGGATCGAACAGGAACAGCGGGCGCAGCGGCGGTTCGCCCGGCGGCGGGGCCGGCCAGCAGGCCGGGGTGGGGGCATCGATCGCCAGGAGAGCACGCTGCGCCTGTTCGGGAATATGGCTGTCCTGCGGGGCCAGCCGGCGCAGGCTGCCGGGGCCAAGCCGGGTGCTCAGCCGGTCGATCAGTTCGGCCAGCGCGGTGGCATCACGCGCGCTGCCATCGAGCCCGGGCTGACTGGCCGCCAGCGGTTCGGCGCGGGGCACGGCCAGCACCATGCCATCATAGCCGAATCCGGGATCAAGCGGATCGGCCAGCGCGGCGATGCGTTCGTCGAACAGGCGCAGGACCAGCTGTGGATCGCGGCAGGGCTGGCCGGTTTCGATATCGAGCCGGTGGCGCGCGCCATCGCTGCGCAGCAAGGCCAGACTGAAGCGGCGCCCGCCCAGCCGGCGCTCTTCAAGCACGCCGGCGGCCTCGTGCAGCAGATCGGCAAAGTGATGGGCCAGTGCGCCCTGATGGGTGAGCGGTTCGGCAAACCGGCGGCGAAAGCGCAGCGGGGCTGGCGGCACCAGCGGGACCAAGGGGGCCTGCTCTTCACCGATCAGACGGCGCAGCGCGGTTACCGCCTCGGCCCCGAACCGCGCGGCCAGGCTGGCGGCGGGGCGCGCGGCCAGATCGTCAATCCGGGTCAGCCCCGCCCGGCGCAGCGCCAGCAGCGCGGCGGGATCAAGCCCCAGCGCGGTAACCGGCAGAGCGCGGATCGCCGCGGCTTCGTCGGCCACGGGTAGGGCTGTAGCGTGGCGGGCCAGCGCTTGGGCGGCCTCAGCCGTGGCGGCCAGCGCCAGCCGGCATGACATCCCGATCGCGGTGCAGGCGTCCTCAACCTCGGCGGCCAGCCCGGCCTCGCCGCCGAACAGATGTTCGGCCCCGGTAATGTCGAGGGTGAGTCCATCGGGCGGGGCGAGCGCGGCCAGCGGCGTCCAGCGGGCGCAGCGCCGCACCATGCGGGCGAGCCACGCGCGGTCGGCGGCTGGGTCGAACGGGGCGGCGATCAGGCCGGGCTGGCGCGCGCGGGCATCGGCCAGCGTCAGCCCGGGGGGCAGCCCCAGGGCAGCGGCACGGGCATCGACCGCGGCAAGGCGGAGCGCGCCCTTGACCTTGATGATCAGCGCGAGCGGGGCGTCAGGCGGCAGCGCGGGCGTCAGCGCCGGGCAGTCCGGTTCCTCGGTCCGCAGCCGTTCTGCGGACAGGAACGGAAACCACAGCGCCAGATACCGCCGCTTCGCTGAAACTGCGTTGGTCACGGTTCCACTCCAGCTGCCAGTCGATCCCGCAGGGGCCGGAGCGCTGGCGCAGCAAGGTGATGGCAAAGTTCGCTTGCCCCGGAGCCTGGCCGGGCAGGGCGCGCGAAGGGGCTGCGGCCACTTGCCAGCGGGTTTGGGCGGCGCTGGGCACGGGGCGGGCATCGGCGCGCAGCAGCAGCAGCGGCACGCCTGATTGCTGGGCGGCAAGGGCCAAGCGGCGGCTGGCGGTCAGATCCAGTTCGCGCATCGGGCCCCAGCCTTCGGCGATCACTGCCCCCAGCGCGGCGCAGCGCAGCGCATCGACCGCCGCGCGCAGCAGCGCCAGACTATCAGGCACCAGCCCGACCAGCGCCTGACCCGGTGCCGCGCCGAGTTCGTTCCAGCCATTGCCCTGCAGCACGCCCCCCAGACCCAGCCCGCGGCGCGAGCGCAGCCACAGCACGGTCTGGCCGGGGCGGGGCATGGCCGTGCCCAGGGCCAGGGCAAAGCCTGCCGCCGCCGGGGCGTCGGCCACGTCGGCGGCATAGATTTCGTGAACTCGGCCATAGGCCAGCCCACCGCCCAGCGCCGCATCGAGCGAGGCGATCCCGCTGGTCCAGCGGCGCGCATCGAGCAGGCCCGGATGAGCGGGCGCAAGGGCGGAACTGATTCGCATATGTTCTTATTATGTTCCATTGCAGAGCGAGATCAAGCGCCTCGTGCGAAGCGGGGCTATGGCTTGATTTTGAACGCTATTCGGCGGCCAGCAGCTGTTCGGCTGCGCTGAGATCGACGCTGACCAGCCGGCTGACTCCGCGCTCGACCATGGTCACCCCGAACAGCCGGTGCATCCGGCTCATCGTCACGGCATTGTGGGTGACAATGAGGTAGCGGGTATCGGTTTCCTGGGTCATCGCTTCGAGCAGGTCGCAGAAGCGTTCGATATTGGCATCGTCGAGCGGGGCATCTACTTCGTCGAGCACGCAGATCGGCGCCGGATTGGTCAGGAACAGCGCGAAGATCAGCGCCACGGCGGTCAGCGCCTGTTCCCCGCCCGACAGCAGGGTCAGCGATTGCAGCCGCTTGCCCGGCGGCTGGGCATAGATTTCAAGGCCCGCTTCGAGCGGATCGTCGGAATCGACCAGCGCCAGATGGGCCTGCCCGCCTTCGAACAGGCGGGTGAACAGGCGGCGGAAATGCCCATCGACTGCTTCAAACGCGGCGCGCAGACGTTCGCGCCCCTCGCGGTTGAGATTACCGATCGAGCCGCGCAGACGGTTGACCGCTTCGGCCAGCTCGGCCTGCTCGGCGAGGCTCGATCCGTGGCGCTCCTCGGCAGCAGACAGTTCGTCGGCGGCGACGAGATTGACCGGGCCGATCCGCTCGCGTTCGGCGACCAGCTTGTCATGCTCGGCGGATTCCTGGGCGGCGGCGGCCACTTCGCTGCCGGCAAAGCCAAACCGTTCGGGCAGCAGCGGCGGCGGGCACTGGAACCGCTCGCCCGAAATGCCGGCCATTTCCGCCCGGCGCGCTTCCTCGTTTTCAGCGCGGGCAACGGCGCCTGCGCGCAGTTCGCGGGCGCTGGCGAGGGTTTCATTGACCTCGGCAAAGCGGGTTTCGATCGCGCGGGCGGCCTCGCTCGTCTCGGCCACGCGGGTCTCGGCGGCGGCGAGTTCGCCGGCAATCCGGGTGCGAACCGCATCACCAGCCTCGATTTCGCGCATCAGGCTGGCGGGCTTGGCGGCAACCACCGCGCGCTCTTCCTCGATTTCCTCGAAGCGGCGGGCCATCTGCGCTAGCCGGTTGGCGGCATCGCCGGCGCGGGCCTGCCAGGATTTGATGTCCGTGCGCTGGGCATTGGTGCGCTCGCGCGCCACGGCCAGCGCCTGATCGTGCGCGGCGAGCGCGGCGGTGGCCGCCTGCAAGCCCTGGCGGGCGCCATCATGGCGCTGGCGGGCATCGGCCAGCTGGGCGCGGCCGGTTTCGGGATCGGGCAGTTCGGCGCGCCGGGCGGCGGCGCCTTCGGCCTCGGCCTCGGCCTGCCGGACCTGTTCTGCAAGATCGGTGGCCGCAGCGGCGAGTTCCGCGCGGCGCAGTTCGAGCCGGGCCTTGGCCGCTTCGGCCTGATCGACTGCCCGCAGCGCGGCGCGTTCAGCCTCCGATGCGGCGGCGGCGGCGCGTTCGGCGGCCACGATGCCCAGCTGCAATTCGGCGACTTGCGCCTGGGCTGCGGCCTGAGCGGCCTCTGCCTGATCGACCGCGGCGCGCAGCGGGGGCAGTTCGCCATCCAGCGCGGTAAGCCGGTTTTCGGCTTCGAGCCGGGCCGCTTCAGCGGCGCCTTCGCCGCGCGCCACGAAGCCGTCCCAGCGGCGGATCCGCCCGGCCTTGGTGACCAGCCACTCCCCGGGGCCGAGCGCGCGGCCATCATCGCTCTCAGCCACATGGACCAGCGCGAGGCGGGCGGCGAGTTCGGTCGGGCAGGCGGTGACATGGGCGGCGAGGCTGCCGGCAACCGGCGCGGGCGCATTCGCCCCGGTCCAGAACCGGCCATCCTCGTCGGAGGGGGCCGGGCCGAGCGGAGCCTTGGCATCGCGCCCGAGCACGGCGGCAAGCGCGCGTTCATAGCCGGGGGCGGCGCGAACCTGATCGAGCGCCTGGGGCAGGCCGTGCTTGCCGCTGGCCTGTTTGGCCCGGGCCTCGCGGTCGCGCAGCAGGGCGCTGTGTTCACGCTCGACCCCGGCCAGTTCGGCCCGGGCGGCGGCCAGCGCGCTGCCAGCACTGTCGCGTTCGGCCTGCAATTCAGCCTTGCGCGCCTGCTGGGTTTCCAGCGCGGCACGGCTTTCGGTCAGCGCCTTGGCTGCGGTGTCGCGCGCGGCCTCGGCTTCGGTGAGCGCATTGACCGGATCGCTTTCCCGGCCCAGCGCCTCGCGCAGGTCGGCCTGCCGGCGGGTATCGTTTTCGAGCCGGGACAGGCGGGTTTGCGCGGCCGAGAGCGCGGCATCAGCCACCCGCCATTCGGCTTCGACCCCGGCCTGCGTGGCGGTGGCATTGGCCAGTGCGAGTTCTGCGGCGCGCAGGTTGCGATCGGCATTATCCAGCGCTGCGGCAACCTGCGGGCGGCGTTGTTCGTCGCTGCTGAGCCGGGCCTCGCCTTCGGCCAGTTCGCGTTCGAGCCGGGCGAGGGCATCGGCAGCATCGTGGGTCAGCCGGTCGGCATCGCCGCGATCCTCTTCGAGCCGCTGGTGCTGGCGTTCGAGATCCTTGAGCCGCTGTTCGGCCGCTTCGAGCTGGGCGGTGAGCGCGGCCATGCGGTGGCCGTGGGCGGTGCTGTCATCGCGCCGGTCGGCCAGTTCCTCGCGCGCTTCGGCCAGCGCGGCAGCGGCGCTGTGCTGGGCTTCTTGCGCGGCTTTCATCGCCACTTGCGCCTGTTCGACCCGGATTTCGGCGGCCTGGGCCTCGCCCCGTGCGGCTTCGGCGGCGGCGGCGGCATCGCGCCAGCGTGCAAAGACCAGCCGGGCTTCGGCAAGGCGGATCCGTTCGGACAGGCCTTTGTAGCGTTCGGCAGCGCGGGCCTGACGGCGCAGGCTGGCGATCTGCTGATCGAGCCCGGCCATGATGTCTTCGAGCCGGGCAAGATTGGCCTCGGTGGCGCGCAGTTTCTGCTCGGCATCCTTGCGGCGCACGTGCAGCCCGGCGATCCCGGCGGCTTCTTCGAGCATCATGCGGCGTTCGGCGGGCTTGGCCGCGATCACCGCCGCGATCCGCCCTTGCGAAACCAGCGCCGGGCTGTGCGCCCCGGTGGCCGCATCGGCAAAAACTAGCGCGACATCCTTGGCCCGCACGTCGCGCCCGTTGACCCGGTAGGCGCTGCCCGCGCCGCGTTCGATCCGGCGGACGACTTCGAGTTCTTCGCGCTGAGCATCCTCGGCCACCAGCACGACTTCGGCAAAATCGCGCGGCGGGCGCTGCGCGGTGCCGGCGAAGATCACATCTTCCATGCCCCCGCCGCGCATCGACTTGGCCGAGCTTTCGCCCATGACCCAGCGGATTGCTTCGAGCAGGTTCGATTTGCCGCAGCCGTTGGGACCGACCACCCCGGTCAGGCCCGGTTCGATGCGCAGTTCGGCTGGCTCGACGAAGCTTTTGAAGCCCGACAGCTTGAGCCGCTTGATGCGCATCGGACCGGCCTACCGTCCGGTTCAGTCCAGGATCAGCGCGCCCCGGCCTTGATCAGCGCGTCCTTGAGCTGGGGCCAGGTGTTGAAGTCCTGCTTCTTGCCGTTGATGAAGAAGGTGGGGGTGCCTTCGATGTTGTACTTCTGGCCCTGTTCGTTGGACATGGTCGCCAGCTTTTCGGCGGTCTTGCTGTCGGCGAGGCACTTGTTGGCCTGGTCCTTGGCAATGCCGCGTGCGGCGAAGAAGTCGAGCGAGCCGGTCAGGTTGGCGATTGCCGCGCCGCGCAGGTTGGGAGCGGCGGCAAAGGCGGCTTCCTGCTCGGCCTTGCTGGCGCCCTGGGCCTTTTCGAAGAAGGCCTTCTGGTTGGCGAAGGTCTGGTCGGTCAGCGCGAAGAAGCTTTCGGGCGGGCTGCAGCGCACCAGCTGGACCAGCGTAAGGTCGATCGCATCGCGGACCATGTTGCGGAATTCATACGAAACCCGGCCGCTGGCGACATATTGGTCGCGCAGTTCGACGCCGGCGAGTTCGGCGAATTCGGCGCAGTGCGGGCAGGTCAGCGAGCCATATTCGATCACCTTGATCGGGGCGTCGGGGTTGCCCATCTGATAGCCGCCTTCATCGGTGACCTTGACCACGTCGGCCCAGGTCTTGCCCGCAGGCGGCGCCACGGCGGCGATCGGCGCGCCCGACAGTTCGGCGGTGCCGGCATCGCTGCTGCCCTTGTTGCAGGCGGCAAGCCCGAGCGCGAGCGGGGCAAGGGCGATAAGGCCAAGGTGGCGAAGCTTCATCTGGTTCAGTTCCTCTGGTGCGATTGCCAAGGCTAGCCCGGCGGTGCGTGGGTTGAAAGTAGCGAGAACGGCGGCTGCGCGTTCTCCACAGGGCAGTCGACAGGTTCAGCGCAGCGACTGATCAAGCTTGGGGTGCAGCGCCGCCCAGCCAAAGACATCGTCCTGCAGCTGGTTGTTGATCAGGAAGGCGGGGGTGCCCTGGACCTTGTAGGTCGAGACGCCCTGGTTGGTGAGGTCAGCCAGCTTCTGGGCCATCGCCTTGTCCGCCAGGCAGGCGCCCAGCTGCGGCGCCGAATAGCCGCGCGCCAGCATTACCCGGGTCAGCCCGAGATCGTTGGAAACGGCCTGCATCCGCTTGGCGAAATCAGGATCCGACCAGCGCGCGATCTGTTCGCTGGTGGGGTGTTCGGCGGGGGCCATCCACTGTTCCTGCTGGGCGAGCAGGGCATCGTGGTTGCCCTGGAACTTCCCGATCGGCCCGCAATGGGCGAGCAACGACGCGGTGACATCGAACATGTTGCGGAAGAACGGGCGGATTTCGACCTGGACCTTGCCGCTGGCGATATAGCTGCTGGCCAGCACCGGCGAGGCTTCGGCGTTGAAGTGTGCGCAGTGCGGGCAGGTGTAGCTGATATATTCGACCAGCTTGACCTTGGCCGCCGGATTGCCCTTCAAGATCGCGCCACTGGGCAGATAGCTGATCACCGCGTTCCAGTTGCGGGCAGGGGCCTGGGCGGCGCGCGGGGCGGGCTTGGCCGATGCGGCCGGCAGCGCCGCCACCGCGCCCAGCACGATCGCTGCGGCAAGGCCAAGCTTCTTGATCAGGCTATTGGTCATTCGAAGTTCCATTCTGGGCAGTCATCGCGCGGGCCAGCGATTCAAGCACGGTGCGCAGTTCAGGATCGCCGATATCGCGCAGGCTTTCCCCCAATTCCATCGGAATCGGCTTGAGCGAGGGCGGCGCGGCGGTGGTTTTCTGAGCAGCTGGCGGCTTAACCTCACCTTGCCGAAGCTTGACCTTGGCCACCGCGTTGTAACCGAAAAAGCGGTTTACCCGCTCGATGATCTCGGGGGTGACGTGGCTGATCAGCGGGGCATGGGCGGGTACGACGACCAGTTGAAGGATGCCTTCGCTCTTTTCGCCGGGGGGAAAGCGGATCGATTCCGGGGCGCAGACCCGGGCATGGCGCTCGCCCACGATTTCGGGCCAGCGGGTCACCACGCTCGATTGCACGAAGCCAAAGCGGCGAAACGCTGTGCGGCCGATTTCGGGCATCAGTTCGCCCACGGCCCGGGCCGCGCCGCCGCGCGCGCGCTCAAACCGGCGCGCGGCGGCATCGGGCTTTTTTGATCCGGGCTTTTTGGGACTGCGTTCCATTTGCAGCCAGCCAATGCCATAGCGGCGGCATGGATGCCAGCGCGCAAGATATCCCGTGCCGTTTGCTGGGCTGGTATGACGATCATGCCCGCGCCCTGCCGTGGCGCAGCCCGCCGCATACTCCGCGGCCCGAGCCCTATCGCGTGTGGCTGTCCGAAGTGATGCTGCAACAGACCACGGTTGCCGCCGTCGGTCCCTATTTCGCCAAGTTTACCACGCGCTGGCCGACAGTGGAGGATCTGGCCGCGGCGGACGAGGCCGAGGTCATGGCGGCCTGGGCGGGGCTGGGATACTATGCTCGGGCGCGCAATCTCATTGCCTGTGCCCGCGCCGTGGCGGCGCGCGGCGGGGTTTTCCCCGCGAGCGAGGCCGCTTTGCGCGAACTGCCGGGGCTGGGTGCTTATACCGCCGCTGCCGTGGCCGCGATTGCCTTTGGCGAGCGCGCCGCCGTGGTCGATGCCAATGTCGAGCGGGTGATTACCCGGCTCTGGGCGATCGAGACGCCGCTGCCCGCCGCTCGCGCCGCGATCCGCGCCCGCGCCGAAGAAATCACCCCGGCACAGCGGCCCGGCGATTTTGCCCAGGCGATGATGGATCTTGGCGCGACGATCTGCACGCCGCGCAGCCCGCGCTGCTTGCTCTGCCCGCTGGCCGATGCCTGCGCCGGGCGGCGCGTGGGGGCCGAGCGGTTCCCGGTCAAGCCGCCCAAGAAGGCCAAGCCGGTGCGGCGGGGGCGGGCGTTCTGGATCGTGCGCGATGACGCGGCCTGGCTGGTGCGGCGGGCCGACAAGGGGATGCTGGCAGGAATGCGCGCGCTGGCCGATGATGGCTGGAACGCGCGCGGCGATGGCCACGGGCAAGCGCCACTGGCGGGAGACTGGGCGCCGGGCGGCGTGGTCCGCCACGGCTTCACGCACTTCGATCTCGAATTGCAATTGATGCTTTATTCGGGAGGCGATTGGGCTAGGCTGGCCGAGCAAGCCGGAGAATGGTGGCCGCTTCGCCAGATCGAAGAGGCCGGATTGCCCACCCTGTTTGCCAAGGCGGCCCGGCTCGCGCTGGCGGGGCACGCAGATTAGGGAGAGAGTGACCTTGGCCCAAGCCATCAATCCGCTGCTTTCGCGCCGTTCGCTGCTGCGCGGCTCGGCCATGCTGGGGGCCGTGGGGCTCTTGCCGTTTGGACGCGGCGCGGCGTGGGGTGCGGACGGGATTGAGGCGCAGTGGCCCACCGTCACCGCACTGATCGACAAATATGTTTCGGCCCGGCAGGTTTCGGGCATGGTCGCCGCGCTCGGCTGGGGCAACGATCCGGCGGGCTACATCGTGCGCGGCCGCGAAGGGTTCGACGATCCCGACGCCGATGGCCCAGACAGCCTGTTTCGCGCCTATTCGATGACCAAGCCGATCACCGGCATGGCGGCGATGATCCTGGTCGATGAAGGGCGCCTCGCGCTCGATCAGCCGCTGGCCGATTTCGCCCCCGAATTCGCGCACATGCAGGTTGCGGTCGATCCGGCCAAGAGCCTCGATGCGCGCCCGGCCACGCAGCTGATCACGATCCGCCACCTCATGACCCACACCAGCGGCCTAGGCTATGCCGTGGTCAGCAAGGACAAGGTTTCCGAGGAACTGGCCCGGATCGGGGTCAATCCGGGGCTGGTTTCGCGCCGCCGCTTGCCGGGGATCACCGCGGGCGCGCCCACGCCGGGCGGGGACGAGTTCCTGCGCCGCGCTGCCGGCGTGCCGCTGCGTTCCGAACCGGGAACCAAGTGGGCCTATTCGATGGGGCTCGACGTGCTTGGGCTGGTGATCGAACGGGTGACCGGCAAGCCGCTCGATGCCTTCGTGCAGGAGCGGATCTTCGCGCCAGCAGGGATGACCAACAGCTGGTTTCGCGTGCCGCAGCAGGCGTCCGCCCATCTCACCACCAATTATGCCATCGTCGCCGGGCGGCCTTTCGCGATCGACCAGCCCGGCAGCTCGATCTACGAAGCGCCGATCCCCTTCGCGTTCGGCGGCTCGGGGCTGGTGACTTCGCCGGCGGACTATGACCGGTTCCTTGCCATGCTGGTCGGGCGGGGCATGGCCGGTAATCGCCGGGTGATGAGCGAGGCGGCGGTTGCCATGGGCACGTCGAACCTGCTGCCGGCGGGGGCGGACCTTTCGGGGACGTGGATTGCGGGGCAGAACTTCGGCGCGGGCGGGGTCGTGGGCACCGGGCGCGAGGCCGGGCTGTTCGGCTGGTCGGGCGCGGCGGGCACGGTGGGCTATGCCCAGCTGCGGTTGGGGCTGCGCACCGGGCTGTTCGTCCAATATATGCCCGAGCGGAAATTGCCGATCGCCAAGGAGTTTCCCAAGGCGGTCGGGGCGGATCTCGCCAGACAGGGGAAGGGTGCATGAGCGCGCAGACAATCGCATTTTCGGGCAGCAATCTGGACCGGGCGGATCATATCCGCGCCGATGCACAGGCGCTGCAGGGGCTGATGGACTGGCGCGCGCGCCTGCTCAAGCTGGACGGGCTCGATCCGCTGATCACGCCCGATGGCGGGCTGGATTGGGGCACGCTCGGCGATGCCGATCCCGCCAGCGAACTGGTGTTCCTGGGCCTGCTGGGCGGCAAGGCCTGCTTTGCCGAGGTTGCCCCCCGCCTGATCGGTTCGGTTGCGCCGGCCAACCCGCGCGTCTGGGCGGCGATGGGCGCGCTGACGAGCGAGGAACTGGCCACCTATGGCACGGCCCGCGCGTTGGTCGATTGGCATGCCCGCCACCGGTTCTGCGCCCGCTGCGGCAGCACCACGGTGCTGGCCAAGGGCGGCTGGCAGCGCAATTGCACCAACGAGAGCTGCAAGGGCGAGCATTTCCCCCGGGTCGATCCGGTCACGATCATGCTGGTCGAACACGGCGGCAGCCTGCTGCTCGGCCGCCAGCCGCGCTTTCCGCCCCGGCGCTTTTCGGCGCTGGCGGGCTTTGTTGAACCGGGCGAAAGCATCGAGGAAGCCGTGGCCCGCGAAGTGCGCGAGGAAGCCGGGATCGATGTGCGCGACGTGACCTATGTCGCCAGCCAGCCCTGGCCGTTCCCCTCCAGCCTGATGATCGGTTGCCACGCCTATGCAACGAGCGCCGAATTGACCATCGACACCACCGAACTCGATGAGGCCGACTGGTTCAGCCGCGAGGAAGTGGCCGCCGCGATGGCCGAGGATGACAGCGCGCGCTTTATCGCCCCGCCGCCGCAGGCCGTGGCGCATCACCTGCTCAAGTGGTGGCTGGCGCGATGAGCGGCGGCGCCCCGGCTCCGGCGAAGGTCACGATCGACATCTATTCCGATGTCATGTGCCCGTGGTGCGTGATCGGTTATTCCCAGCTGCAAAAGGGGCTGGCGCAGCTAACGGGCGAGATCGAGGCCGAAGTGCGCTGGCTGCCCTTCGAACTCAATCCCGACATGCCCGAAACCGGCGAAGGGCAGGAAGAACACATCGCCCGCAAATATGGCCGCACGCCCGAACAGGCCGCGGCCAATCGCGGCCAATTGCTCAGCATTGGTGAGCGGGCGGGCTATTCCTTTGCCTATGCTGGTGCCGGCGATCCGCCCAAGGCGATGATGTGGAACACCTTTGCCGCGCACAAGCTGCTCAAATGGGCACTGATCGAGGCCGGGGCAGAGGTGCAGACCCGGCTTAAGCGGGCGCTGTTCGATGCGCATTTCCAGCAGCGCCGCAATATTGGTGACGTTGAGGTTCTGGCCGATATCGCCGCGGCGGTCGGGCTTGACCGTGCCGGCGCGCTGGCCGCGACCCGCGACGAGGCGCTGGGCCTGATCGTGCGGCAGGAAGAGGCGGCGGCCTGGGACATGAACATTTCCGGGGTGCCGGCGATGATCGTCAACGGCAAGTTCCTGATCCTCGGTGCGCAGGAACCTGAAACCTATGCGCAGGTGCTGCGCAAGGTGATCGCCAAAGGGGTCTAGACCAGCCCCAGCCGCGCAAGTTCGCTGGCAAGCCCGCCGGGCATGACATCGCCCGTCGCCTCGTCCGAGCCGATGTCCTGAGGCGCGTCCTTGGCATCGAGATAGCGCCAGCCCTGATGGGCGCGCTTGGGCACGGGGTGAACGTCGATCAGGGTCGATGCGATCACGATGTGGGTCTTGCCGCCTTCGGCTTCCTCGAAGCGCAGGATTGGCGAGCGCATCACCAACTGGTGCTTGTAGATCCAGAACAGCGAGCCAGCGTCAGACCCGTCGGGCGGCACGATTTCGTCGTGGCGCTTGGGCAGATAGCGCGTGGTCAGCCGCGCTTCGGCGCCGCGCCCGGCGAACCATTCGCGCATTTCCTCCAGCGACTGCGCGCCGTAGGCCACTTTGGTGAGGTGCAGGGCCATGGGCTCAGCCTGCCAGCCCGCTCAGCACGGCCAGACCGAGGAAGCTGAAGAAGCCCATCACGTCCGTCGCCATGGTCACGAACACGGCTGAGGATACGGCCGGATCGACCTTGAGCTTGTCGAGCGTGAGCGGCACGAGGATCCCCGCCGAACCCGCGACAAGGTTGTTGATCAGCATCGCCGAGGCGATCACCCCGCCGAGCAGCGGGTTGCCATAGATCAGGCCCACCCCGGTTCCGATCAGTGTGCCCAGCGCCAGGCCATTGGCGCTGGCGATGGTGAATTCGCGGGCGATCATGCGCCAGGTGTTCGAACTGGTCAGCTGGTTGGTGGCGAGTGCGCGGACGATCACCGCGAGGGTCTGGGTGCCGGCATTGCCGCCCATGCCCGAAACGATCGGCATCAGCACCGCCAGCAGCGCGAACTTGGCGATCGCGCCTTCGAACAGCCCGACCACGCTGGAAGCGATGATCGCGGTGCCGAGGTTGACCACCAGCCAGGTCAGGCGGGTGCGGATCGTCACTTCGATCGGCTCGTTGATGTCGCCATCGCCGGCGCCCGACAGCAGCAGGGCGTCCTCACCGGCTTCTTCCTGAATGATGTGGACCACGTCATCGACCGTGATCTGGCCGACCAGCCGGCCGCCCTCATCAACCACCGCGGCCGAAATCAGCGCGTATTTCTGGAAGCGCAGCGCCACTTCTTCCTGATCCATCGTCACCGGGATCAGGGTCTGGTCGCGCTTCATCACATCGGTCAGCGCGATCGAGCGCGGGGTGCGCAGAATCCAGCTGAGCGAGCAGGTGCCGACCGGATGGTGGCGGGCATCGACGATGAACACTTCCCAGAACTCGGTCGCAAGATCGTGATCTTCGCGCAGGAAGTCGATCAGGTCGCCCACGGTCATGTGTTCGGGCACCGCGATGAAATCGCGGCTCATCAGGCGGCCGGCGGATTCCTCGGGATAGGACAGCGCTGTTTCGATCGCGGCGCGATCTTCCGGCTCCATTTCGGCAAGGACGGCCTGCTGGTCGTCCTCGTCGAGATCCTCAAGCATCGCCACCGCATCGTCGGTTTCGAGCTGTTCGGCGATGTCGGCCACGGTTTCGGCCGGTAGCGATTCGACCAGCAGCTCGCGCACGTGGTCGTTGAGTTCGGCGATGACCTCGCTGCCCATGAGGTCGCTGATCGCCTTGGCGAGGCCAGGGCGTTCATCCGCATCGAGCAGTTCGAACAGGTCGGCGACGTCGGCCGGATGGAGCGGCTCGACCAGGTCATAGACCGTGCCGTCCTCACCCGCTTCGAGCGCATCGCGCACCCGCCGCACGAAGTCTTTCTTGAGGGTGTTTTCCTCGTCGAGGCTATCGTTTTCGCGCACCGGTTCCGCTGCCGGGGCGGCATCGGCAAGCACGGTGGGATCGAATTCCTCGGGAGTCATCGCGGGTGGTCTAGGCCGGTCGTCCGCAAAAGCAACCGGGCAAGGCGTGACTTTGTGCGCAAGGTGCCTATATCCGCTCCCAATTCCCACAGGAGATAGATCCAATGGCCGACGAATACCTTACCTTTACGCTCGATACCGGCAACGGCACGGGCGGCGACGTGAAGATCAAGCTGCGCCCCGACCTGGCCCCCGGCCACGTTGCGCGGATCAAGGAACTGGTCGGCGAAGGGTTCTATGATGGGATCAAGTTCCACCGCGTGATCCCGGGCTTCATGGCTCAGGGCGGTTGCCCCAACGGCACTGGCATGGGCGGTTCGAGCAAGCCCGACCTCCAGGCTGAATTCAACAACGAACCCCACGTGCGCGGCGTGTGCTCGATGGCGCGCACCAGCGCGCCGCACTCGGCCAACAGCCAGTTCTTCATCTGCTTCGACGATGCGACGTTCCTTGATCGTCAGTACACCGTCTGGGGCGTGGTCGAAGAAGGCATGGAACACGTCGATGCGCTGCCCAAGGGCGAGCCGCCGCGTGAACCCGGCAAGATCGTCAAGGCGACCATTTCGTAAGCCTGACTATTGGACCGGCGCTGGCGATCCCGCCGGCGCCGGGACTGCCACCCGCCGCACGCTCAGCACCTTGACCGGCGGGTCGAGCATCTGGCCCTTCAAGGGGCCTTCGCCCTTGTCCGGCGAGACGGGCGAATCCCAGATCCTGCGCACTACATCCATGCCTGACACCACGTGGCCGAAGGCCGCGAAGCCCGCCTGCGTTTCGGGATTGGGCGAGGCGGGATCGGCATCAAGGCTAGTCAGATCCGACAGCATGATCGAAAAATCGGCATCGGCCGTGCCCGGCGCGTGACGGGCCATCGAAATCGTGCCCGCCGTGTGCGACAGCCTGGTCAGAGTGGTTGGCTCATGCGGGATCGGCTTGAACACCTTTTGCGGATTGCCGCGCAGCCCGGCCTGGATCAGCCCGTTGGGCGGATCGCCCCACGGCAGGTGCATCGCCCGGTAGAAGGTAATCCCGTCGAACCGGCGGGTATCGACATAGCGCACGAAATTTTCGACTGTCAGCGGCGCGCGGGCATGGTCGAGATCAAGTTCGATCGTGCCCAGCGTGGTGACCATCGCCACCCGCACCGTATCGCCCAGCGGCTGGGGTGCAGGCGCGGCGGGACGCGGCGGGGCATGGCGCGGGGCGGGTTTGGCCCCGGTCAGCGCGATCAGGACGAGCGGCAGGGCGGAAAGGGCGAATCGGCGGTTCATCGCGCCAGTCTGCCTGATCAGAGCGCGGCCTGCACCAGCCAGTCGTGGAAGATCCGCACCGCGCGCACTTCGAGCGTGTGCGGGCGGCAGATGAACCAATAGGAATAGGGGCTTTCAACCTCGACATCGAACAGCTTCGCCAGCCGGGTATCGTGGCTGCGGCGGAAGTGATCGTCGTGCATGATCGCGATGCCGAGGCCATTGGCCGCAGCTTCGAGGATCAACTGGCCCGAATCGTAGTGATCAATCACCGCCGGTTCGAGGTCGCTCATCCCCAGCGCCTGCTTCCACGCGGTAAAGCTGTCAGGCAGTTCGGTGTGGATCAGGAAGGTCTGGCGCGAAAGCGTGGCCTGATCGGGGTTGGTCCCGATTTCGGCCGCCAGTGCGTTCGAAGTGAAGGCATAGACCCGGTTGTGGTCGAGCCGCACCGCATGGAACTGCGGATCGGGATCGCCCTTGGACAGCACGATTGCGGCATCAAGCGTATCGCCCACCCGGCTTTCAAGATGCGGGCTGGTGTCAAAATCGATGTGCAGGCGCGGGTGCTGCTTGCGCAGTTCGGGCAGGCGCGGGAACAGGCGCTGCGATCCGAACAGCGGCAGGATGCCCAGATGCAGGCGCAGCACCTTGGAATTTTCGATCTGCCCTTCGACCGCGGCGGCCAGTTCATCGAACTTGGGGCTGACCGCATCGTAGAAGGCCTGACCATCGTCGGTCAGGCGCATCGCCTGGTGCTGGCGGGTGAACAGCCGCTTGCCGATGAAATCCTCAAGCGCGGCGACCCGGCGCGACAGGGCGCTGGGCGAAAGCCCCAGTTCGTCGGCGGCGGCGCGGGCACTGCCCAGACGGACGATGCGCACGAACGCTTCGATCGCGCGCAGGGGAGGAAGGCGGCGGATGGCCAATGGAATTACTCTTCGGGATCTTCTTGGGGAGAAGGCGGATGCAGCCGCAGACGGGTAACGTGTTTTTCGTTCCCTGCAATCACTTCCAGCTTCCAGCCGCTGTCATGTTCGAGAATTGCCCCGACCGGGGGAACCTGTTCGGCCAGCAGGAAGGCAAGCCCGCCCAGCGTATCGACATCCTCGTCGACCTCGCCAAGCCGGGGGTCGACCTTCTCGCCGACCTCATCAAGCTCGACCCGCGCATCGGCCTCCCACATCCCGCCGTCGAGCGGCACGATCAGGTCTTGCGGCGCATCGTCGTGTTCGTCCTCGATCTCGCCGACGATTTCCTCGACCAGATCCTCGATCGTGATGATCCCGTCGGTGCCCGAATATTCATCGACCACCACCGCGAGGTGCACCCGGCTTGAGCGCATGTCCGCCAGCACGTCGAGTGCGCCGCGCGCCTGCGGCACGAACAGCGGCTGGCGCAGCAGGCTTTTCCAGTCCTTGGGCGCCTTGCCATTGGCGAGGAAGGGAAACACGTCCTTGATCAGCACCATGCCGACGATTTCGTCGAGCGTTTCGCCATAGACCGGCAGGCGCGAATGGCCGTGGTGCGAAAAGGCGGCGACCACCTCTTCCCAGCTGGCGGAGGCGGCGATGGCGATGATTTCGCCGCGCGGGATCGCCAGATCGTCGGCATCGTGTTCGGAAAAATGCAGCAGGTTGCGCAGCATCTGCCGCTCAAGCGGGGTCAGATCGCCGTTGGCAGGCGCGCTGCCGGCGGCTTCTTCCTCGTGTTCGTCGATTGCTTCTTCAAGCTGGGCGCGCAGCGACTGGTCCGCGTCGCCGCCATCAAAGAACCTGCGAAGCGCACGCCACAGCGTGTGCCTACTGTCCGGCTCTCCGGAATGTTGTTCGGACATTGTCCTGTCGTGTTCCCTGTTGGCGCTCAATGATCGCCATATGGGTCGGCAATGCCCAAAAGGGCAAGCGCCTTTATTTCCAGCACTTCCATCGCGCGGGCATCGGCATCGGAAATCTCGTGGTCGAGCCCGGCCAGATGGAGCAGTCCGTGGACAATGAGATGGGCGGCATGGGCTTCGAGCGCGATGCCTTTCTCCGCCGCCTCGCGCGCGCAGGTTTCCAGCGCCAGCGCGATATCGCCCAGCAGTTCGGGCGGACCTTCGGCGGCAAGGGCCAGCAGGTCATCACGCTCCAGCATCGGGAAGGAGAGCACGTTGGTCGGCTTGTCCTTGCCCCGCCATTCGCGGTTCAGTGCGTGGACTTCGGCATCATCGCCAAACATCAGGCTTGCGGCAAGGCGCGGGTTGGCGAGTTCCGGGGCAACGCTGGCCGCCGCCGAGGCGGCGCGCAGGGCCAGGGTTTCCCAGTCATGGCCCGCGGGCCATTCGGTTTCGAGCGCGATATCAAGTTCCAGCACGCTGCGCGCCCTAGCAGATTGCGCGGCGCGGGCCAGAGGGCGCGGCGCGGTTAAGGCTTGGACGGATCAGCCGTTCGGCCCTTCGTAAGCCTCGACGATGCGGCCCACGATCGGGTGGCGCACCACGTCGGCGTTGGTGAAGCGGGTTACGGCAATCCCATCGACCCCTTCGAGCTTGCGCACCGCATCGGCCAGCCCGCTCATCGCATCGCCGCCGGGAATGTCGACCTGGCGCGGATCGCCGCAGATCACCATCCGGCTGTTCATGCCAAAGCGGGTGAGGAACATCTTCATCTGCGCCGGGGTGGTGTTCTGCGCTTCATCGAGGATCACAAAGGCATCGGCCAGCGTGCGCCCGCGCATGAAGGCGATCGGCGCGATTTCGATTTCGCCGCTGGCGATCCGGCGCTCGACCTGTTCGGGCGGCATGCAATCGTACAGCGCATCGTAGAGCGGGCGCAGATAGGGATCGACCTTCTCCTTCATGTCGCCGGGCAGGAAGCCGAGGCGCTCGCCCGCTTCGACCGCCGGGCGCGAGAGGATCAGGCGCTGGACGCTGCCGGTGATCAACTGCGAGACGGCCTGGGCCACCGCGACATAGGTCTTGCCGGTGCCCGCCGGACCGAGCGCGAAGATGATGTCCTTGCTGGCCAGTTCCTTCATGTATTCGATCTGGGTGGCGCTGCGCGGAACGATGGTTTTCTTGCGGGTGCGGATCATCACCGAGGGGGTTTCGCCGCCGCCCGTGATGATCCCTTCAAGCGTCGGTTCTGCCGACATCGCGATCACCGATTCAACCGCGCCGGGATCGAGTTCCTGCCCTTGCATCAGGCGCTGGTGCAGCCCTTTGAGGACATCGCGGGCGCGGGCCACGGCATCTTCGGAACCTTCGATCTGGACCCGGCTGCCGCGCGCGGAAATATAAACGCCGAGCCGGTTCTCGATCTGCACGAGGTTGGCGTCGAATTGGCCGAACAGGGCCCCCAGGATGGTCGCTTCTTCAAATTCCAGTTCGGCGCGGGCGCGGCTCGATGACCGGGCGTGGGCGGAATCGGAACGGGCGGGCGC
>CALKVF010000114.1 GCA_937996535.1 uncultured Novosphingobium sp. | reverse complement strand
CCGCCGATTTTGCCCGGCTGGGTGAAGAGGTGCGCGCCGTCGATGCCGCCGGGGCCGACTGGATCCACGTTGACGTGATGGACGGCCATTTCGTCCCCAACATCACGATCGGACCGATGGTGGTAAAGGCGTTGCGCCCGCACACCACCAAGCCGCTCGATGTCCACCTGATGATCTCACCGGTGGATAGCTACATTCAGGCCTTCGCCGATGCCGGGGCCGACATCATCACCGTCCACCCCGAAGCCGGCGCCCACACCCACCGCACGGTCCAGGCGATCAAGGCCACTGGCAAGCTGGCGGGGATTTCGCTCAACCCGGCAACCCCGGCCAAGATGCTCGACTACCTGATCGATGAGATCGACCTGGTCCTGATCATGAGCGTCAATCCCGGCTTTGGCGGGCAGAGCTTCATCACCAGCCAGCTGCGCAAGATCGAGGCGGTCCGCAAGATGATCGACAAGTCGGGCCGCGACATCCGGCTCGAAGTCGATGGCGGGGTCGATGTCACCACCGCGCCGCTGTGCGTGGCCGCCGGGGCCGATGTGCTGGTTGCCGGCACGGCCACGTTCAAGGGCGGGCCGGATTGCTACGCCGCCAATATCGCCGCGCTCAAGGGCGCTGCCTGAGCCATGGCGAACGCCTTCTCCGGCACCGCAGCGGATCGGGATGGTGAAAGCGACGCGGCGCTGGCGGCCGAGCTGGAGGACTTCCACGCTGCCGAAACCGGCGAAGCCGTTGGTGAAGTGATCGAGCCGGGCCGCGCGCTGGCCCTCGCCAATTTTGCCCCGCCCGCGATCGGCACCGGGGACCGGCTGGTGCGGCTGGCCTACCGCCTGGGCGTGCCCGCCTCGGCGCTGTCGGGCCCGTTCCGCAAGCCGGCCAAGCTCCGCCTGCTGGCCACCGTGCTCAACCCGCTGGCGGGCAGCCGCGTGGCAGGCACCGCGATCCGCGCCGGGCATTTCCTGGTCCACGGCGTCAAGGCGCCGATCGCCCAGATCGATTTTGCTGGCGCCGCGCGGATGAGCCCGCCGCTCGAACGGGTGGTTCATTCGTTTTCGTGGCTGGCTGATCTGGAAGCGAGCGCCCCGCGCGAACAGGCCGCCCCGCTGGCCGAAAAGATCCTTGCCAGCTGGCTTGCCGCCAATGCCAAGCCGCCCGCCCGCCCCGGCAAGGGCCCGGCGTGGAGCGTCGGCAATGCCGGGACGCGCGAACTCAACTGGCTGGTCCATGCCCCGCTGATCCTGTCGGGCCATGACAAGGTGCTGCGCGGCAAGGTGCTGGCCGCGCTCGGTGAAACCGCGCGCTGGCTCGATCGCAATGTCGGGCGGGCCGAAGACCTGCTGGCCGAAGTGGCGGGCTGGTGCGGGATTGTCGCTGCCGGGCTGCTGCTGCCCGACGGCCGCCCCCGCCGCCTGTTCGGTGAGGCTGGGCTGATCCGCGCGCTGGGCGAACTGGTCGGCGATGATGGCGGCGTGCTCGCACGTTCGCCGCTTCAGCAGATCGAGGCGATTACCCTGATCGTGCGGCTGCGCGCGTGCTACGCCGCCGTGCGCAGCGATCCGCCGGCCGCGCTCGATGCGATCCTGACTTTGCTGGTGCCGCCGCTGCTGGCGCTGACCCACGGCGATGGCTCGCTCGGTAGCTGGCAGGGCGCCTGGGCGATCGATGCAGCCGATCTGGCGGCGCTGGTCGCCGCCAGCGGCGTGCGCACGCGTCCGCTGCGCGATGTGCGTCAGTGGGGCTATCAGCGCGTGGTCGCCGCCAAGTCGATCCTGCAGTTCGATGCCGCGCCGCCGCCGCTGGCGCGCCACACCCGCTCGGGCTGCGCTTCGACGCTGGCCTTTGAACTCAGCCATGCCGGGCAGCGGATCGTGGTCAATTGCGGCGGGGCGGCCTGTGCTGGCGGGCTGGTGCCGGTGCGGCTCGAACAGGGCCTGCGCGCCACTGCCGCCCATTCGACCCTGACGCTCGATGACGTCAATTCGACCGCAGTGGTGATCGGCGGCAAGCTGGGCACCGGCGTGTCGGAGGTCGAGATCGACCGGCGGACCATCACCGGCGAAAAGGGCGCTGGCGCATCGCGGATCGAGGCCAGCCACAATGGCTATGCCGCGCGCTATGGCCTGACCCACCGCCGCATCCTGATCCTGCGCGACGATGGCACCGAACTGCGCGGCGAGGACATGTTGGTCCCCAGTTCGAGCAAGGGCAAGAACGGCAAGGTCGGCTTCGCGATCCGCTTTCACCTGGGGCTGGGCATCACCGCGCGGACATCGGAAGATGGCCAGGGCGCGGGGCTGGCGCTGCCCGATGGCAGCTATTGGCAATTCCGCGCCGCCGGCGGTCAGGTCAGCGTCGAGGAATCGCTGTGGACCGACGGGCAGGGCCGCCCGCAGCTGATCCAGCAGCTGGTTGTCTCGGGGCTGGTGTCGCGCGGCGGCGGCAACTTTGCCTGGCTGCTCAAGAAAATGACCTGAATCTTCAAGCCCGCCCCACGCGGGGTGTGGCCAAATCGCGTAAAATCCCTATGGGAGCGCGCAAATCCAACCGCCTCAACCGGGATTCGACCATCATGACCGCAGTCACCATCCGCCGCGCCCTGCTTTCCGTTTCCGACAAGACCGGGCTGGTCGAACTGGGGCAGGCGCTCAGCCAGCGCGGGGTTGATCTCGTCTCGACCGGCGGGACCGCTAAGGCGCTGCGCGATGCCGGCCTTGCGGTGCGCGACATTTCGGACCTCACCGGCTTTCCCGAAATGATGGACGGGCGGGTCAAGACGCTGCACCCCAAGGTTCACGGCGGGCTGCTTGCGGTGCGCGACAATCCCGAACACGCCGCCGCGATGGCCGAGCACGAAATCGGCGCGATCGATCTCGTCGTGGTCAACCTCTATCCCTTCGAGGCGACTGTGGCGAAGGGCGCCGAGCGCGACGAGATCATCGAGAACATCGACATCGGCGGCCCCTCGATGGTGCGTTCGGCGGCGAAGAACCACCAGTACGTCACCATCATGACCGACCCGGCCGACTACGGCGCGCTGCTCGCCGAACTCGAAGGCAATGCCGGGGCCACCACCTATGATTTCCGCCGCCTGATGGCCGCGCGGGCCTATGCCGCGACCGCCGCCTATGACAGCATGATCAGCCAGTGGTTCGCCTTTGCCGACCAGCAGCAGATGTTTCCGGAAATGCTGGCGATCACCGGCACTCGTCAGGAAGAGCTGCGCTACGGCGAAAACCCGCACCAGCGCGCCGCGCTCTACATTCCCAAGGGTCCGCACGGGAAAGGCATCGCCCAGGCCCGTCAGATCCAAGGCAAGGAACTGTCCTACAACAACTACAACGACGCCGACGCCGCGCTGGAACTCTGCGCCGAATTCCGCGGGCAGGCTCCGGCGGTGGTGATCGTCAAGCACGCCAATCCCTGCGGCGTTGCGCAGGGCGCCAGCCTGCTCGAAGCCTGGCAGGGGGCGCTCGCCTGTGACGACGTTTCGGCCTTCGGCGGGATCGTCGCGGTCAACACCACGCTCGATGGCGCCACGGCCGAGGCGATCTGCGAAATCTTTACCGAAGTGGTCGTCGCCCCCGATGCCGACGCAGCCGCGATCGCCGCCTTTGCCAAGAAGAAGAACCTGCGCCTGCTGCTGACGGGCGACCTGCCCGATCCGCGCCGCGCGGGCCTCACGGTCAAGCCGATCACCGGCGGCCTCCTGGTCCAGACCCGCGACAACGGCGCGATCACGCTCGATGACCTCAAGGTCGTGACCAAGCGCGCGCCGACCGAGCAGGAACTCAAGGACTGCCTGTTTGCCTGGACCGTGGCCCGCCACGTCAAGTCGAACGCGATCGTCTATGCCAAGGACGGCGTCACCGCCGGGATCGGCGCGGGCCAGATGAACCGCCGCGATAGCTCGCGCATCGCCGCGATGAAGGCTGCCGAAGCCGCCGAGAAGTTCGGCTGGGCCGCTTCGCGCGCGGTTGGTAGCGCGGTGGCGTCGGATGCGTTCTTCCCATTTGCCGATGGCCTGTTGGCCGCCGCCGAAGCCGGGGCGACCGCGGTGATCCAGCCGGGCGGTTCGATCCGCGACGAAGACGTGATCGCGGCGGCCGATGCGGCAGGCCTCGCCATGGTCTTCACCGGCATGCGCCACTTCCGCCACTGAGTCGAACCCGGCGGCGCCGTCCGCGCGGCGTCGTTTCGTCGCATCACGCGCGCGGCTCGTCGTATCGGGCCGCCGCGCGGGGCTTCGTTCACTCGACGGCAAGACAAAAACATGCAGGAGGGCGCGGCGTAGTGCTCCTGCCTTTGAAGTGACCCTTATGGCCCTGTTCAAGACCGACCTGTTCCGCTCTTTTGCCATCGGCTTCGTGCTGGGCGCGGCGGGCGTGGTGAGCTTCTCGCTCGCGTCGTCGGAAAAGGGCCTGTCGGGTCAGGTCATCCCCGCTGCGCAGGCCGCCCCGGCGCTGGCCGACCAGACCCGCTGATCGCAGTTTCGGCCGGACGCCCGCGCCGCCCGATTGCCCATTTCCGGCAGCGCCTCTATAGACTTGGCCCATGGCCGGGCATCACCACCACCACCACAGCGAACCATCGGGCGAAAGCCTGATCGAGGCCGCGCGCCGCGAGCTGACCGAGGCAGGCGAGCAGTGGACCGACATGCGCGGCGAAGTGTTCCAGGCGCTGGTCGCGCGCGAACGCCCGGCTTCGGCCTATGACATCGCCGAGGATGTCTCGCAGGCGCGGGGCAAGCGGGTGGCCGCCAACAGCGTTTACCGGATCCTCGACCTGTTCGTGAAAGCCGATCTTGCCCGCCGGGTCGAAAGCGCCAACGCCTATCTCGCCAACCCGCACCCGGGCTGCCGCCACGATTGCATCTTCCTGATTTGCGATTCGTGCGGGCGGGCAACCCACATCGACGATGACAGCCTGACCGGTGCGCTGGTCGATGCTGCGCGCCGTTCGGGCTTTGCCGATATCCGCCCGGTCGTCGAACTGCGCGGGATCTGCGCGGCCTGTTCCTGAACGCCGCGTTGGGTTCGACAGCGCGATGACATCGGTGTAAGGAGCCGGTCATGAGCCTCGATCCGGCAACGCCTCTGCTCGACACGGTCGATACCCCCGCCGATCTCAAGCGCCTTCAGCCGGCCCAGTTGCAGCAACTGGCCGATGAAGTCCGCGCCGAGATGATTTCGGCCGTGGGGCAGACCGGGGGTCACCTCGGCTCAGGGCTGGGCGTGGTCGAACTGACGGTCGCGATCCATTACGTGTTCGATACGCCCGAAGACCGGCTAGTCTGGGACGTTGGCCATCAGGCCTATCCCCACAAGATCCTGACCGGACGCCGCAGCCGGATGCGCACCCTGCGCCAGGGCGGCGGGCTGTCGGGATTCACCAAGCGCAGCGAAAGCGAATACGACCCCTTCGGTACGGCCCACAGCTCGACCTCGATCTCGGCGGCGCTGGGGTTTGCCGTGGCCAACAAGCTCGCGGGCAAGGCGGGCAAGGGCATCGCGGTGATCGGCGACGGCGCGATGAGTGCAGGGATGGCCTATGAGGCGATGAACAACGCCCAGGCCGCCGGCAACCGGCTGATCGTGATCCTCAATGACAACGACATGTCGATTGCGCCGCCGGTGGGCGGGCTGTCGGCCTATCTCGCGCAGCTGGTGTCCTCGCGTCCGTTCCTGCGGGTGCGCGAAATTGCCAAGCGGCTCTCGCGCCGCCTGCCCGAACCGCTGCACCGCGCCGCCAAGAAGACCGATGAATTCGCGCGCGGCATGGCGATGGGTGGCACCCTGTTCGAGGAATTGGGGTTCTACTATGTCGGACCGGTCGATGGGCATAACCTCGATCAGCTGATCCCGATCCTCGAAAACGTGCGCGATGCCGCCGAGGGCCCGTGCCTCGTTCATGTCGTCACCCAGAAGGGCAAGGGTTATGGCCCGGCCGAGGCGGCGGCGGACAAGTATCACGGCGTCCAGAAATTCGATGTGATCACCGGTGAACAGGTGAAAAGCGCGGGCGGCCCGCCCAGCTACACCAATGTCTTTGCCGGCGCGCTCTTGGCCGAGGCCGAGCGGGATCCCACGATCTGCGCAATCACCGCGGCGATGCCTTCGGGCACCGGGCTCGACAAGTTTGCGCAGGCCTTCCCCGAGCGCAGCTTCGATGTCGGCATTGCCGAACAGCACGCGGTGACCTTTGCCGCCGGGCTGGCCGCGCAGGGGATGCGCCCGTTCTGTGCGATCTATTCGACCTTCCTTCAGCGCGCCTATGACCAGGTGGTCCACGACGTCGCGATCCAGAACCTGCCGGTGCGCTTTGCGATCGACCGCGCCGGGCTGGTCGGCGCCGATGGGGCAACCCATGCCGGCAGCTTCGATGTGACCTATCTGGCGAGCCTGCCCAACATGGTGGTGATGGCCGCCGCCGACGAGGCTGAGCTGGTCCACATGACCCATACCGCCGCCTGCCATGACAGCGGCCCGATCGCGTTCCGCTATCCGCGCGGCAATGGCGTGGGGGTGGAGTTGCCCAAGGTTCCCGAGCGGCTCGAAATCGGCAAGGGCCGGATCGTGCGCCACGGCGGCAAGGTGGCGATCCTCTCGCTCGGCACCCGGCTGGGCGAGGCGCTCAAGGCTGCCGACCAGCTTGACGCGCGCGGGCTATCGACCACGGTCGCTGACTTGCGCTTTGCCAAGCCGCTCGACGAAGCACTGATCCGCCAGCTGATGGCCAGTCACGAAGTCGTGCTGACGGTCGAGGAAGGCTCGATCGGCGGGCTTGGTGCCCACGTGCTGACGCTGGCGAGCGATGCCGGGCTGACCGATGCGGGGCTCAAGATCCGCACCCTGCGCCTGCCCGACGTGTTCCAGGATCACGACAGCCCGGACAAGCAATATGACGCCGCCGGGCTCAATGCCCCGCACATCGTCGATTGCGTGCTCAAGGCGCTGCGCCACAACAGCGCGGGCGTGGAAGAGGCGCGGGCCTGAGTTAGCCCAGTCCTAGCCGATCCAGCGCCAGATCCCGGCGGGCACATAGGCCAGCGGGATATGCCCCCAGGTGGCACCCAGCCAGATCGCCGCGCCGATCAGCCAGGGGCGCAGCCCTGCGTGACCTAATGCGCCAAGCATTGGCCAGTAGCTCGTCTTTGCTTCCCAGCCGGTCCAGGCCGCACCCATCGCGGCTTCCTTCTTGCGGTCCTGGAGATGCGATCCGACCAGCGCGAGGAAGCCGATGGCCGCGGTCAGCACCAGCACGCGCACCGTCGGGCTGACCAGCGCATGGGCCCCGGCCCACAGCGCGAAGCCCCACATCATCGGATGGCGGGTGACATGGAACACCCCGTGCGGGCCCTTGGCGGCCAGCTGCGCGGCGCGGGGATCGGGCATCGCGGGATTACCCGCAAAGCTCCCGGCAAACAGCACGGCGGCGATCAGGGTCAGCGCGCTGGCGATGATCCACACCGCCGCACCCTGTCCGTCCCACAGCGGCGCGGATACCGGCGCGGCGCGAAAGGCCATGACCAGCCAGGCGAAACTCGCCAGTGCGACCAGCGAATAGAGCGCGGCAAAGCCCTTGTCCCCGGCTGCCTTGACCAGCGGCGCGCGGAGCGGATGCGAGAGGGCGAAATGGCTGCCGACAAAGGCGATGGCAGCGGCGATCAATGGGGAGAAGGCGTGGTCCATCAGGCGTGATACCCATGTTTACGTTGTCAACATGGGTATCACGCCTGCACGGATATGCAACCGCAAAGGCGGCGCAGGGGCCGCCCCGGCCGGATCCTTACCAGTCGTAGGCCTTAGGCAGCGCGCCTTCGGTCGGCGTGGCATAGCGATCGCGCAGCCGGGTCTGGTGGTTCGACAGCGGCTGTTCGACCCCATCGATGAACACGCGGACCACGCCCGTTTGCAGTTCGAGCGGATCGCCGTCCCAGATCACCACGTCACCCGCGCGGCCCGCGCGCAGCGAGCCCAACTGGCCGCCCATGCCCATGGCTTCGGCGGGGCCCGACGAGATCGCGGCAAAGGCCTTGTCCCAGCTGAGGCCAGTTGCGCCCGGCACGCGGCTCAGCGCGACGAGGTTGCCGGCATATTGCGGGGCATAGCGCGGCTGGTCGAAGAACGCGCCGAGCGCGACCTTGACCCCGGCCTTGGCCATGCGCCCGACGTTCGACTGCGTGGCGCCCAGCTTTTCGAAGCTGGCGGGCAGGTCGGTCAGCGGGGTGGCGAGCACCGGCACACCGGCAGCGGCGAGTTCGCCCGCGACCATCCAGCCTTCGCTCGCCCCGACAATCACCAGCTTGATCGCAGCGAATTCGGCCTTGAGTGCCAGCGCCATGCGGATGTCGGCAGCGCGTTCGACATGGATGTAGAGCGGCTGACGCCCGGTCACGACCGGCACCAGGGCGGCGGCATCGCTGCGGGTCAGCAGCACGTCGTCGCGGCGCGGCGCGGCCGGCGCGGCGGCAAGTTCGCGCGCTTCGCCGAGCGCATTGCGCAGTTCGGCCACGGCCGAAATCCGGCTGCCGCCCGCGAGCTGCGCCCCGCCTTCGCCCAGTTCGATATACTGGAACGCACGGGCTGCGGTGACCGCATGGGGATCGGCGCCAAGATCGATCACCGCGCCCTGGCCTTCGAAGATCGCGGCGGTCGACAGCGGGGCAACGGCGGCGCGGGTGACCCCGGCGGCGCGGCTGACCGCGATCGGCTGGGCCGCGGGATTGATTGCCGGGGCGATATCGAGCGCGGCGCTGAACGGCGATTTGGCCGCATCGGCATCGTTGCTTTCATCAACCGCGCCAACATCGACGAGGCCGAGATCGGTGACGGCCACGACCAGCCCCGGGGTAACCCATTTGCCCTGGGCATCGATCACCGGGAGGTCGGCGGGAACCGCGATGCCTGCGCCCGCGGCCACGACCTTGCCGGCGCGGACCACCACGGTGCCGTGGTCGATCGGGGCCGAACCATCGCCGATGACGAGGTGGGCATTGGTCACGGCCCAGCTGGTGCCAAGGCCCTGCGCCAGCGCCGGTGCGGCGCTGGCCGCGAGCAGCGCGGCAAGGCTGGCGGTAAGGGTGCGCGGGCTCATTTCACGTCTCCTTCGCCGTTCTGGCCAAGTTCGAAGTCGCTCACCGGGCGATGCTTGGGATCGGCTGCGTCGAACATCAGTGCGCCATCGATCCAGACTTTGTCGGGGCGCGAATAGACCGACAGCGGATTGCCGTTCCACAGCACCACGTCGGCCATCTTGCCGGGGGTGAGGCTGCCGGTCTGCTTGTCGATCCCGATCGCCTTGGCGGGGTTCAGCGTCAGCCAGCGGATCACTTCGGCATCGGGGATGTCGATCCCGGCGCGGCGGGCATCGCCCTGCGCCTTGGCGGCTTCCTGGTTGAGCCGCTGGATCCCGTTTTCATCGTCCGAATGGATCACCACGCAGGCTCCGGCCTTGTAGAGCAGGCCGGCGTTTTCGGGGATCGCGTCATAGGCTTCCATCTTGAAGCCCCACCAGTCGGCCCAGACCGCCGAGCAGATGTCGTTCTGCTTGAGCAGATCGCCGATCTTGTAGGCTTCGACCGCGTGGTGGAACGCGCTGACGTGATAGCCGAATTCCTTCGACATATCGATCACCAGCGCCATTTCCTCGGCCTTGTAGCAGTGGTTTTGGATGAGGATTTCGCCGTCGAGCACGCCCGCCAGGGTTTCCATCCCTAGGTCGCGGCTCTCCAGCTTGCCCTCGTCGCGCTTGCGGCGATATTCCTGGGCCTTGATCCAGGTTTCGCGATCGACCGCGAAATTGCCCATCCGGGTCGACGGGATGCGGCCCTTGGAGCCATAGACGCGTTTGGGATTTTCGCCGCAGGCCATCTTGAGACTGTAGGGCGCGCCGGGGAACTTCATCCCCTGCACCGTGCGGCTGGCCACGTTCTTGAGCGTAACCGCGCGGCCGCCCATCAGGTTGCCCGAACCCGGCAGCACTTCCAGCGCGGTCACCCCGCCGTTCGCCAGCGCGCGCGAAAAGCCCGGATCCTGCGGCCAGACCGAATGTTCGGCCCAGACGTTGGGGGTGGTCGGATCGGTCATTTCGTTGCCGTCCGAATGGCCTTCGACGGCGGGGCTGGGATAGACGCCGAGGTGGCTGTGCGCGTCGATGATACCCGGGGTGACGAACCGCCCGGTGGCATCGATCCTGGCATAGCCTTCGGGCACGGCCAGATCGGGTCCGCCCACCGCGACCACCTTGCCCCCGTCAAGCAGCACCGTGCCGTTGTCGATCCGTGCGCCCGCGCCGTCGAACACGGTGGCGTGGAGCAGCGCGGTCGGCGCCGAAGGGTAGGGCTTGTAGGTTGAGGGGTAGGGGTTTTTGTCAAAGTCGCGCGCGGCTTTCACCGCGGCGTCTTCGACCTTCTTGTCGCGGGCGATCCCGGCGCTCGGCGCGTTGAGGGCTGCGGCCAGCAGCACCCCTGCGGCGATGGCGCGGATCGGCGCGCGGACGGATTGGCGGACTGGGCGCATGATCACTTCACTCCGTGCATGAGCGTCTTGAGCGGCCAGGCCAGCACCAGCAGCAGCGCGCCGATGCCCACCGCGATCCAGCCGATGGTGGTGAACACCCCGACATAGGTATCGAGGCTGACCTTGAGGTTGGTGACCTGCCCGCCGACGGTTTCGACGCTGGCAACCTGGGCAACCACGCCCGCGACATATTGCGCGACCGAGATCGAGAGGAACCAGACCCCCATCATCAGGCCGACGATCCGGGCGATCGACAGCTTGGTGATCATCGAGAGGCCGACCGGCGAAATGCACAGTTCGGCGATCGAGTGGATCAGGTAGAGCCCGGCCAGCCACCACAGCGCGACCTTGAAATCGGCCCCGGCGAACTGCGCGCCCCAGACGAGGAACAGGAAGCCGCCGCCCACGCCGACCAGCGCGAGGCCGAACTTGACCGGGATGGTCGGTTCGATCCCGCGCTTGGCAAGGCCATTCCACAGCATCGAGAACAGCGGCGCCAGCGCGACGATGAAGAAGGCGTTGAAGAACTGGGTCTGCCCGGCGGTGATCGAAAACAGGCCGAACACGCTCATGTCGGTGTTGCGATCGGCGAACAGCGTCAGCGAGGAACCGGCCTGTTCGAACAGGGTCCAGAACACGGTGTTGAACGTGACCAGCACCATCGCGGCGACCATCATCTGGAATTCGCGGCGATCGCCGTTGAGCCACGACCAGCCCAGGATCCCCGGCACGGCGACCAGGAAGGTGCCGAACATGATCTTGCCCATGATCGGCAGGGTGGCGATGTAGCCAAGGATGCCGCTGCCCGCTTCGGGCTTCACATAGTCCATCAGGTTGGCGAACAGCAGGTAGGCCACCGGCACGGTCAGCAGCGAGCCGATGTAGATCAGCATGTCCTTGCTGGCATCGGCCCCGGCCGGGCGATCGCCATAGCCGTCAAGCTTGCCGCCATCGAACTGGAACAGCATCCACGACACCGCCATGCCGGCCGCGGCCAGGGCAAAGCCCGCCCACCAGCCAAGCCCGCCCCACGAGCCCATGCCGACCGCGAGCAGCGGGCAGAGGATCTGCGAGAACAGCGAGCCAAGGTTGATCCCCATGTAGAAGATGGTGAAGCCCGCATCCCGGCGGCGGTCGCCATCGGCATAGAGCGAGCCGACGATGGTCGAAATGTTGGGCTTGAAGAACCCGTTGCCGACCGTGACCAGCGCCAGGCCGGTCAGCAGCATGAAGGTGAACAGCGCCGAACGCTCGCCATCGGACTTGAACTGATCAGAGGCGACCTTGCGTGCTTCGTGGCCATCGGCCGCGATCAGCGAGACGGTCTTGTCGTCGTTGCCCTTGATCAGCAGCTGTTGCCCCGCATCGGTGACATACTGCTGCTTGGCATCGCCGCTGCCGGTGATGGTCACTTCATAACGCTGTCCCTCGATCATCGCGAAGGGCTTGGCCATGCCGCCGGTGCTCGAAAAACACAGCACCGCATAGCCCAGCGACATCATGATCGCGCCGAACTTTACCGAACGCTTGGAGCCGAGATAGCGATCCGCCAGCAGCCCGCCGACCAGCGGGGTGAGATAGACCAGCGCGGTGAAGCCGCCGTAGATCCCGGTGGTGGTGGTGTCGTTGAACAGGAAGTGCTGCGCCAGATAGAGCGTCAGCAGCGCGCGCATCCCGTAATAGCCGAAGCGTTCCATCGCCTCGGTGGTGAACAGGCGGGCGAGCTGGCGCGGGTGGCCGAACCACTGGTCGCCGCCCGAAGCGCCGGGATGGATGCCGGTGAAATCGGCAGGAACGGCGCCCGGCTCTGCGGTTGCGTCGTCGATGGTCTGGCTCATGTGCCTGATGCTCCCCAATACCTTGTGTGCCCCGGCAATCGCGCATGGAGTGCGGCGCGAGGCGAAGCGGTCAGATTAGCGGGGTTTTCGGTGCAGGAAAGCACAATGTTGCGCGGCGGCGTAATGAGCTTACGCGGCGCAACGGCGCGGGGACTCCGCTTGCGTGCGGCGCTGTATTATGGCACTGATGCACCATGGCAAACACCGGCAAACCCGTCTATCTCAAGCTGCGCGATCTGATAGCCGGAGCGATCATCGATGGCACTTACGCCGAAGGCACGATGCTGCCCTCGGTCCGGGCCTTTGCCGCCCAGCAGGGCGCCAATCCGCTGACCGTGGCCAAGGCTTATCAGCAGTTCCAGCTCGACGGGCTGGTCGAGGTGCAGCGCGGGGTCGGAATGTTCGTCGCCTCCGGCGCGGCCGAGCGTTTGCGCCGCAGCGAACGCGAACTGTTTCTCGCCCGCGATTGGCCGGCGATCCGCGCGCGCATCGCGCGGCTGGGGATCGCCCCGGCAGATCTCCTCGAAATGGTTTGAAAAACTTCCAGAATCGGTTGGGATTTGCCGTTGCCTAGGGCAAATTGCTCTGGCAATCATGCGCTTGCGTTGCCGCTTGTACCGGGTCGGAAGCTGCGCCGCTCTTTTTACCATAACTGAAGTTGCGGGCCGCGCTGTGGCCCGGTGGAAGGCGTGCGATGATCAGATCCGAATTGGTGGCGGCTTTGGCCCAGGAAAACCCTGGCCTGCGTCAGGAAGAAGTCGAAAAGGTGGTGAGCGTGTTCTTTGACGAGATCGCGCAGCGCCTCGCCAAGGGTGGCCGGGCCGAACTGCGCGGCTTCGGCGCTTTCTCGACCCGCGAACGCGATGCCCGCAAGGGTCGTAATCCGCGCACCGGCGAAGCGGTCGACGTGCCCGGCAAGAGCGTGCCCTATTTCAAGCCCGGCAAGGAAATGCGCGCGCGCCTCAACGCCGATTGAGCGCCGCTGGCATTTAACGCCCGTCAATGATTGAACCGGCCCGTGCGATCTGCCACATCGCGCGGGCTTGGTGCTGCGCGGACGTGGCGGAATGGTAGACGCAGGGGACTTAAAATCCCTTGATCCTTGATCGTGTGGGTTCGAGTCCCACCGTCCGCACCACAGCTGCGGGGCCTTGCCCCCGATCAGCCCGCCGGCGTTAACCGGTGATTAGGCATTTTCCTTCACTTCTGCCCCGACCGTTCAAGTGGGGGCAAAATGGCTGTTACCGGGTTCACTGGCGCGCGCAGCGCCGCAGCGCAGCGCGAAAAGACCGTCGATGTGGCGATCATCGGGGCGGGGCCGGCCGGCCTCACCACTGGTTATCTGCTCACCCGGGCCGGGCTGTCGGTCGCGGTAATCGAGCAGGATCCGCATTACGTTGGCGGGATCAGCCGCACGGTCGAGCATCAGGGGTACCGCTTCGACATCGGCGGGCACCGCTTCTTTTCGAAATCGCAGGCCGTGGTCGATCTCTGGAACGAGATCCTGCCCGACGATTTCATTCAGCGCCCGCGCATGAGCCGGATCTATTACGAAGGCCGGTTCTATTCCTATCCGCTGCGCGCGTTCGAGGCGCTGTGGAACCTCGGGGTGATGCGTTCGGCGCTGTGCATGGCGAGTTTCGCCAAGGCCAAGCTGTTTCCCAACCGCAAGGTCACAAGCTTCGAGGACTGGACCATCAACCAGTTCGGGCGGAAGCTCTATTCGATCTTCTTCAAGACCTATACCGAGAAGGTCTGGGGGATGCCCTGCGACGAAATGAGCGCCGACTGGGCGGCCCAGCGGATCAAGGGCCTGTCGCTGTGGAGCGCGGTGGTCGATGGGCTGAAGCGCAGCCTTGGCCTCAACAAGCGCCCCAACGACGGGATGCAGGCCAAGACCCTGCTCGAAACCTTCCGCTATCCGCGCCTGGGCCCGGGGATGATGTGGGATGCCGCGCGCGACAAGATCCTCGCCACCGGCAAGGGCGAAGTGCTGATGGGCCATGCGCTCAAGCAGTTGGCGAGCGATGGGCAGGGCGGCTGGCGCCTGACTGCCAGCCATGATGGCGGCGAAACCGTGATCCGCGCGGCCCATGCGATCAGCTCGGCCCCGCTGCGCGACCTTGCGGCCCGGCTGCATCCGCTGCCCGCGACAAGTCTCAACGCCAAGCAGCTGCGCTACCGCGATTTCCTCACCGTCGCGCTGCAGATCCGCAGCGACGATCTGTTCCCCGATAACTGGATCTACATTCACGACAGCAAGGTGAAGGTCGGGCGGATCCAGAACTTCCGCTCGTGGTCGCCCGAAATGGTGCCCGATGCCGGGGTGGCCTGTGTCGGTCTGGAATACTTCTGTTTCGAAGGTGATGGGCTGTGGTCGATGGCCGACGAGGAACTGGTCAATCTGGCGACCCGCGAACTGGCGCTGCTGGGGCTGGTTTCGGCCGAACAGGTGATCGGCGGCACCGTGGTGCGCCAGGAAAAGGCCTATCCGGTCTATGATGCCGACTATGCCGCCCATGTCGAGGCGATGCGCGCCGAACTCGAAAGCGCCCATCCCACGCTGCACCTGATCGGGCGCAACGGGATGCACCGCTACAACAACCAGGACCACGCGATGATGACCGCGATGCTGACCGCGCAGAACATTCTCGCGGGCAGCCGCGTCTATGATGTCTGGTGCGTCAACGAGGACGCCGAATATCACGAAGCCGGGACCGAGGGCGCGCTGAGCGGCGACCAGGCGGCGGCGCTCGCCTCGCTGCGCGCCGTGCCAGAGCGCGTGCCCACACCGCGCCGCAACGCGGCCTGAGATGCTGCTGCGCTACCTTGCGGCCAGTGCGCTGGCGCTGGGGGTGGACATGGGCACGTTCCTGGTCGCCCTGCGCTTTGGTCTGCCGCCCGCCGCAGCGGCGGCGCTGGGCTATACGCTGGGGATCGCGGCGCATTGGCTCCTGTCGAGCCGGGTGGTCTTCGTGCACGGGGTTGCCGCCCGCGGCCCGCAGCGCACCGCGCAGAAAGCCTTGTTTGTCGGCTCGGCCTTGCTTGGCCTTGCCCTGACCACCGCGATCGTCGGGTGCGGCGCGGCGCTGGGGATCGACCCGCGCGCGGCCAAGCTTGCCGCGATCGGCGCCAGCTTCACCCTGACCTGGCTGCTGCGTGAGCGGGTGGTGTTCCGACTGGCGCCCGCGCCATGATCTTCATCGAACGCCGCCGGCCGGCCTGGTCGCGCGAGTGGGTGATCCCCGCCGCCCTGATCTGGCTGGCGGTCAGCGCGATCTTCGTGGCGGCATCCTGGCGCGCAATCGCGGGGCTGGCCCTGCCCGATGCCGACGATGCCCTGCGCGTGGTTGAAGTGCGCGATCTGCTCGCCGGGCAGGACTTTTTCGATCTCCACCAATACCGGGTCGATCCGCCCCACGGCATGGCGATGCACTGGTCGCGGCTGGTCGATCTGCCGCTGTGGCTGATCCAGTTGCTGCTGCGCCCGTTGTTGGGCGCGGATCTGGCCGAACGCGCGGCGCTGGTGCTGGTCCCGCTGCTCACCCTTGGCGCGGCGTTGGGCTTTGCCGGGCGGCTGGCCTGGCGGGTGCTCGGCGCGCCGGTGCTGCCCTATGCCTGCGTGGTGCCGGCGCTCTTGACCCCGACGGCAGGGCAGATGCAGCCACTGCGGATCGATCACCACGGCTGGCAGATCGTCTGCGCGCTGGCCGCGCTTGGCAGCCTTGCCGCCCGCCGCCCGCAGCTGGCCGGTTGGGGTGCGGGGGCCGCCTTGGCGCTGGGCATGACCATCAGCCTTGAACTGCTCCCGTTGGCGGCGCTGTTTGGCGGCGTCATGGCGCTGCGCTGGCTGCGCGAGCCGGGCTCGGCGGCCTTGCTTGCCGGCTATGTCCAGGCGCTCGCGCTGGTTGGCACGGTGGCCTTTCTCGGCACGCGCGGGCTGGCCGATCTGGCGAGCCATTGCGACACGCTATCCCCTGCCTATCTTGCCGCGCTGTGGATCGCCGCTGCCGGGGTGAGCGCGCTCGCGCTGCTGCCGCGCGTGGCGGGTTGGCGGATCGCGGCCGGGCTGGGCGTAATCGCGCTGGTCGCGGCGGGCGCGCTGCTGGGCATTGCGCCAGCCTGCCGCGCCGGGCCGTTTGGCGGGCTGGATCCGCTGGTGCGCCAATTCTGGTATGACAATGTTCTCGAAGGCCGCCCGGTGTGGCTCCAGCCGCTGCCGGTGATTGCGCAGATGATCGTGCCGCCGCTGCTGGGACTGATTGCCAGTGTGCGGCTGTGGCGCCGTTCGCACGGCTGGCTGCGCGAATTCTGGTGCGACTATGCGCTGCTGCTGGGCGGCGCGCTGGTGCTGGCCGTGATGGTGGCGCGAGCTTCGGGCTTTGCCTGCGCCTTTGCCGCCGTGCCGCTGGGCTGGCAGCTGTGGCAATGGCACGGCGCGGCGCGGCGGATCCGTGCCCCATTGAAACGGCTGGCGGCGCTGGGCGGAATGGCGCTGGCGGTTATGCCGGCCTTGCCGCTGCGGGCCGGGGCTGCGCTGTTTCCCGAGACGACCTCGCAGCTGCCGGGCTCGGCGCTTGCCGCTTGCGACCTGCGCGCCGCCGCGCCGCTGCTGGCGCGCGAGGTGCCGGCAACGATCCTTGCCCCGATCGACCTTGGCCCCGCAATCCTCACCCAAACCCGGCACCGGGTGGTGGCGACCGCGCACCACCGCGCGCCCGCGGCGCTGCACGATGTGATCGCGGCGTTCATCGTCGATCCCGCCGCCGCGCAGCAGATCGCCGCAGCCCATGACGTCGGCTTCGTCGCGATCTGCCCGGGCCTGACCGAGGCCGCCACCTATCGCCGCGCCGCGCCCCACGGGCTGATGGCGGCGCTGGCGGACAATCGCCCACCGGCATGGCTGCGCCCCATGCCGATGCCCCGGCAATCGGGGCTGATGGTCTGGCGGGTGGTGCGTTAGACGCAGCAAAAAGGGCGAACCCTTGCGGGCCCGCCCTTTGCTGTTTTCCGGTCTTGGCAGCTCAGAACTTGCTGAGCGTGACTTCGAGCTTGCGGAAGCCGTGGACGAAGTTGGCGCGGACGCGTTCGACCTTGCCGGTCACGTCCACCCGCATCCGCCGGGCGTGCATTTCTTCCATCAGGATCTTGAGCTGGAGTTCGGCCAGCCGTGCGCCCACGCAGCGGTGGATGCCATAGCCGAAGGCCACGTGCCGGCGGGCATTCTCGCGGGTGATGATCAGCTTGTCGGCATCGGGGAACACGTCTTCGTCACGGTTGCCCGAGATGTACCACAGCAGCAGCTTGTCGCCCTTCTTGATCTGGTTGCCGAACAGGTCGGCATCGGCAGTCGCGGTGCGGCGCATGTGCGCCAGCGGGGTGACATAGCGGATGCATTCCTGCACCGCGTTGGGGATCACCGAGGGATCGTTTTCAAAGATCGCACGCTGATCGGGGAACTTGTCAAGCGCGTGAACGATGCCCGACATGGTGTTGCGGGTGGTGTCGTTGCCGCCCACGATCAGCAGGATCAGGTTGCCCATGAATTCCTGCGGGCTCATGTGGTTCATCGCGTCCGAATGGATCATCATCGAAATGAGATCGCGGCTCGGCGGGGCGTTGACGCGTTCGACCCACAGGCGCTGGAAATAGCCGGCCATTTCACCGAAGATTTCCCAGCGCAGATCCTGCAATTCGCGGGCCAGGCCCAGTTCGACATCGCCCGCCCAGTCCGACCAGAAGGTCAGCAGGCGGCGGTCTTCCCACGGGAAGCCGAACAGGATCGCGAGCATCCCGGTGGTCAGTTCGATCGAGACCTTGTCGACCCAGTCGAACTGTTCGCCCCACGGCAGGCTATCCAGCGTGGCCTGGGTGCGGGCGCGCACTTCGGCGGCCAGCTTTTCGATTTCAGCAGGGGTAAAGGCCGGGGCCACGGTGCGGCGCTGGCCGGTGTGATCGGGGCGGTCCATCGCGATGAACATCGGCAGGCGGCGTTCGGCAAGGTGTTCGGGCGTGGTATCGGCCGGCGGATCGCCGATCGTGATCCCGCCAAACTCCCACGACGAGGAAAACAGTTCCGGCAGCGATTCGACGTGCTGGATGGTCTTGATCGTGGTGACGTTCCAGAAATCGCCATAGGGCGTGCCGGTGACCTTGTTGACCGGGGCCTGGGCGCGCATCTCGGCGAAGATCGGCTGCCAGCGGTCCTCGGCATAGATGTCCGAGCGCGACACGTCCCACGGATGGGTGTGGACCGGCATATCCTGCTGGTGTTCCTTGAGCCAGCCCTCGAAGGCTTCGGTCGCGCTGGGCGAGGAGCGATAGGTCGGCTTCTGGTCGGCAAGCGGTTGGGTGGCCATGGAAATTCCTCTCAGGCACGAATCTCTTGCGATCCGTTGCGCTTTGGAACTTATCCGCAGCAACTTACCTAAGAGTCAATAGGGCCTCGGCAAACTGCGCGGCCTGCGTGTCAGGGCGTGACGGGGGCCGCGCGGCGCCACCAGCGGCGGCGCGGCGCGCGCTTGGGCCCGCTCTGCATCACCCGCGTGCGGAACAGCGCAGCGCCCAGCCGCACCAGCACCGCCACCCAGACCAGCTGCCAGCCGATCGCTGCGGCATGGGGCCACAGCGCCGGGCTTTGCGCGGCCCGCGCCAGCATGGTGAAGGGCGAACTGAACGGCACGGCCATCGCGGTGAATTCGATCCAGGTGCCCGGCTGGGCCATCGCGTAGCTGGCGAAGAAGAAGTTGAGCAGCTGGAGCATGGTCACCGGCATCGACAGGGTCTGCACTTCGCGCACGGTGGTTGCCATCGAGCCGATCGCCAGGAAGATCGAGCCAAGCAGCAGGTAGCCAAGCGAGAAATAGACGACGCCGAGCCCGAGGAACGCCGCCCAGCCCACCGCTGGCGCGGGATAGTCCGCGAGGCTGTGTCCCGCCCCCAGCCAGACCGCGCCGCCCGCCAGCGCCCAGACCGAGATCCCGACCCACGACACCGCGAGCATGGCGAACAGCTTGCCCAGGAACACCGCGTCCATCGGGATCGCGGCGGCGAGCACTTCGATGATCTTGTTGCCCTTCTCCTCGACCAGGTTGGATAGCACCATCCCGGCGAGCAGCATGGTCAGCAGGAACAGCACCGTCTGGCCGAGCTGCGCGGTCACCACCCGGCCGTGGGTCTGGTCGGCGGTGCTGGTGGCGATCGGGGCCAGCCGCACCGAGGGGGTGGCGGCGGGCGCACTGCGCTGGGCTTCGGCGGTGAGCAGCGCGACCCGGCCCTGCCAGCCGGTAATCCGTTCGGCGGGGCCGGTCAGCACCGGATGGGCAAGGCTGCCGCTGAGGATCGCGGCAAGATTGGCCCGGTCGCGGCGCATTGCGCGGACCGGGTCGAAGGTTTCGCCCGGCGGCACTTCAGCCAGCACCACCAGTTCGGGCAGCGCCGGGCCGAGCTGCGGGGCGAGCCGCCAGTGCGCCACGCGCAATTGGGCAATGTCGGCCCGGCTCATCGCTACGCCGAGTTCGGGGCGATCGGCGCTGTCCTGCACCTTTTGCCCGATCCCCCCGGCCAGCCCGCCGACCAGCAGCGGAAACAGCGGGCCGAGCAGGAAGAACAGGAAGCTGCGCGAGAGCAGGATCGCGGTAAAGTCGCGCCGCGCAACCACCAGGGCTGCGGCCAGGGTGGAAAGGCGGCCGGTGCGGGCAGGGGCGGTCATCGGCTGGGCTCCGGTTCGGGGGCGGCGGCGAGCGCGCGGGCGGCCGCTTCGCCGGCAATGGCAACAAACGCATCGTGGAGCCCGGCACGCTCGATCGACAGCGAGAGGATCCCCGCCTCGCCCTCGATCAGTGCGCGCAGGAGGGGTTCAACCCCGCTTTCGGGGAGCGAAAAGCACCACAGCGCGCCTTCGCGGCGGGCATCGGCAGGCAGCGCGGCGCGCCACGGCCCGTCGGCGGCGCGGGTTTCGAGCCTGACCTGCGGGCGGATCCGGTCCCGCGCGACATCGACCGGACCGGCGAAAGGCACCTTGCCCCCGGCGATGATCGCCACTTCGTCGCACAGGCGCTCGGCATGGGCGATGACATGGGTGGAGAAGATCACCGTGGTGCCCTTGGCGGCGAGTGCGCGGATCATCTGTTCGAGCTTGCCCTGGTTGAGCGCGTCGAGCCCCGAAAACGGTTCGTCAAACACCACCAGCCGCGGTTCATGCACCAGCGTGCCGAGCAGCTGGACCTGCTGGGCCATGCCCTTGGACAGCTGGCGGATCTGGCGGTCGATGGCATAGCCCAGCCCGTGCTGTTCGAGCAGGGCCTTGCCCCGCCGCCGCCCTTCGGCCAGCGGCAGCCCGCGCAGCGCGCCGAGAAAGGCGATCGCCTCATAGGCCTTCATCGCGGGATAGAGGCCGCGCTCCTCGGGCAGGTAGCCGATTGTGTGGGCCACTTCGTGCGGGCGCTCATGGCCGAGCACCCGGCGCAGCCCCGCATCGAGATCGATAATCCCGAGCAGCATCCGCAGGGTCGTGGTCTTGCCCGCGCCGTTGGGGCCGAGGATGCCGTAGATCGCGCCTTCGGGCACCGCCAGATCGACCCCGTCGACCGCGGTGAACCCCTCGAACCGCTTGACCAGTCCGCGCGCCTCGATCGCGAGGGGGCGCGCGGCATCACCTGCGGCGTTGCTCCCCATTTGCCATTCCCCTAGTTCCATGGGCCGGGCCATAGTGCGCCCCGCGTGAACAGGAGCAACAGGAAACTTGGTTAACACCGCGCCAATCACTGCCCTGCGCGATGCCCTGGGCGAAGAAGCCCGGCGGCTGGGCTTTGTCGCTTGCGGGGTGACCCCGGCGCGCGAAGATCCGGTGCGCGCCGCGCGGCTCGATGCCTGGTTGGCCGAGGGTAACCACGGCGCGATGGAGTGGATGGCCGACCGCGCCCACCATCGCCGCAGCCCGCAAGGCCTGTGGGACGAGGCGCAAAGTGTGATCGCGCTGGGGATGAGCTATGCCCCGGCGCAGGATCCGCGCGCGCTTGAAGGGGTGGGCGATCGGGGGCGGATCTCGGTCTATGCCCAGGGGCGCGACTATCACGACACGGTGAAGAAGGCGCTGAAAGCGCTCGCCCGCTGGCTGGTGGCCGATGCCGAAAAACGCGGGCTGGGCGAAGCTGGGGTCAAGGTGTTCGTCGATACGGCCCCGGTGATGGAAAAACCGCTCGGCGCGGCGGCGGGGCTAGGCTGGCAGGGCAAGCACACCAATGTGGTCAGCCGCGAACATGGCAACTGGCTGTTCCTGGGCGCGATCTACACCACGCTGGCTTTCGCGCCTGATGCGCCGGGCGAGGACCGCTGCGGGTCGTGCGATGCCTGCCAGCGGGCCTGCCCGACCGCGGCGTTTCCCGCGCCTTACCGGCTCGATGCGCGGCGCTGCATTTCCTATCTCACGATCGAGCACAAGGGCCCGGTCCCGGACGAATTTCGCGCTGCGCTGGGCAACCGGATCTATGGCTGCGACGATTGTTTGGCGGCCTGCCCGTGGAACAAGTTCGCCGATGCCGCCCACGCGATGCGGGCGTTCCTGCCGCGCGCGGAACTGGTCGCGCCGCGGCTGGCCGACCTGCTCGCGCTCGATGACGCGGGCTTTCGCGCGCTGTTCTCCGGCTCGCCGATCAAGCGCATCGGGCGTGATCGGATGGTGCGCAACTGCCTCTACGCCGCCGGCAACAGCGGCGATCCCGCGCTGCTGCCCGCAGTAGCCGCACTGCTGGACGATCCCGACCCGGCGGTGGCCGATGCCGCGCGCTGGGCGCAGCATCGACTGGCCTCCGCTTAGCGCCCGAGCAGCGCGCGGGCCTGGCTGGCGATTTGGGCGAGCATCGCCGGCGCGACCGGGGTGGCTGCCTGCGCGCGGGTGATCACGGTGCGGAACTGGCTGATCGCGCCGGCTTGCGCGTCGGCCCACAGCTGCACCGCGGCCGCCGGATTGCCCGTGCCGGCCATCGCGCGGCGCAGGAAATCGAGCCGCATCTGCTGGAAATCGCGCGCAAGGCCGTTGACCAGCAGGCGTTCCCACGGATCGGACGGGCTCATCCGCGCGGCGGTCATCTGCGCCCAGTCGAGCCCCAGCGCCGCGCCCAGCGTGGTGAAGGCCGTGGTGATCGCGCCGGGAGCAACCCCACTGTCGCGGGCCAGCCGGGCAATCCCGATGGTGCCATCAAGATCGAACAGCCGGGCGACCATGGCCGCCAGATCCGCCGGTGCGCCGGCTTCGGTCAGCACCGCGCGCATCCGCAGCGATTGGGCCGCGGCCTCGCCGGTGAGCAGACTGTCGCTTTCCGCGATCAGCGCCGCGACCCCGCCGGAGAGCGCGGCAACGAGCGCCGACGGCTCGATCCCGCCGCCGCAAACCCGCAGCACGTCGGCCATGTGGTCGGTCACGGCGGATGCCGCGCGATCGAACAGCAGGATCCGCGCGGCCTCTGGCATCGCGGTGTCCTCGATCGCGGTCCAGACCTTGTCCATGCCCAGCAGCTGCTCGACCGCGACGAAGGCGGCGGTGACCTGGGCCAGAGTCGCGCCTTCTTCTTCGGCCAGCTCGAAGGGATGGATCAGCCCCAGCCGGTTGACCATACGGTTGGCGATCCGGGTGGCGATGATTTCGCGGCGCAGGCGGTGCTCGGCGATGTCCTGCCGGAAAGCTTCGCGCATCGGCGCCGGGAACTTGCCCAGCAGCTCACCCTCCAGCCCCGGATCGTCGACCAGTGCCGAGCCTTCGAGCGCGTCCTGCAGGACCAGCTTGGTCGAGGACAACAGCACCGCCAGTTCGGGGCGGGTCAGCCCCTGCCCGTCGGCAGCGCGGCGCACCAGCGTGTCGCTGTCGGCCAGCCCTTCGGTCTTGCGATCGAGGTGCCCGCCCTGTTCGAGCGTTTCGATCAGGCGCACCTGCGCGGCCACGGCGGGGGCCCCGCCGGCTGCCGCGATCGATAGCGCCAGTGCCTGAAGCCGGTTGTCCTCAAGCACGATGTCGGCGACCTCATCGGTCATCTGCGCAAGCAGCGCGACCCGGCCCGCCTCGTCGATCCGCCCGGCGCGCTTGGCGCCGGCCAGCGCGATCTTGATGTTGACCTCGTTGTCCGAGCAGTCGACCCCGGCCGAATTGTCGATGAAGTCGGTGTTGATCCGGCCGCCCCGGCCGTTTGCGCCGCTGAGCGCGAATTCGATCCGCCCGGCCTGGGTGCAGCCGAGGTTCGCGCCTTCGCCGATCACCCGGGCGCGCACATCGCCGCCATCGATCCGCAGCGCGTCATTGGCCGGATCGCCCACCGCCACGTTGTTTTCTGCCGCGGCCTTCACATAGGTGCCGATCCCGCCGAACCACAGCAGGTCGACCTCGGCCTTGAGGATCGCGGTGATCAGGCTGTCGGGATCGATGCTGTCGACCTCCAGCCCCAGCATCGCGCGCACTTCGGGGCTGAGCGGGATTTCCTTGAGGCTGCGGGCAAAGACCCCGCCGCCCTTCGAGATCAGCGCCTTGTCGTAATCGTCCCAGCTTGAGCGCGGCAGCGCGAACATCCGGCTGCGTTCGGCCCAGGCCGCGGCAGCATCGGGCGCGGGATCGAGGAAAATGTGGCGGTGATCGAACGCGGCGACCAGGCGGATCGTCTTGGACAGCAACATGCCGTTGCCGAACACGTCGCCCGACATGTCGCCGCAGCCCGCCACGCGGACCGGATCGGCCTGCACATCGACCCCCAGTTCGAGGAAGTGGCGCTGGACCGAGAGCCAGGCGCCCTTGGCGGTGATGCCCATCGCTTTGTGGTCATAGCCGTTCGAGCCGCCGCTGGCGAAAGCATCGTCGAGCCAGAAATCGTGTTCGGCCGCGATTCCGTTCGCGGTGTCGGAAAAGGTCGCGGTGCCCTTGTCGGCGGCGACTACGAAATAGGGGTCTTCGCCGTCGCGGATCACCACCTTGGCGGGATGTACCACCTTGCCGCCGGCGATGTTGTCGGTGATCGACAGCAGAGTGCGGATGAACAGCTTGTAGCTGTCCTTGCCCTCGGTCAGCCAGCCTTCACGGTCGCGCGTGGGATCGGGCAGCTGCTTGGGATAGAACCCGCCCTTGGCCCCAGTGGGCACGATCACTGCGTTCTTGACCCGCTGGGCCTTCATCAGGCCAAGCACTTCGGTGCGGAAGTCATCGCGCCGGTCGGACCAGCGCAGCCCGCCGCGTGCCACCGGCCCGGCGCGCAGGTGGATGCCTTCGACCCGGCGCGAATAGACGAAGATTTCGCGCCATGGCACGGGCCGGGGCAGGCCAGGAACGGCTGCGGAATCGAGCTTGAAGGCCAGCGCTTCGGCCCCGGCGGGGGCAAAGGCGTTGGTCCGCAGCACGGCTTCGAGCACAGCGCGGTACTGGCGCAGCAGGCGGTCGTCGTTGATCGCCGAGACCCCGGCCAGCCCTTCGCGGATTGCGTCCTGCGCGGCGGTTTCGGCGGCGGTGCGATCCCCCTTGAAGGCGGGATCGTGGCGCGCCGCGAACAGCGCCAGCAGCGCGCGGGTCACGCCCGGTGCGTTCTGCAGCGCATCGACCGCGGTCGGCACCGAATAGTTGAGCCCGGTCTGGCGCAGATAGCGATACCAGGCGCGCAGCAGGTTGGCCCCGCGCGCCGACAGGTCGACCGCGGTGATCAGGCGGTTGAAGGGATCATCCTCGGCCAGCCCGTTGAGCACGTTGGCGACCGCGGCCTCGATCACGTCGGCGCGGGCGAGCAGCGCGGCGGCATCCTGCCCCGCCGGGATCGCCAGCTGGAAATCGTGCACCGTGCCGAGCCGTCCCTCGTCGAGTTCGGTGGGCAGATCCTCGATCACCCGGAAGCCGAAGTTTTCGAGTGCGGGGACCGCGTCCGACAGCGCGAGCGCGCCGTGGCGCTGGTAGAGCTTGAGCCGGAGCGTGCCGGGCTCGTCGCCGGCCATGGCGTGGAGCCGGGCATCGCGGCGCGGGCCGTCCTCGCCTTCACCGGCCAGCCGGCGCAGGCGGGCGATGTCGCGCGCGGCTTCGGCCGGGCCATAGGTGGTGCGATAGGCCAGCGGGAAACCTTCGGCAAAGCGCGCGGCGATGGCCGCAGCACGCGAGGGTTCCTCGGCGGCCGCGATCTCGCCTTCGACCGCCTCGCTCCAGCCGCGCAGCATGGCCTGGAGCCGGGCGTCGAGCGCAGCTTCGTCGGGCAGGCTGGCCACTGCCGGCAGGTCGAGCACGAAACGCATCAGCGCGAGGCTGCCCTCGATCTGCACCGCCCAGTCAAGCACCGGCCCTTCGCAGGCTTCGGCCAGCATCTGCGCGATCTGGACGCGGGTGCCGGTCGACATGATGTCGCGCGGGATCCACACGAAGGCGAACAGGTGGCGCATCAGCGGCGCGGGCACGAGAGTGAGGCGCGGACGCGGCCGGTCGATCAGGCTCATCGTCGTGGTGGCGATGCGTTCGAGATCGGCGTCGGCAAAGCAGATCAGCACGTCATGCGGCAGCGCGGTCAGCGCGTGGACCAGCGCCTTGCCGGCGTGGCCGTGGGGCGAAAAGCCGAACCGCGTGGTCATCTCGGCCAGCTGGGCGCGCATCCGGGGCACCTGGGTCGGCGCGGCGGCCAGCGCGGCGCTGGTCCAGATCCCGGCATGTACGGACAGCGCGGTGACCTGGCCCTGTTCGCGGCGGGGGACGATGAACAGATCGAGCGGGGTGCGGCGATGGACGTTGCTCGGCTGGTTCGACTTCACGATCAGCGGCGCGCGCGCGCCGGGGCGATCGAACCAGGCAAAGGCCCGTTCCCACGAGATCGGGCCGAGCAGGGTGGTGGCGCTCTTGCCGCAGATCCCCAGAGCATCGGACTGGCGGCCATCGCGGGCGTGAACCAAGTGGCCGAGCTGGGTCAGCATTCCGTCCTTGAACCAGCGCAGCAGCGCCGCACCCTCGCCATCGTCGCAGGCATCGGCGTCGGCGGCCATCGCCGCCTGCATCGCCGGCCAGTCGGCCACGGCAGCGCGCACATCGGCCAGCGTCGTTTCCAGCGCCTTTTCGAGTGCCCGGCGCTGGCGGGCATCGCCGCGCTGGGTTTCGAGATAGACCATCGATTCGCGCTTTTCGCCGGCGGCTTCGCCCTCGACGATCGCGGTCAGCGTGCCGGCCTCGTCGCGGCGCACCGCCACAATGGGGTGCACCAGCCGGTCGATCGCCAGCCCCTGCGCGGCGATGGTCGAGGCGATCGAATCGACCAGGAAGGGCATGTCGTCGTTGATGACTGCCACGCGCATGAAGCGTTTGCCGGCCGCGCCCGCGACCGATTCGATGGCGATGGCCGGGCGGGCCAGGCCGCGCTTGGCAGCGGCATCGAGCATGAAGGCGGCGGCGCGGTCCAGTGCATCGGCGGCCAGCGGGGCATCGCCGGGCAGCTGGGCGGCAGCCAGCCGCTGCGCAACAGCCTTTTGGAGGACGGGCTTTGACGTCATGCTATCTGCTCCTCAACCAGCGGATCTGGATCACTCCCGCTTGTTATAAAATTGCTATCTTATGTAGCTATTTTGCGGATTGTAGTAGCAAATGGTCACTGCCGCAACCAGGCAACGCCCGGGTTTGCCCTTAGGCAAGCGCGGCCACGGTCAGGTCGAGCGAGCGCCGCCGGGCGGCCGGATCATAGGTTGCCCCGCCCACGATCAGTTCATCGGCGCCGGTGCGTTCGACAAAGCGGTGGATCGCGGCGCGCACGGTTTCTCCGCTGCCGATCGCGCTGGCCTGGCGCATATGTTCGAGCATGGCGAGCAGCGAGGGGCTCAGCGTCTGGCGATAGCCCGGCACCGGCGGCTTGAGCTTGCCCGGATTGCCGGTGCGCAGCGCAACAAAGCTTTGGTCCATCGACGAGGCCAGCAGCACGGCTTCCTCGTCGGTGTCGGCGGCGATCACGTTCATCGCCACCATCACCCGGGGCTGCTCAAGCCACTGCGAGGGGCGGAACTGGTGGCGATAGAGCCGCAGCGCCTCATCGAGCTGATCGGGCGCGAAGTGCGAGGCAAAGGCGTAGGGCAGCCCCAGCGCCGCGGCGAGCTGCGCGCCGAACAGGCTGGAGCCGAGCATCCACATCTGGACCTGTGCGCCAAGGCCGGGCGTGGCGCGGATGCCGAGTTCCGGCTCGCCGGTGAACAGCGCGCGCAGTTCGACCACGTCCTGCGGGAAGTATTCCGACGCACGGGCAAGATCACGGCGCAGCGCCTGGGCGATGCGCTGGTCGGCGCCGGGCGCGCGGCCAAGCCCAAGGTCGACCCGGCCCGGAAACAGCGCATCGAGTGTGCCGAACTGTTCGGCGATCACGAAAGGGTTGTGATTGGGCAGCATGATCCCGCCCGCGCCGATGCGGATCGTGGTCGTCGCTTGCCCGATATGCCCCAGCACGACCGATGTCGCGCCGCCGGCAATGCCTTCCATCGCGTGGTGTTCGGCCACCCAGAAGCGTTTGTAACCGGCCGCCTCGGCGGTCTGGGCGAGCAGCGCGGCTTCGGCGAGAGCTTCAGGCACGGTGCCGCCTTCGCGCACCGGAACGAGATCAAGGACGGAAAGATCGATCATGGTGCCGATGGTGGAGGCGGTGGGCCAAGCTGGTCAAGATAGGACTTTGCGGTGCGCGCTGCATCGCTGCCCGGCGCGGCGGCAATCACCGACTGCCAGCTCTGCCGGGCGGCGGCGTCGCGGCCACCGAGCACGGCGATGACCCCGGCTTCGAGTCCGATTTCGCCATCGCCGGGCAGCAGCTTGGCGGCCATCTCGATTTCCGGCTGAGCCTCGGCCAGCTTGCCCTGCCGCCGGGCCAGCGTGGCCGAGAGCAGCCAGCCCTGCGGGTTATCGGGGGCCTTGGCACGGGCTTCGGCCAGCGCGATGCTGGCCTCCTCGCTGCGCCCCAACGCGACCAGCGCGCGGGCGCGGTCGATCGCGATCTCGCCGGTCAGGTCATCGCGGTTGCCGGCCAGCGCGTCGGTATGGGCAAGGTCGAGCAGAGTCAGCGCGCGCTGGGCCGCACCTGATGCCAGTGCGGCATTGGCGGCCATTGCCGCGCGCCGGGCGCGCAGCGGGTGATCGTCTGCCGGGGTCGCCTCGCGCGCTGCGCTGAAGGCGGTTTCCGCATCGGCCCAGTGGCCCTGAGCGGCCTCGGCCACGCCCCGGCAATGCTCGGCCTGGGCCCGCATCGGCCCTTCCAGCCCCGCGCGCCAGGCCAGCGCCGAGGCGGCTGCGGCTGGCGGATCGCTCTGCGTTAGCGCGAGGCAGGCGGCATAACGGCCTTCGGGCCGCCCCTCTGCTGCGCCAGCCGGTTCCGCCGCCGCTGCGCTGCGGGCCTCGCGGCGATGGTGGATCTCGAGCGGGGCCTGCGGCAGGGCGCCGCCGGGGCCGATCTGGGCGGCCAGCGGCACGATCAGGGCAAGCGGAAGGGGCATGGAAAACCTCGGTAAAGAGCGGGGCTCAGGGCAGGGCCGCCAGCGTGCGGAGCAAGAGGGCGATGTCCGCCTCGCGCGACAGGCGGTGATCGCCATCCTTGATCAGGGTGACCTGCACGTCGGCTGAACGCAGCGCGCCGGCGATCCGCAGTGCCAGTTCCCACGGCACGTCGGCATCGCGCTGGCCGTGAAGCAGCCGCACTGGGCAGGTCAGCGCGATCTCGCCTTCGAGCAAGCGCTGCGCCTGTCCATCGGCCCAGAACAGCGCGTGGGTGGGCGTGGGTTCGGGGCCATAGGGATTGGGCTCGAACACGGTCTCACCGGCGGCGAGGCGGGCCTTGTCGGCCGCGCTGGTGCCCCATTCGGTAAAGTCGGGCGCGGCGGCGATCCCGACCAGCGCATGAACCTGCCCGGGCCGGGCCAGCGCCGCGAGCAGCATCAGCCACCCGCCCATCGACGATCCGATCAGCACCACCGGGCCGCTGCAACAGGCGCCGATCACGGCGAGCACTTCCTCGCGCCAGCGGCTCAGCGATCCTTCGGCAAAGGTGCCATCGCTTTCCCCGCAGCCGGAATAGTCCAGCATCAGGCATTCGCGGCCCTGCGCTGCGGCCCAGTCCATCACCGCTGTCGCCTTGCCGCCGGCCATGTCGGACATGTAACCCGGCAGGAATACCAGCGCCGGGCCGGTGCCGGGGCGGTGGCGAAAGGCGATGCGGCGACCATCGGACATGGCGTGGAAACGGGTCTGGCTCATGCCCGCCTCATGCCCCGGCGCGGCGGGCGGAGCAATGCCATTGCCCTGTCACGATTGCGCACTAGTCTCCCATCCCGACAAACCGATCGGGAGACTGCCATGACCCTGCCTCAGCCAAGCCCTGCCGCCACGCGCCGCACTTTCTTCAAGCTGGGCGCGCTGGGCCTCGCCGGGCTGTCGGCGCCGGGCTTCGCGCTGGGCGGGGCAAAGGGCTTTACCCACGGGGTCGCCAGCGGTGAGCCGGGGGCCGAGCAGGTGCTGCTGTGGACTCGCTATGTCGCGGACGGTGAGACCAAGCTGACCTTCGAACTCGCCGAGGATGAGAGCTTTGCCCATGTTGCGGCGCGCGGGGAATGTCTCGCCTCGCCCGCCAGCGATCACTGCGCCAAGGGCTGGGCGCGCGGGCTGGTGCCGGGGCAGTGGTATTTCTACCGCTTCATCGCGCCCTCGGGCGAAGTCTCTGCGATCGGGCGCACCCGCACGCTGCCGGTCGGCAAGCTGGCGCGGTTCCGGCTCGCGGTGTTTTCGTGCTCGAACTATGGCTTCGGGTTCTTCAACGCCTATGCCCATGCCGCCGAAAGCGGCGAGTTCGATCTTGCCGTTCACCTCGGCGACTATTTCTACGAGTACAAGCGCGGCGACTATCCCTCGGCCAAGCAGACCGTGGCCGACCGGCTGGCTCCGCTCGACGAGGCGGTGACGCTCGAAGGCTACCGCGAACGCTTCCGCACCTATCGCGCCGATCCCGATCTGCAGCGGATCCATCAGGTGTTGCCGATGGTGGCGATGTGGGACGATCACGAAACCGCCAATGACACCTGGGAAGGCGGCGCGGAAAACCATCAGTCGGATGAAGGCGATTGGGCCACGCGCAAGGCCTTGTCAGAGCAGGCCTACCGCGAATGGATGCCGGTTTCGGACGACTATTGGGCGGCTTACGAAATTGGCGACCTTGCCACCGTGTTCAAGCTGGAAAGCCGCCATCTGGCGCGCGGCAAGCAGCTCTCGATGCTCGATGTCTACAAGGGCGCCGAACCCGGTCAGGCCGAAGCCGCGCTGGCGGCGTTCCGCGATGGCGCCTGGGCCGATCCCGCGCGCACCCTGCTTGGCGCGCGGCAGGAAGCCTGGCTGGCCGATGGGCTGAAAGCGTCGGTGCGGGCCCGCAAACCCTGGCAGGTGCTGGCGCAGGAAGTGGTGATGGGCAATCTCCGCATGGGCGATGCCGTGCTGCAAGGACTGGCCGCCGATGCGCCGGGCTGGCTCAAGGACCGGATCCAGTCCGCCGTGGCGGCCGGGCATCAGGGCGTGCCGTGGAACATGGACGCCTGGGACGGCTATCCCGCCGCCCGCGACCGGCTGATGAAAGCGGCGCTCGAAGCCCATGCCAATGTCGTCGTCCTGTCGGGCGACAGCCACAACGCTTGGGCGTTTGATCTTGATCGCAAGGGCGAGCGGGTCGGCGTGGAAATGGGCGGGCATTCGGTGACTTCGCCGGGTGCGGAAAACACCATCCGCTGGCAGCGCAGCGACGACCTTGCGCGCGAGACGGTGGCGGCCAATCCGCAGCTCCAGTGGTGCGATACCAGCCAGCGCGGCTACATGGCGGTTGAGCTGACCCCGGCGGCGGCAACCTGCGAATGGCGCTTCATGGCCAGCGTGCGCCAGAAAGGCACGGCGCTGGGCAGCGCGCACCGGATGACGGTGCTCGCCGGAAAGCGCAAGTTCGAGGACGGTTGAGCCCGCGCGCTTGCCCGGCTAAGGGCGGGTTATGTCCGAGCTTCTCAAGATCAGCCTGCCCGACGGTTCCACGCGCGAAATGCCCGCGGGCTCCACTCCGGCCGATGTCGCCGCCGCGATCGGCCCCGGCCTTGCCAAGGCCGCGCTTGCCGCGCGCGTCGATGGCGAACTGGTGGACCTCACCCGGCCGTTTATCGCCGATTGCACGCTTGCGCTGATCACCAGCCGCGACGAGGCCGAGGCGCTGGATCTGGCGCGGCATGACTATGCCCACGTCCTGGCCGAAGCCGTGCAGGCACTGTTCCCGGGCACGCAGATCACCTTCGGTCCTTCGACCGACGATGGCTTCTATTACGATTTCGCCCCGGCAGAGCGCCCCTTCACCGAGGAAGACCTGCCCGCGATCGAGGCGCAGATGCGCAAGATCATCGCCGCCAACAAGCCGCTGCGCCGCGAAGTGTGGAGCCGCGAACAGCTGATCAGCCGCTGGAAGCAGCAGGGCGAAAGCTTCAAGGCTGAATGGGCTGCCGAACTGCCGGGGGATGAAGACCTCACCGTTTACTGGTCGGGCGATGACTGGCTCGACATGTGCCGCGGGCCGCACCTGCCCTCGACCGGCAAGCTCGATCCCAATGCCTTCAAGCTGACCCGCGTGTCGGGCGCCTATTGGCGCGGCGATCAGAACAACGCGATGCTCAGCCGCATCTACGGCACCGGCTGGCTCAACAAGAAGCAGCTGGAAGAGCATCTCCACCGGCTCGAAGAAGCCGCCAAGCGCGATCACCGCAAGCTCGGCGGCGAGATGGACCTGTTCCATCTCCAGCAGGAAGCCCACGGCTCGGTGTTCTGGCACCCCAAGGGCTATCTCATCTGGCGTGAGCTGGAAGCCTATATGCGCCGCGCGATCGATGCGGCCGGTTACCGCGAGGTCAAGACCCCGCAGGTGATGGACGCGCGCCAGTGGGAGCAATCCGGCCACTGGGGCAAGTACCGCGAAAACATGTTCGTCATCCCCGACGAAGTGCCCAACACCGAGGACGAAGGCCCGGTGATCTCGGGTGAGGCGGACTGGATGGCGCTGAAGCCGATGAACTGCCCGGCGCACGTCCTGATCTTCCGCCAGGGGATCAAGTCGTACCGCGACCTGCCGCTGCGCCTGTATGAAAACGGCTGCTGCCACCGCAACGAACCGCACGGCGCGCTCCACGGGCTGATGCGCGTGCGCCAGTTCACGCAGGACGATGCCCACATCTTCTGCCGCGAAGACCAGATCGTCGATGAAGTCCAGGCGTTCTGCGCGCTGGCCGACCGGATCTACAAGGACTTCGGCTTTACCTATTCGATCAAGCTCGCGCTGCGCCCTGAAAAGCGGTTCGGCACCGAGGAGATGTGGGACAAGGCCGAAGCCGAACTACGCGATGCGGTCCACCGCGCGGGCCTCGCCAGCGAGGATTACGGCTGGGAAGAACTGCCGGGCGAAGGCGCGTTCTATGCACCCAAGCTCGAATGGCACCTGACCGACGCGATCGGCCGGACCTGGCAGGTCGGCA
>CALKVF010000113.1 GCA_937996535.1 uncultured Novosphingobium sp. | reverse complement strand
CCCAGCCACAGCGCCAGTCCGCATAGCCCGAAGCTGGAGATGAAGCCCATCAGGCCGATCGCCATCATCGCCTTGCGCCCGCGCTTGTCCGAGCGGCGCGCCCACATCGGCGCACAGAGCATCCACAGCAGCGCCGACCAGGTGTAGGCGAGGCTGATCCAGAAATCCTGAACCTTGAGCGCGGTGCCGATCGCGGGCATCACCGATTGCATCGCGGTATTGCCCGCAGCGGTTACCAGCGTGACCATGAACAGCAGCACCAGCCGCCCGCGCGGCAGGCTGGCCGTGGTGGCGGTGCCGGCGGCACCCGGTTGCAGATCGCTACCTGACATCGCTTCGTCGCTAGCCCTGTCCGATGCGCCTTGCAATGGGGCGGCAAATTTGCAAACGCCGGCAAGGTCATTCCCGACAACAGGACCAGCATTCCAGCATGACGACTTCCGAGCTTGCCCCCGAGGCCGCGCCTCAGGGAATCGCGCATCGAATCAAGCGGATGCTGGGTCCGTGGGGGGTCTTCTTCGAAGGCTTTCTGAAACATCCAGTGATGGTCGGATCGATCATCCCCTCATCGCGGTTCACCATCGCCAAGATGCTCGCACCGGTGAAGTGGGACGAGTGCAAGCTGTTCGTCGAATATGGCCCCGGCGTCGGCACCTTTTGCCGCCCGGTGCTCGAACGGCTGCCGCGCGATGGCATGTTGATCGTGATCGACACCAACCCGCTGTTTATCGACTATCTCAAGGACACGATCCGCGATCCGCGCTTCGTGCCGGTGCTGGGCTCGGCCGCCGATGTCGAACAGATCGTGCGCGCGCACGGCCATGACCACGCCGATTATGTGCTGTCGGGCCTGCCGTTCTCGACCCTGCCCGATGGGATCGGCCCGGCGATCGCCGCGGCCACCCACCGCGTGCTGCGCACCGGCGGGGCGTTTCTGGTCTATCAGTTCTCGGCCAAGGCACGCGATTTCATGGCCCGGCACTTCACCCATATCGATGCCGGGTATGAGCCGCTCAACGTGCTGCCCTGCAAGCTGTTCTGGGGCTGGAAGGACTAAGTCCGGGCGCGGCCTAGTTGCTGGCCAGCTGGCTGTGGATCGCAGCCAGCATCGCGGCAAGATAGACGCTCATCACCGCATCGATGCTGCTTGCGGCCAGCGCGATTCCCATCTGCCCGCTTTCCGCGCCGACAACGAGCCCGAGCAGGATCGTCAGGCCAGCGAGAAACAGCTGGCGCATCAGCAGGAACGCCACGAACACCAGCGCATAGAACGCCAGCAGGCGTCCGCCATTGCCGCGGCTGAGCGCCCAGGCCCGGCGCAGTGCGGCAAAGGGATTGGCGACCCGTTCGATCACCACCACCGGCATCAGCGGCAGCGCGCGGGCCAGGCCGTAGAACAGCAGCGTCAGTCCGGCGGCCATCCCGGCAAAGGACAGCGCCTTTGATCCCGCCAGCGCGGCAAGGTTGATCGGCAATCCGGCGGCAAAGCTCAGCACGAAGAACAGGATCGCCATGGCGAGCCCCGCCGTCAGCGTGCGGGCCGAGCCGCTGCGGATCGCTTCGCCCACGGTCGGGCGGCGCGGATCGGTGATCAGCGCGATCATCGCCAGCGTGCCGATCAGGTGCAGCGCCATCACGCCGAGCATCCACGGCCAGGCGCGCTCGAAATAGCCGCTGTAGGCGGCGAGCAGCGCCTCGGCGTCGGCCTTGGCCGGGGGTGCCGGTTCGGGCAGGAACACCATCAGCGCGAAGGCGGGCAGCAGCACGAACACTCCGGTGATTGCGAGCAGCATGTCGCGGTTGGCGACCACGGCGGCGGTTGTCGTTTTCCATGCCTCGTTGCTGTCGAACCGCATCGTTGTTCCTGTCCTTGCCTTCTGCACTTGATAACCGCGGCAAATGCCGCCACGCAACGCGTGATGAATTCCGCCCTGCCAGAGAGCATCGAACTGCGCCAGTCACTTGCCCCCGTGCCCTATCGCACGGCGCTTGACGAGATGACCCTGCGCAACGCCGCGATCGCCGCCGACGAGGCGCGCGAGCTGATCTGGCTGCTCGAACATCCCCCCGTCTATACCGCTGGAACCAGCGCCGACCGGGCCGAATTGCTCGACCCGCGCTTTGAAGTGGTCGAGGCCGGGCGCGGCGGGCGCTATACCTATCATGGCCC
>CALKVF010000112.1 GCA_937996535.1 uncultured Novosphingobium sp. | reverse complement strand
ATTGAATCATGGCCGAGGCCATTTTCGCAGGCGGCTGTTTCTGGTGCACCGAAGCGGTGTTTCGCCAACTGGCCGGGGTCAGCGCGGCGACCAGCGGCTATATCGGCGGCCATGTCGAAAACCCGACCTACAAAGCGGTCTGCACCGATACCACCGGCCATGCCGAAGCGATCCGCATCAGCTTTGATCCGGCGGTGATTTCCTATGCCGACCTGCTCGACGTGCATTTCGCCACCCACGATCCGACCCAGCTCAACCGGCAGGGCGGCGATGTGGGCACGCAATACCGCTCGGCGATCTTTCCCCTCGATGACAGCCAGCGCGCCGAAGCCGAAGCCGCGATCGCCCGCGCCCAGGCCGAGCGCAGCGAACCCATCGTGACGACGATCGAAGGCCCGGCCACGTGGTATCCGGCCGAGGATTACCATCAGGAATACTGGGACGGCGAAGGCCAGCGCAATCCCTATTGCCTGGCAGTGATCCCGCCCAAGCTGGCCAAATTGCGCAAGGGCTTTGCCGAGCGCCTCAAGGCCGCCGAATAGGGCTCAGGCCCGCCAGCGCGCCACGAAGAACCCGTCGAGCCCGCCCGCATCGCCCAGCATCCCGGGATCGGTGCGCAGCCAGCCCTGCGCCGTCGGGGCAAGGCCGGCGGGCAGCTCCTCGGCGCGGATCGGCGCGGGGGTTAGCGTCACGGCGGCGGCCTGATCCTCGCCCTCCTCGGCTTCGAGCGAGCAGACGGCGTAGATCAGTTCGCCGCCCGGTTTGACCCAGCCAGCCGCGCGCTTGAGCAGGGCAGCTTGCAGCTCGGCCATTTCGGCGATCTGGCGCGGCCCCACCCGGTGCAGCACATCGGGATGGCGGCGGCAGGTGCCGGTGGCGGTGCACGGCGCATCGATCAGCACGGCATCAAACGGCGCATCGGGTTGCCATTCGAGCGCATCGGCCACCACCACTTCGGCAGTCAGGCCCGTGCGGGCAAGATTTTCGTGCAGGCGTTCAAGGCGCTTGGCGCTGGCATCAAGCGCGGTAACCTGCCAGCCGGCGGCGGCGAGCTGCAAGGTCTTGCCCCCGGGCGCGGCGCAGAGGTCCAGCACGCGCCGCGCGCCCTGCCCCTGATCGCCCGCACCCAGCAGCCGCGCGGGCAGACTGGCGGCGAGATCCTGCACCCACCATGCGCCTTCGTTGAAGCCTTCAAGGTTCTCCACCGCGGTGCCGCGCGGCAGGCGAACGTGGCCGGGGGCGAGTGACGTGCCCTCAAGCCGCGCCGCCCAATCGGCGGTTTGCGCGGGATCGCGCAGCGACAGATCAAGCGCGGGCAGATCGCCTAGCCCGGCGGCAATCGCCTCGCCCCGCACGCCCCAGCGCGCCGCAACCCGTTCGGGCAAAGTGGGCGCGGCGGGCAGGCTGGCGCCGCGCTTGACCAGAGTGGAAAATACCCCGTGGGCCAGGCGGCGCGGACCGCCAGCAAGCAGCGGCAGGCCGGTGGCGACCACCGCGTGCGGCGGGGTATCGAGCCGCAGCCAGCCCGCCAGCATCAGCCGCAGCGCGGCGCGCGGCTTGGCATCTTCGGGCAGCGGCTGGCGAGTGGCGCTATCGATCAGCGCGTCAAGATCGGTCAGCCAGCGCAGCACTTCGCCCGCCAGCGCACGCGCCAGCGCCTTGTCCGCGCCGCCGCGCAGGCCCTGAAGCGCGCCGTGGGCGGCCTGATCAAGCGTTTCGCCCCGGCGCAGCACGGCATCAAGCAGGCGGAGCGCGGCCTTGCGCGCGGGGAAACCGGGAATGTCCATCGCTGCCCCCTAGCGCGATTTCGAGTGAGGTGGAAACACCGAACGGCTCGGAAATCGCGGACAACAAGCAATCTCGAGCGCTGCTGGTTTTGATCCCATCAACACCAGCAGCGCGCGAGACCCGATTGCCTTTCAGGGCCAGCGGGAGCAAAGGACAGGCATGACCCAGCGTGCCACCCAGCGCCCCCAGCCCTTCACCAAGCCCGCGCATTGGACGAACGAACCCGCGCCCCAGCCCCGCGACGCGGCGCAGGACGGCGAGGCCCCGGCCGATCCCGCCGGTCTGTCACCCACCCGCTATGGCGACTGGGTGAAGAACGGGATCGCGGTCGACTTCTAAGTAACGCCGAGCGTTAGAGGACAGCGTCAAACGCGGTTTTAAGCCGCGCAAGGCTGGCCGGAACGTCGAGCAGCTTGTCGAGCCCGAACAGGCCGATACGGAAGCTTTTGTAGTCCACGCCCTCATCCACCATCAGCGGCACGCCCGCGGCGATCTGATAGCCCAGCGCGGCAAATTTCTTGCCGTTCTGCACGTCGGGATCGGCGGTGTAGCATACCACCACGCCCGGCGCGGCAAAGCCGTCGGCGGCCACCGACTGCACGCCCTTGGCGGCCAGCATCGCGCGCACGGCGTTGCCCTGTTCCCACTGCGCGGCGCGCAGGGTTTCAAACCCGGCCGCCTTGGTTTCGAGCATGGCATCGCGGAAGCCGACCAGCGCGTCGGTCGGCATGGTCGCGTGATAGGCATGGCCGCCCGAGAGATAGGCTTCCATGATCGTCACCCACTTGCCCAGGTCGATCGCAAAGCTGGTAGACTTGGCCGCACGGCAGGCTTCGAGGGCAGTAGCATTGAGCATCACCAGCCCGGCGCAGGGGCTGGCCGACCAGCCCTTTTGCGGGGCCGAGATCAGCACGTCGACGCCGAGCGCCTGCATGTCGACCCAGACGCAGCCCGAGGCCACGCAATCGAGCACGAACAGCCCGCCAACCTCGTGCACGGCATCGGCCAGCGCCTTGATATAGGCATCGGGCAGGATGATCCCGCTGGCGGTTTCAACGTGCGGGGCAAAGACCACTTCGGGCTTTTCAGCGCGGATCGCGGCCACGGCCTCTTCCACCGGGACCGGGGCGAAAGGCGCGGTCGGCCCATCGCCGATGCGCCGGGCCTTGAGCACGGTTTCCTGCGCCGGGATCGCCCCGGCTTCGAAGATCTGGGTCCAGCGATAGGAGAAGAACCCGTTGCGGATAACCATCACGCGCTTGCCAGTGGCAAACTGCCGCACGACCGCTTCCATCGCATAGGAGCCGCCGCCCGGCACCACGGCCACGCGCTCGGCCTTGTAGACATCGGCAAGCGTCGCGTGGATGTCGCGCATCACCTGCTGGAAGGTCTGGCTCATGTGGTTGAGCGAGCGGTCGGTGAACACCACCGAGAATTCGAGCAGGCCATCGGGATCGATAGCGGGGTTGAGACCGGGCATTGTTATCACTCTCCCATCAAGATCAGATCCACCCCGCGAGCTCGCGGCGCACCAGCGCTTCGAGCATCGCCATGCCGGCGGGCGAGGTGTTGAGGCAATCGAGCGCGGCATAGTCTGCCCCGCCCGCTTCGAGGAATTGTTCCCGCCCGCGGATTGCCAGTTCCTCGCGGGTTTCAAGGCAATCGGCCGAAAAGCCGGGCGCGGCAATCGCCAGACGGCGGGTGCCAGCCTTGGCTTCGGCGGCCAGCACGGCATCGGTCGCGGGCTCAAGCCACTTGGCCCGGCCAAAGCGCGACTGGAAGCTGACTTCGATCCGAAGATCGGGATAGGCAGGGGCCAGCGCCTCGGCCAGCAGGCGCGCGGTCTTGCGGCACTGACAGTGATAGGGATCGCCCAGGTGCAAGGTCCGCTCGGGCATCCCGTGGAACGAGAGCAGCAGCACTTCGGGGCGGAAGGACAGACCATCAAGCTGACGCGCCAGATCGGTGCGCAGCGCGGCGATGTGCTGCGGATCGTCGTAATAGGGCGGCAGGGTGCGCAGCGCCGGCTGCCAGCGCATCTTGGCCAGCCGCGCGCCCAGCGCATCGATCACGGTGGCGTTGGTTGCGCCCGAATATTGCGGATAGAGCGGGCAGATCAGGATCCGCTCGCACCCGGCATCCTTGAGCGCCTGGACTTCAGCGCCCAGCGCGGGATTGCCATAGCGCATCGCCCAGCGCACCAGCACGTCCTTGCCCAGTTGCTGCTGCAGCGCCTCGGCCTGACCCTTGGTGATCGCGGCCAGCGGCGAGCCATCGTTGGTCCAGACCTGCGCATAGGCGTGGGCGCTTTTCTTGGGCCGGGTGTTGAGGATGATCCCGTTGAGGATCGGCCACCAGATCAGGCGCGGCACTTCGACCACGCGCGGATCGGACAGGAATTCCTTGAGATACCGGCGCACCGCCTTGGGGGTCGGCGCATCGGGCGTGCCAAGGTTGACCAGCAGCACGCCCACACGCGCGGGGGCAATCGCGGGATGATCGGCTGGGCGCATCAGGCTTGCTCCATCGTCAGCGGCAGACTGCGCAGCGGCTCGCTGCCCGAAGCGACAAGCGCATTGGCGATCGCCGGGGCGGCCACGGCCACGCCCAGTTCGCCCGGATCAAACGGATCGGCTGCACTTTCGACAAATTCCACTTCGATCTCCGGGCAATCAGACAACAGGGGCAGCCCCATCAGGCCCAGCCGCCCGGTGAGCGGCAGGCCGTCGGCATAGGCACTGGTCGCCCCGGTGGCGAGAGCCATGCCGAAGATCAAGCCCCCTTCGATCTGCTGACGGGCGATGTCGACGTTGATGATCCGGCCGATGTCGACCACCGCGGTCAGCTTGTCGACCCGGATGCCGCGATCATCGCGCCGCGCGCTGGCAACCAGCGCGATCCGTCCTTCGCGCCCCGCTGTGATCATGCGGTGGCACGCCAGCCCCTGTCCGCTGCCGGCCACGCCCCCGCCCCACTGCGCCAGCGTGGCTGCGCGTTGCAGCACGGCGGCGAGGCGCGGATCCTCGGCCAGCATGGTCATGCGGTAGGACAGCGGCTCGCGGCCTGCGCGCCGGGCCAGCTCATCAATGAACGTCTCGATCACAAAACAGCCCAGCGCCGCGCCATTGCCGCGCTGGCGCGCGGTGGGGAGCGCAGTGGCCACGGGGACGTGCTGCACCACTATATGGGCAATGCCATAGGGCGGGACCGCCCCGGCAAGCGTCAGCGGATCGGTGCTGCCTTGCCGTTCCAGCGCCGCGCGCGGATCGTCCTTGCCGAACAGCCGCGCACCAAATTCGTTCGCGGTTCCCGGCATCGCGAGCCGCACCTTGAGCGCACTGAGCGAGCCATCGGGCGCGGTGCGCGCGGCCAGCAGCGCGGCGGCCGGCGCACGCGGCGGGGTGGCAAGCTGCTCCTGCCAGCGCGACCAGGTGAGCTGGACCGGGCGCCCCACCGCCTTGGCGATCAGCGCGGCTTCGACCACATGGGGATTGTCCAGCCGGGCATCGAAGCTGCCGCCCGCAGGCACGGGATAAAGCACCACATCGGCCAGCGCCATGCCCAGCGCATCGGCAGCGGCGCGGCGCGCGGCGTGGGGCGATTGGCTGGCCGCCCACAGTTCGAGCTTGCCCTTGCTCAGTCGCGCGGTGGCGCTGGCGGTTTCGAGCGTGGCGTGGAGCGCCGGGGCGATCAGGTATTGCGCGGCGTGGTCGTAGCTGCCCGACAGCCACTCATCGGGATCGCCCGCGCTGGCGATCGTGTGACCGTGGCCAAAGCGCAGCCCGTGGCGCAGGGCGGCATCGAGCGCGGCGCTATCGGCCCGGCCCTGGGTATCAAAGCGCGGGGCGATCAGCCCCAGCGCGCGCTCGGCCGCCCACCAGGTGCTGGCCACGGCGGCGAGCCAGGTCTTGCCGGGGATCAGCTGGATCAGGCCTTCCACGCCCTTGGCCGGGGCGGGATCGTGGCTCACCAGCCGGGCCTCGGCCACGGGGGCATGGCGGATCGCGGCAAAGACCATGCCCGGCAAGCGGACATCGCCCGCAAACACCGCGCTGCCATCGACCTTGGCCGGCAGATCGAGCCGGGGCCGGGCGAGCTTGCCCCCCGGCAGCACTTCGCCCGGACGCTCGGCCGGGGGATCGGCGCGCAGCACCGGGGGCTCGGGCGCCTTGAAGCGCGCGGCCTCATCGACCAGTTCTGCAAAGCGCAGGCGCTTGTCCCCGTGGACGATGAACCCGCCCTGCGCCTCGCACTCTTCCCAGGCGGCGTTCCAGCGCCGGGCCGCGGCCATCGCCAGCATCGCGCGGGCAGCAGCCGCAGCGGCGCGCGCGGCGCCTTCGTGCGCCGCCAGCGACGTGCCATCGGCGGTGACGGTGAATGCCTCATGTTCGGCAAAGCGGCGCGCGGCGAGCGAATCCGGGGCTTCAGCCAGTCCGGCGGCAAAGGGCATCCACAGGGTCGACCAGTGCTCCGCCAGCACGGCATTGGCATAGGCCCCACTGACCGGCGCGGGTTCGACTGCGATCTGCTGCCAGTCCGCGCCCAGTTCATGGGCCACGATCTGCGGGATCAGCGTGGTGATCCCCTGCCCCAGCTCGGCCTCGGGCACCGCCACGGTAACCACCCCGTCCTTGCCGATCTTGAGCCAGGCATCGAAGGCATATTCGCCCTTGCCCGGTTCAAGCGGCGGGGTGAACCGGCGCGGGGTCAGCGCCCAGGCGACGAGCAACCCGCCCGCCGCCCCGGCGCCCAGCAGGATCTCGCGCCGGGTGGGTGCCATCAGGCGCGATCCAGCCAATCCGCCACCGCCTGGGCAAGCGCGGCAAAGGCTTCAGCCTGCGGCCCATCGCCGGCTGCCGGCGGCGTCCCGGCATCGCTGGCGGTGCGGATCGCCATGTCGAGCGGGATCCGCCCGAGGAAGGCATGGCCCAGTTCGCGCGCCGCCGCCTCGGTCCCGCCCTGGCCGAACGGATCGGACACTTCGCCGCAGTGCGGGCAGGCATAGCCGGCCATGTTCTCCACCAGCCCGATCACCGGCACCTGGCCCACGTCAAACAGCTGCATCGCACGCTTGGCATCGATCAGCGCCAGATCCTGCGGGGTCGAGACGATCACCGCGCCGGCGGGCTTGTAGCGTTGGAGCATGGTCAGCTGCACATCGCCGGTGCCCGGCGGCAGGTCGACGATGATCGTATCGACCGCGCCCCATTCGGCGTCGATCAGCTGGCCCAGCGCATTGCCGGCCATCGGCCCGCGCCAAGCGATCGCCTTGCCCGGCTCGATCAGGTGGCCCATCGACAGCACCGGCACGCCCCATTCGCTGGGCACAGGGACCAGCTTGTTGTCGCGCGCCTTGGGCTTGATCCCGACATTGCCAAGAAGATGCGGCTGCGAGGGGCCATAGATGTCGGCATCGACCAGGCCGACCTTGCGTCCCATCCGCGCCAGCGCGACCGCGAGGTTGGCCGAAACGGTGGACTTGCCCACCCCGCCCTTGCCCGAGCCGACCGCAATCAGCCGGCGCTGGGGCTTGTCAGCCATCATCGCCACGCGCACTTCGCTTGCCGCGCCGGCCAGTGCTTCTTGCACCGCGGCTTCAAGCGCATCGCGCTCGTCCCCGGCCAGTCCCGAGGCGTCAAGCACCACCACGGCCACCCCAGCTTCGGTCACCTTGAGCGATTGCAGGCGCTCGCGCAGCGCGGGAGGAAGCAGGGCCTCAAGGGCGGCGGAATCGGGCGTGGCGGACAAGAGAAAGCTCCGGGTTGATATCCTGCGCTCCCCTAGCAAGGAAAAAGCCGAAGCGCGGACTATTTTTGTCAGGATTGCGCACCTATAGTGCAACCGATGACAGCAAAGGGCAGTTTCCCGCCGATGATGGCCGCGCGATGAGCAAGGACGAGAGCCCCTGGACCGACAAGGACAGCGGTGAGGCCGCCCCGGCCGAACGCAGCCCCGCGCCTGCCGAACCCGCGCGCGTTGTCGCCAATCCCTGGCTGATCCCGCAAGACGATGCCGCCCCGCAGCGCCGCGGCGCCGCAATCGACGATCTGCTGCGCCCGCGCCGCAGCGGCCTCTCTGCGCTCGGCGGCAAGCTGCCCGGCGGCTGGCTGGCGTGGCTCACCGCCGGGCTGGTGCTGAGCGGGCTGCTTTCCTCCTCGCTGCACACGATCAAGCAGGGCGAGGCAGGGCTGGTTTCGACCCTGGGGCGCCATACCCGCACGCTGGGCCCGGGGCTGGGCGCGACCCTGCCCTGGCCGCTCGAAACGGTGAGCACCTATCCGGTCGGCATGGCGCAAGTGCTGGCGTTCCCCGATCAGGGCGGCGCCGCGCCGATGCCGACCCGCGATGGCCAATTGCTCGACTTGGGTTTCAAGCTGCGCTGGACGATCGCCGATCCGCGCGCCTTTGCAAGCGCCCTGGCCGCGCCCGAGGCGGCGCTGCGCGATCTGGCCGAAGCCGAAATGCGCGCCGCCATTGCCGAAGAAAACTTTGACGCGGTGTGGGATGGCAGCGCCCGCACGGCCGTGGCCCGGCGGGTTCAGGCCCGCAGCCAGGCCGCGCTTGACGCCTGGCACGCCGGGGTCCGGATCGAGGCGGTCGAGATCGACCAGGCCAACCCGCCGGCCCAGCTCGCCGAATTGTTCGCCAAGGCCGCGACTGCCCGCAGCGAGGCCCGCGATCACCGCGAAAAGGCCGAGGAATGGTCCGCCCGAACGCTCAACAACGCGCGCGCCGAAGCCCAGGATTTTGACCGGATCTACCAGCAATACCTCGCCGCGCCCGAAATCACCCGCAAGCGGATGTATTACGAGACGATGGAGCGCGTGATCGCCAACAATTCCCATGTCGTGATCGGCGGCAATGGCGCGGCGCAGGTCGTCCTGCCCGCCGCCAAGGAACCCGCTGCCCCCGCAGCGCCTGCGCCCGCTGCTCCCAAGGCGGGGCAATAACCGTGGCGCGGTTTCTCTCGCTGCGCGGCGCGGTTCTGGCGCTGGCCGGGATCGGCCTGGTGACGCTCTCGGCGGTCGGCGTGGTCGCGGATGACCAGCAGGCGGTGGTGCTGCGGATGGGCAAGCCCGATCGCATGGTCAACCACTTCAGCCCCGGCCCGGTGGCCGCCAGCCACGGCGCGGGGCTGATCGCCCATGTCCCGGTGCTCGAACGGGTCGTGCGGCTCGATCGCGGACTGGTCGGCCTGGCCGTGCCCGCGCTGGCGGTGCGCAGCAGTGACCAGCAAGCCTTCAACCTTGATCTTTCGGGCAAGTACCGGATCATCGATCCGGTGCGGGCGGTGCGCACCGCGGGCGATCAGGACGGCCTCAATGCCCAGCTGGCCGCGCTGCTCCCGGCGCTGGCCCGGGCCGAATTTGCCCGGATCGATGCCGCCCATGTCGCGCTGCCCGGCAGCGGCGGAGCCTGGGCGCGGCTGCGCGCCGCGCTTGACACCCGCGCCCGCGTCTATGGCGTGCAGGTGGTCGATCTCAGGGTGCAGCGGGTGACCCTGCCCGAAGCCGCCCAGCAAGCCGCGCTGGCCCGAATGAAAGACGAGCGCGAGGCGCTGGCCCTGTCCACCGGTGATGAAGGCGTGCAGCAGGCGATGCAGATCCGCTCCGAAGCCGAAGTCGAGGCCGCGCGGATCATCGGCGCCAGCGCATCGCGCGATCCCGAATTCTACGATTTCTACCGCGCGATGAACAGCTACGAGACGATGCTGGCCGATCCCACCCGGCGGGACCGCGCCACCCTTATCCTTTCGGCCGACAGTGCCTATCTCAAGCAAATGAACGGCCGCCCGCCCGGGCGGTGAACCATTCAAACTGCATTCATCTGTCCCGGGGTGAATCTGGCCATACGGATGGGACCGGCCTGCGCCGCGAGAATGCGACCAACAAGAGGATCTTGAAACCCGTGCGATACGCTTATGGACTTACCTCGGCCCTGCTGCTCGGCGGGGCGACCCTTTCGCTGCTGACCGGCCTGCCCGCAGGCGCGCAAGTCGCCCAGAACGATGCGCTCCAGCTTGAAGGCATCACCCCGCGCGCCGGCGCACCGGCCAGCTTTGCCGACCTTACCCAGCAGTTGCAGCCCGCGGTGGTCAACATCGCCGTGCGCCAGAAGGTGACGGTCAAGGCCCAGAACCCGCTGGCCGGCACCCCGTTTGGCGCGCTGATCCCGCGCGGCGGCGATACCCAGTCGCGTCAGGCCGAAGCGGTCGGCTCGGGCTTCATCATCTCGCCCGATGGCTATATCGTGACCAACAACCACGTGATCAGCCTCGACAGCGAAAACGCGGCCGACGAAGTCACCGTCAAGTTTTCCAGCGGCACCGAATACAAGGCCCGGATCGTCGGGCGCGACCCGGATTCGGACATCGCCGTGCTCAAGATCGAGCCCAAGGCGGCGCTGCCCTTCGTCCAGTTCGGACAATCGGCCAAGGCCCGCGCGGGCGACTGGGTGATCGCCATCGGCAATCCCTTTGGCCTGGGCGGCACGGTGACTTCGGGGATCATTTCCTCGGTCTATCGCAACACCGGGACCGGGGCCTACGATCACTATATTCAGACCGACGCCTCGATCAATTCGGGCAATTCGGGCGGCCCGATGTTCGACATGAAGGGCAGCGTGATCGGCATCAACAACTGGATCGTGGCGCCTTCGGGCGGGAACATCGGGATCGGCTTTGCCATCCCCGCCGACATTGCCCGCCCGATCGTCGACAAGCTGATGAAGGGCCAGGCGATCGAACGCGGGTTCCTCGGCGTGCAGATCCAGCCGGTGACCGACGAGATCGCGGATTCACTCGGCCTGCCGCATGATCGCGGCGAACTGGTCCGCACCGTTCAGCCGGGGCTGCCCGCGGCTCAGGCCGGGCTGCGCGACGGCGATATCGTGGTGCGCGTCAACAGCATCGAAGTGACCCCGGATCGCACCCTGTCCTCGATCGTGTCCGACACCGCGCCGGGCACCCGCATCCCGATCGAAGTGCTGCGCCAGGGCAAGCGCCAGACCCTTTACGCCGTGGTTGCCAAGCGCCCCGGCCAGCAGGATCTGGCCAAGGCCTTTGATCCCAAGGGCGAACAGGCCGATCCCTTCGCTGGCCCCAAGCAGGAGGCTGGCAGCCTGTCGAGCAACACGCTCGGTCTGCAGGTGCTGACCATGAAGCCCGAATATGCCGGACGGCTGGGCGTGTCTCAGAACACCACCGGGGTGATCGTGCTCGATGTCGATACGGCCTCGGATGCGGCCAATCGCGGGGTTCAGCGCGGCGACATCGTCCAGTCGGTGAACTTTGCCCCGGTCAGCGATGTCAGCGGGTTTGAAGCGGCGCTGCGCTCCGCCAAGACCGCTGGGCGCCCCACCGTGACGCTACAGGTGATGCGCCCCGGCCAGCCGGGTGCCGCCTACCTCGCGGTGCGGATGCAATAGGCCGCCGCCGATCCCAACAAAAAGGCCCGCGCTTCGGCTTCGAAGCGCGGGCCTTTTTCGTTGCGGCGCCGGTGCAGATCAGGGCGTGGTCGCCCCGCGCGGGCGCGCGGGCTGTTCGGTGCGGCTGCGCCCAGTGGCCTGATCGAGGAAGTCGGCATTGGCCGCGGGCGGCGGTGCGGCGGGTTCCTGCTGGCCATCGCGGGCAGGCGCGGTGGGCTTGCCCTTGTCCTGATTGGCCGGGTCGACCAGGTTGCCTTGCTCGTCGACGTAGTAATAGTCCTCGGGATTGGCGCCGAGCGATGCCTCGTCATCGGGTTCAAGTTGCCAGGCCGGCAGGGTCACCCCGGTTTCGAACTTTTCCGCCGGACGCGCAGCCACCGCCACCTTCATGTACGAGGAGAAGGCCCGCGCCGGGGCGCTGCCGCCCTGGAGGCCCGGCACCGGCTTGTCATCGTCGCGGCCCATCCACACGCCGGTGGTTACCCCGCTGGAGAAACCGAGGAACCAGCCGTCCTTGTTCGAACTGGTGGTGCCGGTCTTGCCCGCCACCGGGCGGCCGATCTGCGCGGCGCGGCCCGTGCCGATGCTGACCGCGCTCTGCAGCAGGTCGGTGATCCCGGCGGCAACATAGGCCGGCACCAGCATCGCGCCGGGCTTTTGCTGGCGCTGATAGAGCACCCGCCCGTCGGTGGTCTGGATCTTGGTGATGCCATAGGGCTCGACCGCCTGCCCCTTGGCCGAAACCGAGGCGAAGGCGCGGGTCATGTCGATCAGCCGCACTTCGTTGGAGCCCAGCACCATCGAGGGCACGGTCGAAATCGGAGTGGTGATGCCAAACCGGCGCGCCATGCCCGCCACCGCCGCAAAGCCCACTTCGTTGCCGAGCGAGGCGGCGACCGTGTTCTTCGAATAGGCAAAGGCCGTGCGCACGTCGATTTCGCCGGCATAGGTGCCGCCCGAATTGCGCGGGCTCCATCCGTCGATCGTCACCGGCTCGTCGACCACCTTGTCGTTGGGGGTATAGCCCGCCTCAAGCGCAGCGAGATAGACGAACAGCTTCCAGGCCGAGCCCGGCTGGCGCACCGCATTGGTCGCGCGGTTGTAGTTCGAGGTGACGTAATCGGTCCCCCCGATCATCGCCAGCACGGCCCCGTCGCGGTCCATCGAAACCAGTGCGCCCTGCGCGCCCATCGGCGCGTTCTGCTGGATCGCCTCGGTCGCGGCGCGCTGCATATTGGTATCCAGCGTGGTCCAGACCTCGATCGGCTCGGACGTTTCGCCCAGCAGCAGATCGAGCTGCGGCAGCGCCCAGTCGGTGAAATAGCGCACCGAGTTCTGCCCCTTTTCGGAGGCGAACTTGATCTTCGCGAAATCGACCCCGGCGGCCTGGGCTGGGCTGATCGCGCCATTGGTCTGCATCAGGCCCAGCACCACCTTGGCGCGGCCAACGGCGGCTTCGGCATCGGCGGTGGGCGAATAGTGCGACGGCGCCTTGACCAGCCCGGCGACGATCGCCGCCTCGGGCAAGGTGATCTCGGTGCCGGGATGACCGAAGAACTTGCGGCTAGCGGCATCGACGCCATAAGCGCCGCCGCCGAAATAGACCTTGTTGAGATAGAGTTCGAGGATCTGGTCCTTCGAGAACTTCCACTCAAGCGCCAGCGCCAGCACCGCCTCGCGGATCTTGCGGGTCATGGTGCGGTCGTTGTTGAGGAACACCGTGCGCGCAAGCTGCTGGGTAATGGTCGAGGTCGCGCGGACCGACTTGCCGCTGGTGGCCGAAACAAACCCGGCGCGGGCAAGGCCAATCGGATCGATCCCAAGGTGCGAGCGGAACCGCCGGTCCTCGACCGAGACCATCGCATCGCGCATCACCTGCGGGATTTCCTGCGACGACAGCCATCGGCCATAGCTCGGCCCGAGCGAGACCAGTTCGGTCCCATCGCGCGCGCGCACCACGATCATCTGCCCGGCCGGGTTCGATTTCATCTGATCGAAACTTGGCAGCGATTGCGCCGCCAGCCCCACGGCCACGGCCAGCGCCGCCACGCCCAGCACCCCCAGGGTCGCGCCCCAGACGAACAGGCGGCGCATGACCCGCCCCAACCACGAGGAACTCTGTTGTTCCGGCCTGCGCCGGTTATCGCTCTTGGCCATAGGGCTCGATCATGTCCTTCAACCCGGCAAGACAGCCGGCGCGGCGCCATGCATAGGGGATTTATAACCCGGGGTTAACGGGTAAACTGGGGCCAATCCCCCGCCGTGACGTGATCCTGCGCGAGCGCGATCAATCCTCGGGCTCGAAATCGAGCGAGGCGCTGTTGACGCAGTAGCGCAGCCCGCCCGGCCCCGGACCATCGGGGAAGACATGGCCCAGATGCCCTTCGCAAGCCGCGCAGCGCACTTCGGTGCGGACCATCCCGTGCGAGGTATCGCGGATTTCGGTGACCGCCGCCGGATCAAGCGGCTCGGTATAGCTCGGCCAGCCGGAACCCGAATTGTACTTGGTCGCGCTGGTGAACAGCGGCGTGCCGCACCCGGCGCAGCGATAGAGCCCGGGTGCCTTGTTGGCTTCATACTTGCCGGTAAAGGCGCGTTCGGTGCCGTGCTGGCGCAGCACGTGATACTGCTCGGGGCTGAGGCGCTCGCGCCATTGCTCGTCGGTCAGTTCGAACTTGTCGGTCATCGCTCTCTCCTGCGCGGGCGGATCGCAGCGGAGATGGGCACGCTGATGGCCGCAGTCAATCCGGATGTGGCGTGATGGCCTTGCAGTCGGCCCACCGTTCCGTAAGCTGGGCCGCAAACAACAACCAGACGAGAGGATCCGCCATGCCTTTTTCCCCCTTCGATCTCACCGGCAAGGTCGCGCTGGTCACCGGCGGCAATGGCGGGATTGGCCTGGGCATGGCCGAAGGGCTGGCCGCAGCCGGGGCCAAGGTGGCGATCTGGGGCCAGAACCCGGCCAAGAACGCCGATGCCGAAGCCCGGCTCAGGGCGCTGGGCGGCGAAGTACTGGTCGAAGCCGTCGACGTTACCAGCGAAGCGGCGATTGCCGCCGGGATCGCCAAGGTAGTCGATCAGTTCGGCCGGCTCGATTGCTGCATCGCCAATGCCGGGATCGGCGGCGGCGGCAGCGGGCCGTTCCACGATCAGACCACCGAAAGCTGGCGCCGGGTGATGACGGTCAATCTCGATGCGGTGTTCTGGACTTTCCGCGAGGCCGCCAAGCACATGCTGGCCCGCGCCGAAGCGGGCGATCCGGGCGGCTCGCTGCTGGTCACCTCATCGACCTCGGCAATCGACGGCGCCCCGGCGAACGAAGCCTACTCGTCGAGCAAGACCGCCGTGCTCGGGCTGATCCGGGGTCTGGCGGTGGAATATGCCCGCTATGGCATCCGCGCCAACGCGGTGCTGCCGGGCTGGATCCGCTCGGACATGACCGCCGGCCTCCAGGGCTGGGACAAGTTCAACGACAAGGTGATCGGCCGCGTGCCGATGCGCCGGTGGGGCGATCCGCAGGACTTTGCCGGGATCGCCGTCTACCTCGCCTCGGACGCGGCGCGCTTCCACACCGGCGACAGCATCGTGATCGACGGCGGTTATACGATCTACTGATGGTGCGGACAGGCCGTCCGGCCTGTCCTTGCAACACCGGCCCGCCTTAATCAGCCCAGTAGAGCGCCTCGGGATTGTCGATCAGCAGCAGGCGCTGCAGCTCCTCGGTCGGCGCGATGCGGGGGATCATGTCGACCAGGTGGCCGTCATCGGGGATCGCGTCCTGCATGTTGGGGTGCGGCCAATCGGTGCCCCACAGGCAGCGGCGCGGATAGTCGGCCACCAGCGGCGCAACGCTTTCGGCGAACATGTCCCACGGATCGCCGCTACCGTCGAGACGGTCCGGGCAGGTCGCCTTGAACCAGATGTCATCGCGGCTGTTGAGGAACGCGCGGAACGCCTTCATGTCGGCGCCGTCCGGGCCTTGGGTCACATCGGGGCGGCCCATGTGGTCGATCACCAGCGGCACGGGGATGGCATCCATGAACGGGCGCAGTTCCTCAAGGATGTCGGCCTCGAAATAGATCACCACGTGCCAGCCCTGCGGCAGGCGCCGCGCCACTTCGAGGAACTTGTCCTTGGGTGCGTCATCGACCAGCCGCTTGAGGAAGTTGAAGCGGATCCCGCGGATCCCGCCTTCGTGCAGCGCGGCCAGTTCGGCCTCGGAAATCGACGGATCAACCACGGCCACGCCGCGCGCCTTGCCGTTCGATTTGGCAATCGCATCGAGAGTGGCGGCATTATCGGTGCCGTGGCAGCTGGCCTGAACGATCACATTGCGATCAAAGCCTAGGTGATCGCGCAGCGCGAACAGCATGTCCGGCCCGGCGTCTTCGGGCAGATACTTTGCCTTGGCGCTGAACGGGAACTGCGCCATCGGCCCGAACACGTGACAATGCGCGTCGATTGCGCCAGCGGGCGGCACGTAGAGCGGCTTTGCGGGGCTGCCATGCCAACTGACAATGCGGTCACTGCTCATCCGAATACAACTCCATCCATCAGCTTGCGCGCGGTGCGCAGCAGGGCTGCCGAGGCAACTTCGCCCGCATCGTTCACATCGAGCACACAGCTCATCTCGCCGGTCGGATGCTCTACCGACAGAGTCTTGCGATTGCCAGCCGGGATCTGGGCGACCTCGGCGGCGGGCGAGCCTTCGATCAGGCAGGCGGTCGCCACGCTGACCGCGCCGAGCACGCCGATCGTGGCATGGGCCCGGTGCGGAATGAAGCTGCGCACGCAGACCGCCCCGCCGTTCTTCGGCGGCGCGACCAGCATCATCTTGGGGACCGACTTTTCCTTCACGTCACCCAGGTTCATCCGCTCACCCACGGCGAGACGGATCGCCTCAATCCGGGCCTTGAGTTCGGTGTTGGCATCGAGCCAGTCGCGGTCCTCATAGCCGGTGATGCCCACGTCCGCGGCCTTCATCACCACGCAGGGCATACCATTGTCGATCAGGGTCACGGGCACGCCGTTGACCACGTCGACCGCGTTGCCGCTGGGCAGCAGCGCCCCGCAGGATGATCCGGCGGTATCGCGAAACTCGGTCGGGATCGGGGCATGGGTGCCGGGCACGCCATCAATCGCGGCCTCGCCCTTATAGGTCACCGCGCCGCCGGGCGTCTGCACCGTGGCGACGGCGACCTGGCCGGTGTTTTCCATGAAGATCGCCACGCGGGTTTCTTGCGCATCGGCCGCAACCAGTCCGCGCTCGATCGCGAACGGGCCAACGCCCGCAAGGATATTGCCGCAGTTCTGCGCGTCGGTGACAATCGCCTGATCGACGAACACCTGCAGGAACAGGTAATCGACATCGATCCCCGGACGCGCCGATTTCGAAACCACCGCGACCTTGCTGGTCAGCGGATCGGCCCCGCCCATCCCGTCGATCTGGACCGGATCGGGGCTACCCATCACCGCCAGCAGGAAGGCATCGCGCAGCGCCGGATCGGCGGGCAGGTCATCCTTGAGGAAATAACCGCCCTTCGACGTGCCGCCGCGCATCCACATGCACGGGGCGGAATAACCGGTCACCCGGTCAGACATACTTGAGGCCCATTTCGGCGAGCTTTTCTCGCATCTTGTACATGTCGAGGCCCAGTTCACCGGCGGCAAGGCGCGCGCGCTTGTCCCCTTCGTTGGCTTCGCGGGCCTGGGCGGCCTTGAGCACTTCGGCGGCCTTGGCGCGCGGCACCACGCAGACGCCGTCATCGTCGGCGACGATCACATCGCCCGCCTCGATCGGCGCACCGGCGCAGACCACCGGCACGTTGACGCTGCCGAGCGAGGCCTTGATCGTGCCTTGCGCGAACACGGCCTTGGACCAGACCGGGAAGTTCATTTCGGTGAGATCGCGCACATCGCGGATCCCGGCATTGATGATCAGCCCCCGGCAGCCGCGTGCTTGGGCGCTGGTCGCCAAGAGATCGCCGAAGTAGCCATCTTCGCACGGGCTGGTCGGCGCGATCACCAGAATGTCGCCTTCCTTCAGCTGTTCGATCGCGACATGGACCATCCAGTTGTCACCCGGAGGCGCGCTGATCGTGACCGCCGACCCGGCGATCCGCGCACCCGAATAGATCGGGCGCATGTAGCTGGCGAGCAGACCGGTGCGGCCCTGCGCTTCGTGGACCGTGGCAACGCCGCACTTGGCAAGGCCGTCGATCACATCAAGGGGGGCGCGTTCGATATTCTGGACGACGATACCGGTCATCAAATCTCTCCACGGAAATTGGCAATCCGGTCCATGCGTCAGCCCCCGACCAATCACTAATGCGAAGTTGGCGCGGGGCATAATTTATTGCTAATCGTTCGGGCAATGACCGACCGGCCGCCCAATATCCGCCACTATGCCGCGCTGGCCGCAACCGTGCGCCACGGCAGCCTCAGCCGTGCCGCGCGCGCGGTGAACCTGACCCAGCCGGCGCTGACTCAGGCGATCAGCGGGCTTGAGGCGACGCTGGGCGCCACCCTGTTCGAGCGCGGCCCCGCCGGGATGAGCCCGACCGAGCCCGCCCTGCTGCTCGCCCCGCGCGCCGAAGCCGCGATCGACCTGATCGGCAGCCCGCGCGTCACCGGCACGCAGGTGCGCGCGTTCCTCGCCGTGGTGCGCGCCGGTTCCTATGCAGCCGCTTCCGAGGCCAGCGGGATTTCGACCGCCTCGCTTCACCGCGCGGTGGCCGATCTGTCGGTCGCGCTGGGCCAACGGCTGCTCGATCGGCACGGGCGCGCGCTGGTCCTGACCCCGGCGGGCGAACGCCGCGCGCGCGGGTTTGGCCTCGCCATGGCCGAGCTGCGCGCAGGCCTCGCCGAAGTCGCCGCATGGCAGGGCAAGGCGGGCGGGCGGATCGTGGTCGGCGCGATGCCGCTCAGCCGCGCGCGCTGGCTGCCCGAGACGATCGTGCGGTTTACCGCCGCCCATCCCGGGATCGACGTGGCGGTGCACGAAGGCAGCCATGCCGAACTGGCCGGGCCGCTGCGTGATGGCGAAATCGACCTGATCCTGGGCGCGCTGCGCGAAGAGGTGACGGTTGACGATCTGGAACAGGAAGCCGTGTTCGAGGATCGCCCGGCGCTGGTGATGCGCGCGGGCCACCCGCTGCTGACCGCCGCTGATACCGACGCCGCGATGTTCGCCTATCCCTGGCTGCTGCCGGGCCGCGAAACCCCGCTGCGGCGTTATTGGGAAGGCATGGTGCGCGCCCTGGGCCGCGACATTCCCCATGTCGGGATCGAATGCGGCTCGGTGATGATGCTGCGCCAGTTGCTGCTGTCTGGTGATGCGCTGACCCTGCTGTCGCCCGATCAAGTCTCGGTCGAACTCGATGCCGGCGTACTCGCCGCGCTGCCCACCCCGGTGCCGGTCAGCCGCACGATCGGCATTGCCACCCGGGCCGGCTGGCGGCCCACGGCGGCGCAGGCGGCGTTTCTGGCGCTGCTGCGCGAAGTGGGCACGGCGCTGTAATCACCATTCGTAAAAACTGATAGCGGGCAAGCGCATTCGATTGGCCTCTATGGCGCAGGCGAGCGCATGGGCCATGCGCGATGACTTGCGATCTTGCCCTGATCGGATTCGGTGAAGCCGGATCGACCTTTGCCGCTGCCGCTGGCTGGGGCAGCCGTGCGCGCGGCTGGGACGTGCTGCCCGCGCGCCGCGCGGCGATGGCCCCGCTGGGCGTGATCGCGGCCGATAGCGCCGCTGCTGCGCTGGCCGGCGCGCCGCTGGTGCTGTCGCTGGTCACTGCCGATGCAGCGTTGCCCGCGGCGGAGCTTAACGCCGCCAGCCTCGCCCCCGGCGCGCTGTGGTGCGATTGCAATTCGGTGGCCCCTGACACCAAGCGCGCCGCTGCCCGGGCGATCGAGGCTGCTGGCGGGCGCTATATTGACGTGGCGGTGCTGGCCCCGGTCAACCCGGCGCGCCTCGCCGTGCCGCTGCTGCTGGCTGGCAAGGCCGCGGCAGAAGCCGAAACGGCGCTGCGCGCGGCAGGCTTTACCAATGTTCGCGTGGTCGGCGATGAAGTTGGCCGGGCCAGCGCGATCAAGATGATCCGCTCGGTCATGGTCAAGGGGCTTGAAGCCCTGACCGACGAGATGATGGCCGCCGCCACGGCTGCCGGCGTTGCGGACGAGGTGCTGGCCTCGCTCGACGCCAGCGAAAAGACCGTGCCGTGGCACGCCCGCGCCGAATACAATCTTGAACGCATGACGACCCACGGGCTGCGCCGTGCGGCCGAAATGGAAGAATCCGCCAAGACGCTGCTGGCGCTTGGCGTCCCCCCGGTCATGACGCGCGGCACGGTTTACCGCCAGCGTCAGGCGCCGCTCAGGAAGGACAAGCAAGCGTGACGATGATCATCGACTGCCACGGCCACTACACCGTGCTGCCCAAGGCGCACGACGAATGGCGCGAGGCGCAGAAGGCCGCGTTCAAGGCCGGCACCCCCTGCCCCGCCTATCCCGACATTTCGGACGACGAGATCCGCGAGACGATCGAAAGCAACCAGCTGCGCCTCTTGAAGGAACGCGGCGCGGACATGACGATCTTTTCCCCGCGTGCCTCGGCCATGGCCCCGCACGTTGGCGATCAGTCGGTCGCGGTGAAGTGGGCGCAGGTCTGCAACGATCTGATCGCGCGCGTGGTTGGCCTCTATCCCGAGATCTTCGCGGGCGTATGTATGCTGCCGCAGTCGCCCGAAGCGGACATGACCAGCTCGATCGCGGAACTGAAGCGCTGCGTGAATGAGCTTGGCTTCATCGGCTGCAACCTCAATCCCGATCCGGGCGGCGGCCACTTCAAGCACCCGCCGCTGACGGATGAGTTCTGGTTCCCGTTCTACGAAGCAATGTGCGAACTTGATGTTCCGGCGATGATCCACGTCTCGGGTTCGTGCAACCCGGCGATGCACGCCACCGGCGGCTATTACATTGCAGCCGATACCATTGCCTTCATGCAGCTCTTGGAAGGCGATCTGTTCAGCCGGTTCCCCAGCCTGCGCTTTATCATTCCGCACGGCGGCGGCGCGGTGCCTTATCACTGGGGTCGCTACCGGGGTCTGGCCGACATGCTCAAGAAGCCTGATCTTGCCACCCACCTGATGAACAACGTGTTCTTCGACACCTGCGTCTATCACCAGCCGGGGATCGACCTTCTGGCGGACGTGATCGAGAACAAGAACATCCTGTTCGGCAGCGAAATGGTCGGCGCGGTGCGCGGGATCGATCCCACCACCGGCTTCTATTTCGACGACACCAAGCGCTATGTCGACGCGCTCGACATTTCGGACGCCGAACGTCACGCCATTTACGAAGGCAATGCCCGCCGGGTCTTCCCGCGGCTCGATGCCAAGCTCAAGGAACGCGGCCAATGACCGACACCAGTGCGAAACAGAACATCCACGAATACCTCGCGGAGTTCGACGATATCCCGGGCACCCGGGTCTATACCGCTGCGCGCGCCCGCAAGGGTTACTGGATCAACCAGTTCGCGATGAGCCTGATGAAGGGCGACAACCGCGAGAAGTTCAAGGCCGACGAGCGCGCCTATCTCGATCAATGGAAGCTGTCGGAAGATGCCAAGGAAGCCCTGCTGGCGCGCGATTACAACCGCCTGCTCGATCTTGGCGGCAACGTCTATTTCCTCGCCAAGCTATTCAGCACCGATGGGCTGAGCTTTGCCGAGGCGGTCAGCACGATGACCGACATGACCTTCCCCGAATACCGCGACATGATGAACAATGGCGGCCGCAGCCCTCAGGGCAACCGCTCGATCAAGGGAGGCTACTAAGATGGCCAAGATTACCGCTGGCGTGGCTTCGAGCCACGTGCCGCTGCTTGGCGTTGCCGTCGACCAGGGCAAGACCCGCGACGACTATTTCGGCCCGATCTTCGCCGGCTATGACTGGACGAAGAAGTGGGAAGAAGAACAGAAGCCCGACGTGGTGATCCTGGTCTATAACGACCACGCCTCGGCTTTTGACGCCAACATCATCCCGACCTTCGCGATCGGCTGCGGCGAAAGCTACAAGAGCGCCGACGAAGGCTGGGGCCCGCGCCCGGTGCCCGACGTTGAAGGCCATGCTGACCTTGCCTGGCACATCGCGCAGAGCCTGATCCTCGACGATTTCGACATGACCATCATCAACGAGATGGATGTCGATCACGGCCTCACCGTGCCGCTCTCGATGATGTTCGGCCAGCCGGAAAAGTGGCCGTGCAAGGTCGTGCCGCTGGCGGTCAACGTGGTGACCTATCCGGTGCCCTCGGGCAACCGCTGCTGGGCGCTGGGCGAGGCGATCAAGCGCGCCGTGGAAAGCTTCCCCGAAGATCTCAACGTGCAGATCTGGGGCACGGGCGGGATGAGCCACCAGCTTCAGGGTCCGCGCGCGGGCCTGCTCAACCGCGAATGGGACAACAAGTTCCTCGACCTGCTCGAACAGGACAATGACGATGCGCGCCACATCCCGCACATCGAATATCTGCGCGAAACCGGCAGCGAAGGCATCGAAATGGTGATGTGGCTGGTGATGCGCGGCGCGCTCGGCCAGAAGGTCAAGCGTCTGCACCGCCACTACCACATCCCCTGCAGCAACACGGCCATCGGCCACATCGTCCTGGAGCCCGCAGAATGAGCCAGCCCATCCGCATTGCCCTCGCAGGTGCCGGCGCGTTCGGCGAAAAGCACCTCGATGGCCTCAAGAACATTCCGGGCGTCGAGATCACTTCGATCATCAGCCGCACCGGCGAACAGGCCGCCGCCGTCGCTGCCAAGTATGGCGCCAAGCACAGCTCGACCGAACTGGCTGATGCGCTGGCGCGTGACGACGTGGACGCGGTGATCCTGTGCACCCCCACCCAGATGCACGCGAGCCAAGCGATCGACTGCATGAACGCGGGCAAGCACGTCCAGGTTGAAATCCCGCTGTCCGACAGCTGGGCCGATGCCGAAGCCGTGATCAAGAAGCAGCAGGAAACCGGCCTCGTTTGCATGGTTGGCCACACCCGCCGCTTCAATCCCTCGCACCAGTACGTGCACAACAAGATCAAGGCCGGCGAACTGAACCTCCAGCAGATGGATGTTCAGACCTATTTCTTCCGCCGCAAGAACATCAACGCCAAGGGCGAGCCGCGGTCGTGGACCGACCACCTGCTGTGGCACCACGCCGCGCACACGGTCGATCTGTTCGCCTATCAGACGGGCAAGATCGTGGCCGCCAACGCGATCGAAGGCCCGATCCATCCGGAACTGGGCATCGCGATGGACATGTCGATCCAGCTCAAGAGCGAAACCGGCGCGATCTGCACCCTCTCGCTCTCGTTCAACAACGACGGGCCGCTTGGCACCTTCTTCCGCTACATCGGCGATAGCGGCACCTACATCGCGCGTTACGACGATCTGGTGAACGGCAAGGAAGAGCCGATCGACGTGTCGAAGGTCGATGTCAGCATGAACGGCATCGAACTGCAGGACCGCGAATTCATCGCCGCGATCCGCGAAGGGCGCGAGCCCAATTCGTCGGTCACCAAGGTGCTCGATTGCTATCGGGTGCTGGGCGATCTCGAAAAGCAGCTCGAAGCGGCACGCTAAGACAAGGAAACCGAGCAGATGGTTGGACGGCGGCAGATCAATGGACGCGGCGTAAATCCGGTGGGCCTGGGGTGCATGTCACTCTCGTGGGCCTATGGCACCCCGCCGTCCGAGGACTACGCCGTCCAGCTGCTCAACCGCGCACTCGATCTGGGCTATGACCACCTCGACACCGCCAACATCTATGGCATGGGCCACAACGAGACGCTGCTCGGCAAGGCGCTGAAGGGCCGCCGGCGCGAGTTCTTCCTTGCCACCAAGATGGGGATCATCGTCGATGGCGCGCTGCGCGGGGTCGATTGCAAGCCCGCAACGATCAAGACCTGCGTCGAGGCATCGCTCCAGCGGCTCCAGACCGATCACATCGACCTCTACTATATGCACCGCCGCGACTTCTCGACCCCGATCGAGGATTCGATGGGCGCGATGGCGGACCTGGTAAAGGACGGGAAGATCGGCGCGGTCGGTCTTTCCGAAATGAGCGCCGACACCCTGCGCCGCGCCCACGCGGTCCATCCGGTGGCCGCAGTCCAGACCGAATATTCGCCCTGGACCCGCAATCCTGAAATCGCGGTGCTGGATGCCTGCCGCGAGCTGGGCGTCACCTTCGTCGCCTTCTCGCCGGTCGGGCGGGGAGTGCTGGCGAACGGCGTGCGCGACATGGCAGCGCTGCCCGAAAAGGATCTGCGCCACACCATGCCGCGTTTCAACGCCGACAATTGGCCCAAGAACCTCGCGCTGATCGACCAGTTCAACGCGATTTCCGCGCGCGAGGGCGTGACCCCGGCGCAGCTCAGCCTTGCCTGGGTCCATTCGCGCGGGAACCACGTGGTCACCATCCCCGGCACCGCCTCGATCCCGCACCTTGAGGAAAACCTCGCCCGCTGGGACTGGGATCTGCCCGCCACCGTGGCTGCCGAAATCGATGCGCTGATCAACCAGCAGACCGTGTGCGGCCCGCGTTATGGCGCGGTAATCCAGCAGACCATCGACACCGAAGAGTTCGCCTGAGGCGAAAAGGTCACACTTTAGACTTCCATCCACCCGGATAATTTTCACTCTTTTGAAATTTTCACATGGGTGATAGGCTCCCACCCAAGGCATGAAAATATGCCGTTCTTGGGAAGGGAGGATGCAAGTCCATGAGCAAGCTTCGTCAATTTACCGCGATCAGCGCCGCCGCGCTGGTGACCGCGATGGTTTCGGTGCCGGCCTACGCGCAGGAATCGAATGATACGTCCGCTGTCGGCAACCCGGAAATCGTGGTGACTGCACAGTTCCGCGAACAGAAGCTGCAGGACACCCCGCTCGCGATCACCGCGGTCAATTCGGCCCTGCTGGAATCGCGCGGCCAGACCGACATTTCGCAGGTCGCAGCCCAGGCTCCGAACGTGGTGCTGCTGCCGCAGCAGCAGTCGAACGGCATCGGCCTGATCGCGTTCATCCGCGGCATCGGCCAGACCGACTTCAACTACGCGCTGGAACCGGGCGTCGGCGTCTATGTCGACGATGTCTACATCCCGACCCTG
>CALKVF010000111.1 GCA_937996535.1 uncultured Novosphingobium sp. | reverse complement strand
GCCTGCGCGTGACCGACAAGGCCACCGCCGAAGTCGCCGAAATGGTGCTCTCGGGTGCGATCAACAAGGAAATCGTACGCTGGATTTCCGGAGCCGGCGGCAAGGCCATCGGCATTTCGGGCAAGGACGGCGGGCTGGTTACCGCGCGCAAGGTTGAACGCACCACGCGCGATCCCGACAGCCAGATCGAGCAGGTGGTCGACCTCGGCTTCGTGGGCGAACCGCACCATGTCGACACCAAGGTGATCAAGACCATTTCCGACGCCGGGATGATCCCGGTGATCGCCCCGATCGCGGTGGGCGAAGATGGCGAAACCTACAACATCAACGCCGATACCATGGCCGGCGCGATTGCCGCCACGCTGGGCGCGGCGCGGCTGTTCCTGCTGACCGATGTTGCCGGCGTGCTCGACAAGGAGAAGAACCTCCTGACCGATCTCAAGCCCGCCGATATCGAAAAGCTGCAGCGCGATGGCACGATCAGCGGGGGGATGATCCCCAAGCTCGAAACCTGCGTCCAAGCGGTCGAGGCCGGCTGCGAGGCGGCGGTGGTGCTCGACGGGCGGGTGCCGCACGCGATGCTGCTGGAAATCTTCACCTCGCGCGGGGCGGGCACGCTGATCCGCGCCTGACGCCTTTTCCGGCTAGACAATTTAGTAAGTAGTGCTTACAAAATCGGCCGGGGAACCTCCGGTTGCCGGGCCGTTAGCCGATAGGCTACACCTGCGGCACGCTAACCGGAACGAGGATAAGGCCTGTGCTGCTTTTCACGCTGATCGACATTGTCGGCTATCTGATTTCGATCGTTATCACGCTGGTGATCATCCAGTTCGTGATGGCGATGCTGCTCCAGTTCAACGTGATCAACCACCACAACAATTTCGTGGCCGCGGCCTGGCAGGCGGTCAACGCGCTGCTCGAACCGATCCTGGGCCCCGTGCGCCGGATCATGCCTGATACGGGCGCGATCGATTTTTCGCCGATGGTGCTGATCATCGGCCTGACCATCCTTCAGAAAGTCCTCTACGGACTGGCAATGGCGAGTGTGCAATGACGGCTTCGATCATCGACGGTAAGGCTTTTGCGGCGGGCCTGCGTGCCCGCGTGGCGGACTATGCCGCCAGCTTTGAACAGGCGGCGGGCCGCAAGGCGGGCCTCGCTGTGGTGCTGGTGGGCGAAGACCCGGCCAGTCAGGTCTATGTCGCCTCCAAGGGCAAGGCCACCGTCGAATGCGGGATGGCGAGCTTCGAGCACAAGCTGCCTGCCGACACCAATCAGGACGCGCTGATCGCGCTGGTCGACCAGCTGAACGCTGATCCCGCCGTCGATGGCATCCTGGTGCAGCTGCCGCTGCCGAAGCATCTTGATGAACAGGCCGTGGTCGAGCGGATCAGTCCCGACAAGGATGTCGATGGCCTGACCCCCACCAGCACCGGCCGCCTTGCGCTGGGCCTGCCGGGTCTGGTGCCCTGCACGCCGCTCGGCAGCCTGATGCTGCTCAAGGACCGGCTTGGCAATCTTTCCGGCCTCGATGCCGTGGTGATCGGGCGCTCGATTCTCGTGGGCAAGCCGATGGCCCAGCTGCTGCTGGCGGAAAGCTGCACCGTGACCGTGGCTCACAGCCGCACCAGGAACCTCGAAGACGTGGTGCGCCGCGCCGATATCGTCGTGGCCGCGGTTGGCCGCCCTGAAATGGTCAAGGGCAGCTGGCTCAAGCCCGGCGCGACCGTGATCGACGTGGGCATCAACCGCCTGCCGCCCGAAGAGGGCAAGGCCAAGGGCCGCTTGGTTGGCGACGTTGCCTATGCCGAAGCGCTCGAAGTCGCCGCGGCCGTCACGCCGGTGCCGGGCGGGGTCGGGCCGATGACCATCGCCGTGCTGCTGCGCAACGCGCTGGTCGCCGCGCATCGCAACGCAGGGGTGGCGCTCGCCGACACGGCGCTGTAAACCCCGGCGCATGAAGCGCCTTTGCATCGCCGCCGGCCTTGGTGTCGCCCTTGCTGTTCTTGCCGGGCCAACAGCCGCGCGCGAGCGTGCGCCGCAGGGTGCCTATGCCAATCCGAGCGCCGCGATCGCGGCCGAAATCGCCTTTGCCCAGCTGGCCAAGGACAAGGGCCAGTGGGCGGCGTTTCGCGCCACCGCAACCAAGGACGCGGTGATGTTCGTGCCGCAGATGGTCTATACTCAGGACCATCTCAAGAACCTTGCCGAACCGGCCCAGCTGACCACGTGGCAGCCGCATCAGGTGTGGTCGAGCTGTGATGGCTCGATCGCGGTGACCCGCGGGGCCTGGCAGCGCGGCGATGCCACCGGCTATTTCACCACTGTCTGGCAGCGCCAGAATGATGGCCAGTACAAGTGGGTGATGGACCAGGGCGATAGCCTCGCTATGCCGCTCGATGCGCCCGAGATGATCGTCGCCAAGGTTGCCGATTGCCCCAAGGGCAAGCTGCCGCGCCCTCTTAAGCGCGAGAAGATCAAGCAATTGCCCCCGCTCGATCCGGCCCACCGTGCCGGGCAGTCGGATGATGGCACGCTGACCTATGACGTTGCGGTGCAGCCCGATGGCGCGCGCCAGTTCACGGTCAACCTGATGCTAGGCGGCCAGCTGTCCCCTGTGCAGATGGTCCAGGTTGCGGCGCCCGAACACCCATGACCGACCTGTTCCTGTCTGCCTTCGTCGCCCTGTTCGTGGTGATCGATCCGCCCGGCTGCGCGCCGATCTATGCCGGGCTGGTCAGCGGCGCCAGCCACCGCCAGGCGGTGTCGATGGCGGTGCGCGCCTGCGTCATTGCCACGCTGATCCTGGTGGTGTTCGCGCTGTTCGGGGAAAACCTGCTCGGCGCGCTGCACATCGAGCTGAACTCGTTCCGCATTGCGGGCGGGATCATGCTGTTCGTGATCGCGCTCGACATGGTGTTCGAAAAGCGCACCCAGCGCCGCGAGGAACGCGCCGAAAAGGTCCGCGAGGAACATGTCGAGGATGTCTCGGTGTTCCCGATGGCCATGCCGATGATCGCCGGCCCGGGCTCGATCGCCACGATCATGCTGCTCACCGCGCGGGCCCACGGCACGCAGGAAACGCTGGTGGTGCTGGGCGCACTGGGCGCGGTCATGGCGCTGACGATGATCTCGCTCGCTGCCGCCGGGCCGCTGATGCGGCTGTTGGGCACGCGGGTCGAAGCGGTGATTTCCCGCCTGCTCGGCGTGTTGCTGGCGGCGCTCGCCGCGCAATATGTGATCGACGGGGTCAAGGCCGTGCTGGCCGCCGTCTGAGCCCTATTGCAGCGTCACCCGTGGATCGTCGCTGTCGCGCCGGCCGAAGAACTGCATCAGCTGAACCAGCAATTCGCACCGCTCGGCCAGCGATCCGGCTTCGAGCAGCGCCTGCTTGGCTGCGGCATCGAAAGGCACGATCTGGCTGGTCCCGTCGATCAGCGATTCATCGTCGAGCCGGGTCACCGCTTCCCAATCGACCGCATAGCCCTGAGCGCTGGCAAAGCGCCGCGCCTCGCGCTCGAACCCGGCGCGCTCGATCGGCGAAAGCACGGGTTCCAGCTCCTCTGCCAGCAGTTCGGCCTCGACCTGACGGAACGGCGTGGCGACATCGAGTTCCTCGATCACGCGGAACCGCGCCTCGCCTTCGAGCACCAGATTGAAGCGCCCGTCTTCAAGCGCCTCGACCTCCTCGATCTTGCCAAGGCAGCCCACGCTGAACAGCGGCGCGCCCTCGCCGCCGCGCTGCGGCTGGATCATCCCGATCCGGCGGTCGCGCGCCAGCGCATCCTTGACCAGCGCGCGGTAGCGCGGCTCGAAGATGTGCAGCGGCAATTGCAGCCCCGGAAACAGGATCACCCCGGTCAGCGGAAAGATCGAGATGCGCATCGCCGCGCCCTTTTAGCCGAACAGGATCAGCGACAGGCGGCGGCGCTGGGCGGCAACCCAGGGATCCTCCAGCCCGACGACGTCGAAGATCTGCAGCAGCTTGGCGCGCGCCGCGCCGTCGTTCCATGCGCGGTCGGCAGCGATCATCGCCAGCAGCGTGTCGGCCGCGTCATCGCGCCCGCCCGCGGCAAAGGCGGCATTGGCATAGGCCAGCTGGGCGTCCATGTCGGCCGGGTTGGCGGTGGCTGCGGCGCGCAGGCCGGCCAGCTCGCTGTCCTCGGGCTTGTCCTTGGCCAGATCAAAGGCCGCGCGGGCGCGCACGATCTCGCCATCACCGGCCAGCTCGGCGGGTAGGGCGGCGAGCACGGTTTCGGCATGGTCCACTTCGCCAGCGGCCACCAGCGCGCGGATCAGCCCACCCTGTGCGGAGGGATTAGCCGGGGCGACTTCGGCGATCTGCGCGAACATGCCGGCAGCGGCGGCCGCATCGCCGCTCGCCAGATGGTCTTCGGCGATCGCGATCAGCGGGCTCACATCTTCTTCCTGCGCCGCGCCGGGCTTGATCGGCAGCTTGGCGAGCAGCTGGTCAAGCAGTGCCTTCAGCTGGGATTCGCTGCGGGCATTGGTGAGGTCGGCGATCGGCTGGCCCTGGAACAGCGCATAGACCGTGGGGATCGAGCGGACCTGAAACTGCGCGGCGATGAACTGCTCCTCATCGACGTTGACCTTGGCAAGGATCACGCCCTTGTCGGCATATTCGGCGGCGACCTTTTCCAGCACCGGGGTCAGCGCCTTGCATGGCCCGCACCATTCGGCCCAGAAGTCGAGAATGACGAGGCTGGTCATCGAAGGTTCGACGACGCTTTGGCGGAAACGGTCGACCGCTTTTTGCTCGTCGAGGTTGAGGCCCATGCTTGCCAAGGGGAAAACTCCATTGAGGTAAGAAACGCTGCGGCGCCAATGTGGGCTTTCGGGGGGATTTGTGAAGGGATAAAGCGCGCTTTGCCGAGAATGCGAATTTTCTCCTTGGCAAGGGCATAGGCCAATGCTAACGGCGCGCCTCCACCCCGATCCACAGGGTTTCGAACCCCAGATCGCGAACGTCAGAGCGGGCGTAGCTCAGGGGTAGAGCACAACCTTGCCAAGGTTGGGGTCGAGGGTTCGAATCCCTTCGCCCGCTCCAGTTTTCCTAGAAAAATCAAAAATTTAGAAAATCACTTCCCAGCGGGGAGTGCCGATTTCGGCGTGTTCGGATCGTGTTCGGATTTTCGGGAATATGTTCGGATTCCTTTGAGGTTCAGTCTCTTGGAGTGGACTAGAACGCCCTAAATCCACCAGACACCGCAATTTCAGGTCATTTCCGACACCCATTCCGGCAGGGTCACGCCGCACGGCCCCATCTTGAAGTCATCGAACTGGTCGATTGATTCAGTCGGCTCGGTGTTGAACAGCATGGTTCTCGCACCAGCGGCTTTCGCTCGCTTCACGAAATCGGATGCCGGATAGACGGTCCCAGAAGTGCCGATCGCTACGAACAGGTCGCACGCTTCCAGTGCCTGATCGATTCGAGCGAGTTGGCGCGCGGCTTCACTGAACAGGACGATATCGGGTCGCAGCGCGTCTCGTTCGCAAATCGCACATTCGCGATCATCTTCCAGCGCACTATGCCTTGGTCCGCTCCAGCCACATTCCATACAGGATGCGGCGTTAAGCTCCCCGTGCATATGGATCAGGCTCTTCGAACCAGCTCGCTCATGTAGGTCATCAACGTTTTGAGTGACCAGCAGGAAGCTTCCATTCCCCGCATTGTGCCAATGGCGTTCCAGATCGGCCACAGCGATGTGGCCCGGATTTGGTGAGGCAGCTGCCACGATGGTCCGCAGATCATCGTAGAAACCGCATACAATGTCGGGATTTCGGGCAAGCGCATCCGGCGTACAGACATCTTCGATTCGGTGGCCCTCCCAAATGCCCGAACCACCTCGAAACGTTGCGATGCCACTTTCCGCAGACATTCCTGCTCCGGTCAGGATTACGATGTTCAAAGCGGCATTCCTCTTGAAGGCAATGTTGTATGGTCCCGGAAATATGGGAAACTCGTCCTGGCCCCGTTCCCTTGAACTGGAAAACGTAGCATTCAGCGTTTTAACGACGGAAGAGGTGGGGGCAACATTGCCGGAAGGTTCTGCTGAAACTGCTGAGCGCAAGGCGTCGATGATTATCGCGTCTAAGACCTTCCGAGAGGGCGTGATTTACCTCTATCAACGTTCTGACTACAAAAAGCCGACATGGATGTGTCGCCTCAAAATTCCGGGCAGCAAGGGATACATTCACCGCAGCACTGGCACGGGCGATGAGCACAAGGCGTTCAAGTTCGCTGACGACCTCTACAACCAGCTTCTCGTCAAGTCCCTGTCCGGGGAGGCTCCTGTCGGAAAGCGGATGGGGCCTGTGATCGAGACTTACCTCAAACGGCTTGAGCCGCAGAAGGAACGCCTCTCGATCCACTACAAGATTCTGCTGATGAAGCGGGCCAAGCCGTTCCTCGAGCGCAAGACCTTCGAGGAGATGTCGACATCGCTCCTATCGAAGCTTGTCGATTACCTGATCGAGAACACCAAGAAGGGATCGCTATCCCCAAACTCGGTCAAACGCATCTTCTCGGACCTGAAACACTTCCTCAACTGGTGCGTGGAGGAAGGCCACCTAGCGGCCCTGCCCAAGCCTCCCAAGGTCAACGGCGATCAGGCGCGCAGACCGCATTTCAACGCTGACGAATGGGCCAAGCTGACCGGATCGATGGGACCATACCTTCGCTCCAGCCCCAAGTACGTTCAGCGGGATCGCCACCTCCTCATGCTCTACATTTTGGTGCTTGCGGAAACTGGCATCCGTGTTGGCGAGGCCCGCGAACTGCGCTGGCGAGACCTGCGCCCCATTGGCAACAGCAAAGACGCCAATGCCGCAAACCTTGCGCTTATGGTCAAGGGCAAGACCGGTATCCGCGAAGTGGTCGCCAGCGGCCCCAAGGTCCGCGAGGCCATGGGCGAGATTCTCAAGATTCGCCGGAAGGACCTGAAGGACGAGGCATCGGACATCTTCGAGCAGGACGATGTGCCGACCGACAGCTACATTTTCTGCGACAAGAAGGGGCAGGCGATCAACTCGTTCAAGAAGTCGTTCGCCACGTTCCTCAAGCAGTATGAGCTGACCAAGGACACATTCGGCCAGCAGCGCACGCTCTATTCCCTCCGCCATACCTACGCGACATCGCGGCTAGAGGCTGGCGTGAACCACTACGTCCTCGCGCAAAACATGGGCACCTCGGTTGCCATGCTGGAACGCTATTACGGCCACACTACGAACGTCGGCATGGTGGACGAACTCACCCGGCCCAAGCGGAAGCGTGAGAAGCGGGAAAAGGATGAAGGCGGGCAGTTGGCCTGGCTGGCAGGAAGTGCCAATCTTACTGACGGAGGGGAATGATGGAACCGATCAAATTCAAGTGCAAATGCCACAATGCATCGTCAAAGTGGTGCGAAGAACCTGCCGAATCGACCCACGCCTTTCTCGTCGAGTGCGGAACATGCGGGAAGTACATCAAGTGGGGCACGGAGGACGAACTCCACTACCGCGTAGCCGCCCGCGAAAAGATCACGGTCGAAATGATTGAGGATCGCCCCAAGCCCGCGTCACTTGATGAGTGGATCGATTTCGACACCCCCTAGCGATGCAATGATTTCTGGGAAGGCCGGGCAAAGAGGCGTCAACGCCCAACTTTGCCCGGCCTTCATGATGCATGTTATAGCTTTGCCACAAGAGCTTGCATCGCAGATTTAGCATTATCGAGGTAATCTTTCTTCACCTGTACCCGATGGCCACCAATAGTCTGCTTCCCGACCGATACTTGAGAGAACGGCTGCCCTTTGGCGAATGCGACAACGCCAGTGGTTTGGAAATCCCGGACTTCAACGAAGCCTTGACTGACATTCGAGAATGTAAAGATGTCAGGGTTCATGGCAAGCAGACTCTGAACGTCTTTCTCAATTTGAGCGAGAACCGCTGAATAGGCAGATGCAGCTCCCATGTATTGGGTGAGGCGATTTTTTACGATCAAATGAACTTTCGGGAGATCGCGGCCAGCTGCTTTCAGTTTTGTTGCAAATGCATAGGCCGCATAGATTTCTGACGGCAACTTTAGACCATAAAGCAGCGAAAAAGCGTTCTGTATTGCGCGGCGGGAAGAGTCATCAGCCATAACCGGCAGCACAATGCGGTTACAGGCTGATATCGCGATTTGAGTATAGAGAGAAAAGCTCGGGTTGCAGTCCATGAACACCACATCGTACTCATCCTCAATCTTGACGAGGAAATCCGACAGCCAATCAACCACGGAAATCCAAGGGTTTGAGCCGGGGATTTGGTTGTTGGCGAGAGTGTTGACGGCATTCGCCTGCAATTCCAAAAGCGGGTCACCGCATACGAGGTCAATATTGTCAGGGACAGCAGGATTTAGAGCGTGTGGCGTCGTTATGAAGTCATGCGGGTCAATTGTTGGCGGCGTGTAAGGGGAAGGGAGTCTGAGCTGAAAATACCCACCAATGCTGCAACGGGGGACTTTGCCTTGCTCAGCCAGCAGCCTATCACTGCCGTTATTATTTAAACCACCAAGCAGAAGCTCAGAGAGGTTTGCTTGAGGACACACATCGATTGCCAAAATTCGCTTATCGGGGTGGGTCTCCGCGTAACCTGTCAGCGATTGAAAAGTGAGGCTGGTTTTTCCTGTGCCGCCCTTGTTGTTCCAAAATCCATACCGCACCTGCATTGCCAGAATACTCCATTACGTCTTATTTGGACATCATAACGTCCATTTAGGACGCAGTCAAGTCCGGAACGTCCCAATTGGCAATTTAAGGCGTTGTCCGACCGCGCCGCGCGAGGGGGCGTTGCGGCGCATTTGAGACGATATTCATCGCAAGATCGGTTGCCATCGAACTTACCATTGAGCACCCCACAATAATTTTGTGATTATAAGTGTCGTTGTAGGAAATGCTGCGGCAAAGCCGGAAAGACACAATCTCCCGTGGACCTCTATTCAATCTGACCGGACCCGGCGGCATCAACGCAAGGAGATGCCACCATGGAACTGAAGTTTGTTGCCGCTGCTCGCCCGGAAAAAGTCGATGCTACCGTCCAGCGCCGTCAGAAGCTGGTTTGCCGGATCGATCAGCAGATCGGCTTCGTCCGCCAGATGATCGACGGGAAGCAGCCTCGCGCTGCGTGGGTCTGGATGGACGGCGATGGCAAATATTTCCTGCCGATCCACTATGGCCGACATCAGATCGAATTGCAGAAAGGCAAGTTCGCTATCGAGTGTTCCGACCTTGATCATGTCGAGGCGGCGCTGTGCACGATTAGGGTAATGGTGCTCAGGGGTGACTTCGACGCCCAGCTTGCCAAGGTGTCCGCCGACATTCGCGGCAAGTTCGGTAAGGAGTGAAATTAGACACATCGCTTCCCGGTGGTCAATCAGGCGGCGAAACTCCTACGGGGCGACCAACTCGGCGAGCTTGGCCGCCACGTCTTTCATCGGCTCTTCTGCGGTGTCCAACCCACTTCGCGAACCTAGCAGCGGGCTGACATCTCGAAGAGCATCATAGGTCGTCTCATGGACGACAGGCACAAGCAGGTCACGTGCTAGGAGTGCTGACAGTTCCTTGTCTGCTATGCCTTCGCCCTGAACTCGACGAAGGAATGCCGGGGTCACAAGCACAATACCCACTCGGGATTTTGCCAAGCCCTTATCGATCTCGCGCAGCAGTGATGTGCCAAGCGCCACATCCTTCTCACTGAACCACACGGAAACCCCTTGCGCTTCCAGCAGATCATGTAGGTCTTTGGCAGCGCTTTTGCGGTCATCCCAAGCGTGACAGAGGAACACGTCCCGACGATCCGGAGCGGGAGTCCGGTTCTCAACACTGGTGCGTATAGGATCCAGCGCACGGACTTGCTCCGGCGTGTAGAATACCGACGAGCTGGCGCGTGACCATCGAGGTTTCACGCTGCGGCCCGAGCCGCTAGGCCTGCTGGATGACCCCGAGGAATAGGACGGCGGCGGCGGAGGCGAGTAAGAGCCGTAGTTGCTGTAAGAGCTGTAACCGCCGTAGCGGCCATAGCGTCCTCGACATGCAGGGCAATTAGCCGCAGCGCTTGCCGAGCTATGCCCCCTAACCGGTGCCGTGCATCTAGCCATGACTGCTTGATATCTGGCGCTATCATCATTGCCAAATCCCAACGATCGATTTCCACAACCTCAAATTGCCCGTTGGCCATGGTCCTGATCGCTGCCACGAGGCGCAAACCGCCGGACAACAGCTTTCACCTGTTCCGCGTAAAACCGTTGCCCATGAACCGGTTTGATGCCCATAAGATTCAACCGGCGGGCGATCTCAGTCAGCGACATACCGGCTTCCACCATCGGACCGATGACAGGGCGTAACTCCTCCGCGCGCTGGTCAGCTTCGGCCCTATTGCGTTCGGCCAGCACCTTGCCGTGACTGCCCAGCACAACGCCCCGCTTCTTCGCCTCGGCCTGTGCGTTGCGGGTCCGTTCGGAAATCAGCCGCCGCTCCTCCTGGGCAAGCGCGGCGAAGATATGTAGCTGGAAATCGGTGGCGTTCGGCATCTCGGCCACGACCAGCCCGATACCCTGCTCCATGATACTGGCAATGAAACTGACTCGCCGGGAAAATCGATCCAGCTTGGCGATCAGCAGCTTCGCACTATGCTTCTTGGCGGCTGCGATGGCCTTCCACAATTCCTCGCGGGCATCATCCTTTCCGGACTGTACCTCGATGAATTCGGCGATCACCTCGTCATCGGTACCGAGAAATTTCTCCACCACCGATCTTTGAGCGGCAAGACCCAGTCCTGACCGCCCTTGCTTCTCGGTGGACACGCGAAAATAGGCAACGAACCGAGCCATAAAATCCAATCCGGTCAAACGCATACGTTGGTATATGTTTGACGGTCAGAGGATTTTGGCAGTGGGGCAACGGTTTATAGGGCAGTCAAACAGAACCACGCTTGCCGAATAGCGGCCCCAACTTCGCGGCCATATGATCCTCCAACGCGCAAAGCAGTTTGCTGGACAGGCTGTCGGGATATATCCGTGCGCTAATGATAATCGACCCAAGGCCGTGACCCCAATGTCTGAGATGTAGGGAATAGGTCCTCGGATACCCAAAACCCAGATGTTGGAGCAGACGTGTGCTGAGCCGTCCGCCATCGTGTCCGCAGCTTCCGACATAGATCACATTGGTCGGGTCTGCTGGTAGTGACAACACGCGCGAATAAGCCCGGTTATCCAGTTTTGTGGTACGGGCATGGGTCAGTGCGGCATGGGTTTTGGCAGGATCAGCGTCAGGCAAGGTAATCGAATACACCGCAGTCTGCGCTACCCCAATATCGGCATCTAGTTCGGCAAGCACAGCTTTCTGGTCACGATCCCCAATTTCAGGAAGCCGGCAGGTGACAAGCCGGATCGGGGTAACTTCACGCAACTGCGCTGCTACTGCCTCCATTGCGGTTGCGGCCTCTTCCTCGAACCCATCTGAAAAATTTTCCACCCGCAATGCCTTTCAACCTTCGAGAGGCATTCGTTTGCATGGCGGAATTCAAGGATATACAGCTTAATATGTCGTCGTTTTAAGGCGTTAGAATGGCTGATCCATGAGCGTTATGGATTACCAGTCCCTATGCAGGATCGCATCTACGGCGAGCCGGACATCCCCCTCATCTTCATCATATGCGTCAAAATCGAAATCTGACGGGCTATGAACGCCGATCACGGTTTCGTCAGTGTCAGCAGCCGGTGAAGACTCCTGCTCACGAAAATGCCTGATTGTTCCAATGGCCCTCCCAGCGAGATACAAACGACTGCGACGGTCTTCGAGAATGGCGCTTTGATCTATGATGTAGGTGGTAATCAGCTCGACGAGGACCGAGGTTCGTGTACGTCCACTCATCCGACAGACTTCATCGAAGCTGTCCTTGAGGTCGGTGGGGAGGTTGAAGTTGATGAGGGTGGTTTCCATACCGCGCATTCCCATAAAGTGTTGATAAATATACGGTATTTATAACATTATTATTTTCGGGGCGTAGTTTGTGCAGCAAAAATATAAAATCGGCGTAGCGCCTCACATCCTCAATAAACCCGGCAGAGGCGCCCCGATTAATCAGGCGTTAGGTTGGCAGGATGGTGAGATTACCAAGGACGAGTTGATCGAAGCTGTCCGCGAAGGGTGGGCGATAGGTGCATGGTACGATGGCGGGCACCGCAAGACCGTCAATTTCCACTGCGCGGACTTTGTGGCGGCCGACATTGACGGAACTGCTTCACTTGAGGACGTGCAGCAAGTTCCGCTGGTCCGCGACCACGCCACGTTCATCTATACGACCGTTTCCCATACCGAGGACAGCGAACGCTTTCGCGTCGTGTTCCTGCTCGATGATACGATTACGGTAGCCATGGACTGGGCCAACTGCCTTGCTGGTGTTGGTGTCGCGCTGGATGGCGACCGGTCGGTTAGAGATGCGGCCCGGATGTTTTATGGGAACACCAATGCCGAGATAATCCATCTCGGCGGGACATTGCCGAAGTACGAAGCGGACAGGTTGATCGCGCTCGGAGCTGATCAGCGACAACTGGTCAAGCTGCAAAACGGTAGTGACTCGAATGCGGCGATACAAGCCAAGACCCGGCTTCCGCGCGGTATTGAGGTCAGGCAACGCAATGGCATGTTTGCGCCGTTGAAGAACTTATCCGCACAGACGCCGGTACACTGCCCTATCCACGCCGATGAGAACCCGAGCGCGATGGTGGTCCAATCGCAAAAGGGGTCAAAGGGGGTATGGTGCGCCACGTGCCGAATGACGTTCTGGACTGAGGCTCCAAGTGGTTACGACTTCGATGCGTTCGACTTTCTAGTGAAGGAACGTCGCCGGACGGCGGCGCAGGAGGTGCTGGAAGCTACCAATCCACTGGTTGCGATGTTTCCACCCGATCCGAACATCATAGAGGTTCAACGAAAGCACCTCCCCCCGTTGACTTACGAACCGGGAATCACCTTGGTCAAATCGCCAAAGGGATCCGGCAAGACGACTGCGATTGCAGCCATGATCGAACAGATCAGAGAACAACGCTTTCCATCGCGCATGGGACGAAAGGACAAATCGAACAACGTTTTATTGATAGGCCACAGGCGGCTTTTGATCCGCGAGGCTGCATTACGTTTAGGGATAGATTGCTACCTCGGGCCGCCAATCGAGGAAAAACACTCCTCATCCGATCCGTTAATCAAGCTATCCGATCTGGTGGACATGCCACCTTCAAATTGGGATATCGATGTAGGTCAGGACTCAGACGGCGGCGACAGCGAAACGATCAACCACTATCGCCGTAGGTTCGGTTACGCGATCTGTCTCGACAGCCTGCCAAAGATCATCGGTGGGCCGAAATACGATACCGTCATCATCGACGAGAGCGAGCAGGTGTTCAGTCATCTGCTTTCCGACACGATCAAGAAAAACCTGTCGACGACCGAGGTCTTTGCCGCGCTTGCGCGCGTCCTGAGTGACGCCAGATCGATATATTTGCTCGATGCCGATCTCGGCATGATCTCGCTACATGCGCTCAAGGACCTGCGCCCTGACTTGTGGGGCGATAGATTAAGGATAGTCTACAACAAACCGCTGGAGGTTGAGCATAGGCGGGTGATCAACCTATATTCATCCCGATCTGACATCATGTCCCGGCTGACCGATGCGGTGGCGGCTGGGAAACGCTGCTTCGTCGCCAGCAACTCGCGGGGCACAGTCAAGACAGTGGCGATGATGCTGCGGACACGGTTCGGCGAAACGCTGAAGATGGTGGCGATCGATTCCGACAACAGCCAGAACGAAGATGAGGCCCGTTTCATACAAAACATCCAACGGGACATCCTCACCGTGCAGGTTGTGGTTTGCTCACCATCACTGGGAACGGGGATCGATATCACGTTTCCCGGTGGAGCTTGTGAGGTCGATGAGGTGATCGGCTTGTTCACCCCCTATGTGAATAAACATACCGATATTGATCAACAGCTTGCGAGGGTTCGTAATCCTGGAAATGTCTCGGTGTGGTTCGGTGGTGGTTTCACCAACTTTGAGACGAATACCGATGTGGTGAGGGATCACCTTGTCCGGGCGAAGTACGTACCCCACGTGGTCAAACCATTCTACAATCCATCAGGACAACTAGAATATGACCGCGACGACCCTCTGCTTAACCTCGTTACCCACGTCCGGGTTGCTCAGTGGGCTTCCCAAAACAATATCCGAAAACTGTTTAAAAAGCTTCGGACGGAGACGGGTTGGGATATCAACAATGTCGCCGCTAGCACTCCGAAAAACAAAACAAATGGACAGCAACCTCAGGACCCGTTCACCACGGCGGAGCAGGCGGTGCGGAAGGAGTATGTCGATCAGGTCATTCACGCGCGAGAGCTGACCGATCAGGAATACATAGAACTATCCGCGAAAAAACGTCGAGGGATACAGATCAGAGGTGACAACCGGATCGCGCTTGAACGCGCGACTATCGAGAGGTTGTGGCAGAAACCCGTCACCAAGGAGATGGTGGAAATCTACGCTCACGGAGCGATCATAGATAAGGCTTCGGCTTACAGGCTGGTATTTGAACCCGGAAAAAATACCAAAACCTACATCCCCATAATTCGGTCAGTGTTCGATCCACGTACTCCATTAGGCAAGGGAAAGCCGCACGAACTTGCTATACGATTGATGTTTACCACGCCGCTGATCGATAACGGTGAGCTGATGGTCAAGAGGAAGGTGACGAAGCTCGATTTTTCCCAGTTTATCGAATTTGCGATAGGTAACCGGGTTATCCTGCAGGATGCGTTCGGAACGGCGGTTCGGAGCGACATCAAGGAAAATCCCGTGAGGATGTTCAACGAGTACATCCGGTGCTTTGGTATCCGCCTTGAGGAATCATCTCGAGTAACAGTCGATAAGAAGAGGCTTCAGGGATACCAGATCGACCGAGGGTGTGTGGAGCGGATGAACAAGGTTTCGGATTTGCTCACGAAAAACTACCTCAAAATCTACCCATGGCTGGATAGGGATTAATTCATTTAAAAATTGATCTGTATTTTCTTAATCAATAATAACAATCAAAATAAGAGGGTGGAGTAGATCAACTGTTTATTTTATTATATACACACAAAACAATATACCCCTGTTCTACTCCCCCATTCGTTTAAATAATCATAATTATGTAAATTATTATTTACATATCTCGCTGTCCATCAACGTTCAGTAGGGGTATGGATTTGGGATAACGGGATTAGGTGGTGTCGGAACTCTAAGGATTTAAAGAGCGGGTACGGACTCCATATGAAAACGATCCTTCTAGTGGCGCTTCTGGCCGCCAGTGCTTCGCCCGCTGCCGCCGCCGACATTTGTAATGCCATTGCTCTCACCGATGTACCTATGTGGAACGATGGCGACCCGAGTGATTCCGATCCCTCCTTTTTGAAAAAGGGCGAGATCGACGACGCGGTGACCCAGTACGTAGTGAACCGGAAGACGGGCGATTCAGCATTCTGCTCGCATGGGGGCTACTGCTACCCACGGTATCTCACCAAGGCTGGCCGACGGGTTGAAGCGCTTAGGCTGACAAACTGCATGATCGGATCAGCCTATCCGCTTGCCCCCGGCATGGATGGCGATGAAGTGCGCTATCAAGTCATTGTGGATCGTTCCAAAAATTCCAAGGAGGCTCTGCGGTTCGACGATATCGATACCGCACTGCTGCACATCGGGATGTGCAGTGTCTGCGCCGCAAACGCTGCCGACATCTATCTGAAGCACCCTGACACACATTGTGGATCAGTTGTCGCCGGAGCTTTGGCGGGCGATAATGCAGCGATCACCGAGCTTCGCAGTGAACCCAGCTATTGCAGGGAGGAAAATCCGTCAGGACCTCTGCGAGGCGTTGAAAGTGGCGTGCCCGAGCAATCAGCATCTTTGCCTCCAGGTGTGTCCGATGATCGCAGTTATCTGAAGGCGGTACTCGCCATCGCAGGAGCCTTGTATTTTGTGCCAAGCGCCATCGCATTTGGGCGCCGCAAGCGGAAAGCTCGGACGATCCTAACCTTGAACGTGTTTCTCGGATGGACCCTGTTAGGCTGGATAGTTGCCCTTGCGCTGAGCCTTGTGAGGGATGCAGTCGATAGGGCGCCGCCTAACAGCTAGCTGTGATTGAGCTTGCTGGGCGCATCTCGCTCGGTTACCATCACGGCCTCTATCGCCTTCTGGAATGGCTCATTAAGTCTGTACACATTGGATCGCCGATCCTTTGGATCCGTATGGGCGACCACTACACCATTGTCGGCTAGCCTTTTGAGCGTCGCGTAGAACGTCGTGCTGGAATACCGACTGCATTCAAACAGCATTCCCGCAGACATATCCGGCTGATAAAAAACCGATAAAATGATCTCGCAATCACACGTCAGGCACTTCGTCTGAGTTACGTTCTCGATCGATCTCAACACGACAGTAAGTGTCATTGCCCTCGTGTCCGACGTTTCCCTCGCCGTCCACCTACCTATTTGAAAATCAACATTAAACGTCGTTATACGTCGTTGTAAATTAACGCCGAAATGCGGTGTTGAATGGGCACTTGGTTTGATTGATCGACCCGCTCCTATGCTGGGGTGCATAAGGGGGTGGCAAATGACCGTTAAGAGAATTCTAGCTATTTCAATGCTGGGTGGTCTGACCGCTTGTTCCAGTGGGCCAAGCTGTGACTCTACATCTACGCTGGCTGGAATTGTTAACGCGTCAGGAAAAGACGAGACGTTCATTTTGAATGATCTACTATATGCCCCAGTATCCTACGAAAAAAGTCAGACCTATAATTACCTGAACATGAGGATGTTTGAGCAAATCCATCACAATAAGTTGATTGAAGATAAGCTCGATTCTGATGCTGAAAATTTAGAAAAATGGCTTCAGGACAGGAATTTTCAATTCGGAAAATGTGGAAATGCAGATCAAAGAGCGCGTCAGTCCAATCCAGATTGGCTGAAAACGAACTGGAATGGCGTATGGGATGCAGACCTTCTTCGCTATGATGATTGTTACTCTGGGAATTTCAAGCCAAGTCAACATAGTGATCAGATTGATGGTTTTTATGAAAAATTAAATCAAAGAAATAAATCCCGAGAGGCATATGAAAATTCACTATTTGGCAAGTTGGCCGAATGGTACAGAAAATCTTATGATTTAATTGGCTACAGTTTGTCGAATATAGTTATTAATTTTAAGGACGAAACGTCACGCAGGATTGATTGCTCGGCTGATTTGAAGGTGGAGCTAAAGGATTGGGGCTGGGTGAAAAAGAGTATTAATTACTCGGTTCAAAACACCACCGATGGAAATACTATTGTCACAATCACGAAATGACCCCGATCGGAATAATGTGCGGTATTTTCGAGAGATCTACCTCGCGTTGCGGGATGCGGCGGCTTGCGACCAATCCATCCGGGGAATCTCGGCGACGCGACTGCTGATGGTCGAGCTGTTTGGTGTGGATCGACAGGCCCAACTGATCGAGGAATGGAACAAGGTGCCGGCGCGGCCTGTTCCCCTGACTGGAACGCCACAAGGCGTGAAACGTCTCGCTGAAGAGGGCATTCAACTCCTCTGGGTAAAATCAGGCTTGCCGTTCGATATGTCTGTGCGTCTGGCGCACCTCTTTCCGACAATGCTTGATATCATTTTCGGCGATAGAGAGCCCGATGATGAACTGTGGGCACAGTCCGATGAGCTGTTAGCGAGCAATCCGGCTGATTATTCAAATGCTCGGATCATCGGAAATATGGTCTTGGCGGCGGACCTTTGGATCGGTCACCCAGATCAAATCCGAGCTACTGCCGAACGTATCCGTGGCATCCTTGTGCAGTGGCGCCTGTCCGGTTGTGTCTACGGTGATCGGGAGTCGGAAGAGGAGGAGCTCAGCTGGATCATCGAGCACGCCGACAATTTTGCTCTATGGGCTTCAGATTTCCGCTTCTACCTTTCACACACCCTTTGAGATTGCATTGCGCTTCTAAAAATTATCACAAAAACAATAATTTGATGAAATTGGGAATGTTCGGATCATGTTCGGATTTTTTACTAACTCTATAACAATCTGAAATTTATCCTTAATTTTATAGCGCCGAATCTTGCCAAGGTTGGGGTCGAGGGTTCGAATCCCTTCGCCCGCTCCAGTTCCTTCCCAAGATCGTGATTGCCTGGCGCCCTTGCGGCGCGGGGCGATGCCGCGTTCGGCTTAGCCGATATAGAGCGACAAGTAGGCGACCAGCGCTTTCTTGAGCTCGTCGATCTTGGCCTCCGGCAGGCGCGGGGTTTCCTGTTCCCAAGTGTCGAGCAAGGCAGTCAGCATGTCGGTCGCGATGCCCCCTGCCATTCGCGCTTCAGCGATTGGAATATCGCGATAACGCCGCATGGTTTGGGAAATTAATTCGCCGGATGTGGCTGAGACTGCACGCTCAATTGCCATCAATTGAGGTGACGCTTGCATCCTGCGGCGCAGGGTGCTGCAGCTTTTTTGGCGCCGTCGTTCGGCTACGATCACGTCCACGACGTTGCATACGCGCTCCTGCCAAGGGCGGTTCGCAGTCTGCTGGACGGTATTGAGTAGTGCTATGCGCCGCTCCTCGGCCTGTCGCTCGTACAACGTTGCCACAACGTCATCCGCGCTGGCGAAGTAACGGTAGAGTGTCGCAATATTGACCCCGGCGCGCTGCGCTATGTGGTTGGTGGTGACCGATTGGCTGCCCGGTTCAGCGAGGATTGCATCTGTGGCTTCAAGAATTGCGCAGCAGGTTTGCTCGCTGCGTTTTTGGCTGGGGGTGCGGCGTTGAGGGTCGCGCTCCGGAATGTACCAATTATCAGGAATTTGTTCAGCGTTCACTGTGCCCCCTGATCCCATTTGAGTGCGAACGCGCGGGGTTTGTGACCACTTGGTCAATTTGGCAAGGGGGGCTGCCACTTTCATGCCCGGCGGCAATTGATTCATTCACGAGGGGATTTGGCCCATTCCGGTTGCGATTCGCCGCTCGCGCCGATCTTAACGCAAGTTAATGCTTGGCAATTCGCAAGCAATCGCTTACATTCAAAACTGCAATATGAACATTCTGGCTTGTTCCGCGGGCATTCGTGCCTGACGGGTCGCAGGCAGGCCAGACTGGGGCCGCCAAGCGATTGGCGGCCTCAAACTTCCCCCTCTCCTTTGAAATTTGACCCTGACCGCTACGGTCTGGCGGGCAATCGTGCTGCGCGCGGTGTGCTCGCGTGGGGAAATTTCGTTAGCCACATGAGGGGCTTGCCGAATTTTCAAAACTGGTTATGGTAAATATCACTGACAGCTTCCGTCAGGCGGGGGTAACCCGTTTCGGTCAGGTCAGGCAGGGTCCTTCCAGCAAGGGTCGCAACCTTGCCTCACCTGGCTAACCCGCCGGGCTAGAATATGCCGCGGCTGAGCGCGGCCGAAAATTGCCCGACCGCATCTTCCAGTGATCGGCGCTTGGCCCATGGCCGCAGATCTGCCGCCGCGTTGATCGTGGCGACGATGGCATGGCTGGCAAGCGGCGCGTCAATCACCCGGATCGATCCATCGGCCATCGCATCGCTGGTCATCCCGGCCACCTGCCGCGTGAATTGCCCGGCCCGGTGGAGCATGGCCCCGCGCAGCTCGGGCGGCAGGGCTTGGAATACGCTGATCCGCAGCAGCGGGCTCTCTCCGGTGAATTGCAGCGCGATCAGGCTGGAACACATCCGCGCCAGCCGCGCCCCGGCGCTGCCGCCGGCGGTAACGGCCAGGCTGCGGGCCTGTTCGATCAGCGTGAAGCAGCGCTCGAAACAGGCGACCACCAGATCGTCCTTGTTGCGCAGGTGATGGTAGAAGCTGCCGGTGGATACCCCGATCTGCGCGGCGATCCGTTCCACGCTGGCGCCGATATAGCCGCGCTGGTTGATCAGGTTGGTGGCGGCGTGGAGGAAGCGGGTCAGCGGAGCCTGATCGCCGTCAGCCGGCTCCAGCAGGTCAAAGGCGGTGGGCCAGGGGTGTTGCGCGGCAAGCCCATGTTCGAGCAGGTCGAAAATCTGCTCTTCGATCCGTGCGAAATCGCGTTCGTGATACTGATCGATCCACACGGGCATCCAATAGACGGTGGAGAGGACGATCGTGGTGGCGATCAGCGCCTTGCGCCGGGCATCGGCATCGTCACCCGGCTCGAAGAAGTCCATCACGCCGGTGAAGACGTGCTGGTACTGCGCCTCAAGCGGTTCGCGCAGATCATCGGGGAGGGTGCCCAAGTCGGACAGCAGGGCGAGCTGGCTGGCGCCGGGTTCGCGCTGGAGCCGGTGCAGATCAAGATGCAGCGCGAGAAAGGCCCGCACCCGAGCGCGCGGTGATGGGGCTGCGGCGGCCTGGTGCGTAATGCCGATCTGCCAGTCAAAGCTGCGCGCCAGGCAGGCCGCGGCCAGCTGGTCCTTGCGCTTGAAATAATAGGTTACGCTGGAGGTATCGAGGCCAAGCTCCCGCGCCACCGCGGTCAGGGTCATGCCGCGCGTGCCGTGGATGTTGATCTGCGCCGAGGCGACCTTCAGAATTTCCTCTTTACGGCGCGCGTAACGCGGTGTGGGGGTCGACGCCCTGTTCATGGGATGCTTTATATACTACCGAATATATTTCACAATAAACCCGCAATTGTTTGCAATCCAATTCCGGTTATATTTCACTTGTTAGTGAATGCGTCGTAAATTGCTGGCGTCTAGTTTTGTAATTTACGGAAAATTCACTGTTTCATGAGCGCCGCGGAAAAGTAATTTTCTACTAGCCCCATGCATTTTCAAAATATGATTATGGAAGTGGGCGGGCGGAATCAGTAATTATCTGCCAGAATTTTATTGTCTTGCTGCACGCGGCGCAGGCCAGCCCGGTGGCTGACGCGCCCATATCTTGACCTGCGCGCCGTGCCATGCGCCAATAGGGGGCTATGGCGGGGTTTCTGTTTGCAGTGTTGGCGGTGCTGATCGCGGGGCTTGGTGCGCGCGACCAGTTGCTGGTGGCCGGGATGGTCGAGCGGCAGGGCGCGCGGCGCAGCACCCTGGTGGTCGCGCTGCTCTCGGGCGCGGTGACGGCGACCATCGCGGCGCTGGCGGCGGCTCGGGTGGGGGGCGATCTCGCCGGGCCGGTGCGCCAGATGCTCGCGGCGCTCGCGCTCGGCCTCGCCGGGATCGAGCTGCTGTTTGCCCGCCGTATCCGCCTTCCCGCAGAGCCGACCGATTCTCTGGGTGCGCTAGCCCTGGTGCTGCTGGCCCAGCAATTGACCGATGCGGCGCGCTTCCTGCTGTTCGCGATCGCCGTGGCGGTGGACACGCCGTGGGCGGCTGGGCTCGGCGGGGCATTGGGGGCGGCCGGGGTGGCGCTGATCGGCTGGCTGGGCGGCGGCGCGCTGACGGCGCTGCCGCTGACTACTGCCCGCCGGATCGGCGGGGCCGTGTTGCTGCTCGCCGCACTGGCGCTTGGATTTGGCGTCCTCTAATCGGCCCATCCGATTTAAACGATCCAATATTCCCATTTCGCCGATCACGGCCGCACTGGTAAAAGCTCTTATCACTTGCCTTGAAGGGGAATTGCCATGCCGAGCCAGACCAATGCCGCCAAAGCGCTTGTCGATAGCCTCAATGGCCTGCTGGCCGACTATTTCGCGCTCTATCTCAAGACCAAGAATTTTCACTGGCACGTGGTCGGCCCGCGCTTTCACGATCTGCACCTGCTGTTCGATACCCAGGCCGCCGAACTGTTCGCGCTCACCGATGTGATCGCCGAACGCGTGCGCAAGAATGGCGCGGCCACGCTGACTTCGGTTTCGGCGATTGCCGGCAAGACCCGGATCAAGCCGCAGGATGATGCCGCCCTCAGCGCCGAGGCAATGATCGCCGAACTGCGCGATGACAACGCTGCATTGATTGCGGCGCTGCGCGAAACCAAGGCCGCGGCCGGCGCGGCGGGCGACAATGCCACCGATGGCGCGATCGATGACTGGACCGATCAGGCCCAGCAGCGGGTGTGGTTCCTGTCCTCGCTGCTTGGGTGAGGGTTGCATAGCATTGCAGACCCGTTCCGGCCCCGCGCTGCCGGTGCTAGGGGGCGGGAATGAACGCTGCCAAGATCATCCCCGACGCCGACAACGCTGCCATCGCGGCCTGGCTTGAAACCTTTCTGGCCGAGGCGCTGGCCCGGACCGAGGGCGTGGTGGCGATCACCATCCCCGGTGGGTCGACCCCGTTCCCGATCCTGGCCGCTTTGGCCGGCAGCACGCTCGATTGGTCGCGGATCGCGGTCTGGCCGGGCGATGACCGGATCGTGCCCGAGGACCATCCCGCCAGCAATGTTGGCCGGATCCGCGCCGCGCTTGAACCGCTGGGCGCGGCTGTGGTGGCGCTGACCGAGGATGCCCGCCCGCCGCACTTCGCGCTCACCTGGCTTGGGATGGGCGGCGATGGGCATATCGCCTCGCTGTTTCCCAACACCGATCCGCGCGCCGATGCGCCGCAGCCGGTGCTGCGCCTGACCCCCGACCCGCTGCCGCCCGAAGCCCCGTTTGACCGGCTCAGCCTGACCATTCCGGCGCTGCTCGATAGCGATGCCGTGCTGTTCGTGATCCGCGGGGACGACAAGCGCGCGCTGTTCGAAGCGGCGCTGCGCGGCGAACATGATCTTCCGGTTGCCCGCCTGCTCAAGGCGGCGCACCAAGCGGTGACATGCTTCACCTGATTCCCGCTTCGCTCCACCGCATCGCGCTGCGCACGGCGCACGGCTTGCGCAAGGCGTGGTGGCGGCTGCGCCGTCCGGTGCTGCTGGGTTGCCGGATCGTGGCGTTTGACGATGCCGGCCATGTCCTCTTGATCCGTCATTCCTATGGCAGCGACAGCTGGACCGTGCCGGGCGGCGGACTGCGCCGCGGGGAAGACCCGGTGGCCGCCGCGATGCGCGAATTTGCCGAGGAAACCGGCTGCACCCTGATTGCTGCACGCCAGTTTGCGCTGGTTGAAGAGCCGCTGTTCGGTGCGACCAACCGGGTCCATCTCATCACCGGCACGGCGGCGGGCGCGCTGCTGCCCGATGGGCGCGAGATCATGGCGGCGGCGTTCCACTCGCTTCACGCCTTGCCCGAGCCGCTTTCGCCGAACCTTGCCGCCGGGATTGCCGACTGGCTGGCGGCGATCGACCGGGCCTAGGTCAGAACGGCAGCTGGGCCTGCTGGGCCGGGAGCGGCGCTACCGCTGCGGGCGCGTCATCATCGAGCGCCGACAGTGTGAGCCCCACCAGCCGCACCGGCTGGGCCAGCGGCAGCACTTCATCGAGCAGCGCATGGGCGACGGCGGCGAGCATCGCCCGGCTGGCCACCGGCGCATCGAGCGAGCGGGCGCGGGTCAGCCCCGAAAAGTCCGCGTGCTTGAGCTTGAGCGTTACCGTGCGGCCCTGGGCCTTGCTCTTTTCGATGCGCGCCCACGCAATCTCGATGATCCGCTCGAGCATATCGCGCAGCGCCGGGCCGGATGACAGGTCGCGCTCCAGCGTGCGTTCGGCCCCGACCGACTTGCGCGCGCGGTTGGCCTTGACCCGGCGCAGATCGATGCCGCGCGCCGCACGGTAGAGGTAATCGGCCTGGCTGCCGAAGTGTTCGCGCAGGAAGTGGATGTCACACAGCGCGAGATCGGCGCCGCTTTCGATCCCCAGGCTCTGCATCTTTTCCGCGCCGCGCGGCCCGATCCCGTGGAAGCGCCGCACCGGCAGCGCGGCGACGAAGGCCGCCCCTTCGCCCGGACGGATCACGCACAGCCCATCGGGCTTGTTCTGGTCCGAGGCGAGCTTGGCGAGGAACTTGTTGTAAGACACCCCGGCGCTCGCGGTCAGCCCGGTTTCGGCCTTGATCCGGGCGCGGATCAGCTGGGCGATATGGGTGGCCGATCCGATCCCCTTGAGATCCTCGGTTACGTCGAGATAGGCTTCATCCAGGCTGAGCGGTTCAACCAGCGGGGTGTGTTCGAGGAAGATCTCGCGGATCTGGCGCGAGACTTGCCCGTAAACGTCAAAGCGCGGCCGGCGAAAGATGAGCGCCGGGCACAGCCGCCGCGCCGTGACCGAGGCCATGGCCGAGCGCACGCCGAACCGCCGCGCTTCATAGCTGGCGGCGGCCACCACTCCGCGCGGGCCATCGCCGCCCACGGCCACCGGCTTGCCGCGCAGCTCGGGTTCGTCGCGCTGTTCGACGCTGGCGAAAAAGGCATCCATGTCGACATGGATCACCTTCCTCAGGCCAAAGACCTCTTCGCTGTCATCATTGCCGGGATCGGAATCGCGCCATTCGCTCATGCGGGCGGTCATAGGCTGGCTGGCGCCATTGCGAAACAGGCGCGAAAAAGCTGGCCAGCACCGACACGAGCCGTCATGGGGACGGGATGGCCACACCTGCAAGTACTAAGACGCCCGACCGGATCGGCGAAGGCGAATTCATCGCGCTGATGGCGATGATGATGGCGCTGCAGGCGCTGTGCATCGATGCCATGCTGCCGGCGCTGGGCGCGATCGCCCGGGATCTCGACGTGGCCGATCCCAATCGCCGCCAGCTGGTGGTGGGGGTGTTCCTGTTTGCCGCCGGGTTCGGTTCGCTGATCCCGGGCGCGCTGGCGGATCGCTATGGCCGCCGCCCGGTGCTGATGTTCTCGTTCGCGGCCTATGGCCTGCTCGCGCTGGGCTGCGCGGTGGTGTCTGATTTTACCATGCTGCTGGTGCTGCGCGCGGTTCAGGCGATTGCCAGCGCGGGGCTTTCGGTGCTGCCCGGCGCGATCATTCGTGACCGGTTTGGCGGGGACCGGATGGCACGGATGATGTCGACTATCTCGGTGGTGTTCATGCTCGTGCCGATGATCGCGCCGAGCTATGGTCAGGCGGTGATGCTGGTGGCCGGATGGCGCTGGATTTTCGGCGGCATGGCGGTGATGGCGGCGGTGATCGGGGCGTGGACCTGGCTGCGCCTGCCCGAAACGCTCCACCCCGAATATCGCCAGAAGATCGCGGCTGGCACGATTACACGCAACATGCTGGAGGCCGCCACCAACCGCGCGGCGATGGGCTATGTGCTGGGCGGGGCGCTGCTGACGGGCGGGCTGTTTGGCTATATCAATTCGGCCCAGCAGCTGATCGCGGAACATTTCGGCGCGGGTGCCCGGTTCCCGCTGCTGTTCGCGCTGATGGCCGGGAGCATGGCCGTGGCGAACTTTTCCAATTCGCGGATCGTCGAGCGGTTCGGCGCGCGGCGGGTGAGCCATGCCGCGCTGCTGGTCTATATCGCGGTGAGCACGGCCCAGGTGCTTCTAGCCTTTTCAGGACGCGAGACGCTGTGGGACTTCCTCCTGCTGATGGGGCTCAACCTGTGCCTGATGGGCTTCATCGGGGCCAATTTCGGCTCGATCGCATTGCAGCCCTTTGCCCGCACCGCCGGGGCGGCTAGCTCGTTGCAGGCGTTCACCCGGATGGCGTTTGGCGCGTTTCTCGGCGGGATGATCGGCCAGGCCTATGACAATTCCGCCCGCCCGCTGGCTCTGGCCCTGCTGGCCTGCGCCACGGTGGCGCTGGCGCTGGTGCTGGTGAGCGAGCGCGGCCGCCTGTTCCGCCGCCTGAACCCGCCGGGCATGGCGCGGCCCGTGCCCGAACCCGAGCTGCACTGAGGCGGCGATGACCCAGACGTTCGACCTTGCGGTAATCGGCGGCGGGGTGAACGGTGCGGGCATTGCCCGCGATGCCGCCGGGCGCGGTGCGCGGGTGTTGCTGTTGGAAGCGGGCGATCTGGCGCAGGGCACGTCCTCGGCCTCGACCAAGCTGATCCACGGCGGGCTGCGCTATCTTGAGCATTACGAGTTCGCGCTGGTGCGCGAGGCGCTGAGCGAGCGCGAGGCGCTGTGGGCCATTGCCCCGCATCTCATCCACCCGCTGCGGTTCGTCCTGCCCTATGTAGAGGGGCTGCGCCCGCGCTGGCTGCTGCGCGCCGGGTTGTTCCTCTATGACCATATCGGGGGCCGCAGGCGCTTACCCGTGACCCGCACGATCGACCTGGCCCGCCATCCCGCCGGCGCGTCGCTGCGCCCTGGCTTTGCCACCGGGTTCGAATATTCCGATGGCTGGGTCGATGATGCCCGGCTGGTGGTCATGAACGCTAAGGATGCCGCCGAGCACGGCGCCACCGTGCTGACCCGCACCCCGGTTACCGGCGCGCGGCGCACGGCGGATGGCTGGTTGATCGATACCCCGGCAGGCCCGTTCAGCGCCCGCGCGCTGGTCAATGCCGCGGGGCCGGCGGTGCTCAAGGTCGAAGGGCTGCTTGGTGCGGCGCCGGACTATGCGATGCGACTGGTGCGCGGCAGCCATATCGTGGTGCGCCAGTTGTTCGATCATCCCTATGCCTATTTCTTCCAGCTGCCCGATGGGCGGATCTTCTTCGCGATCCCCTATGAGCGTGATTTCACCCTGATCGGCACCACCGATGCCGACCAGCGCGAAGGCGATCCGATCCGCGCCAGCGACGAGGAAGTGTCCTACTTGTGCGAGGGGGCGAGCCGCTATTTCGCCAAGGCCGTGACCCCGGCCGACGTGGTCTGGTCCTATGCCGGCGTGCGCCCCTTGATCGACGACGGTTCGGGCAAGCCCGAGGCGGCGACGCGCGGCTACCGGCTCGAACTGTCGGAAGCGGCGGACGGCGCGCCTCTGCTGTCGGTCTATGGCGGCAAGATCACCACCTATCGCCATCTGGCCGAGGAAGCGGCAGACCTGCTGGCCGCGCGGCTGCCGGCGCTAACGGGCGCGGCCTGGACCAAGAGCAGCGCGCTGCCGGGCGGCGATTTCGGGGTTGATGAGCTGCCGCTGCTCAAGGCTGATCTCGCCCAGCGACACCCGGACCTGTCCCCCGCCGATGTGGACCGGATCGCCCGGGCCTATGGCACCCGGGCGGAGCGCTGGCTCAGCCAGCCGCGCGGGCGCGAATTTGGCGCCGGGCTGTGCCAGGCCGAAGTCGATTACCTGCGCGCCGAGGAATGGGCCGTCAGCGCCGAGGACGTGCTGTGGCGGCGCACCAAGCTGGGCCTGCGGCTCTCGGCCGAGCAGCAGGCCGCGCTGGCTGCCTACCTCGGGTCCTGACCCAGCGCCCGCCAGGCCAGATCGGCAAATTCGCACAGCAGCGGCCGGGTTTCGCGGGGGTCGATGATGTCCTCGATCCCGAACTTTTCGGCGGTGCGGAACGGGCTGCGCACCCGGTTGAGCCGCTCGCGGATCGCCTCAAGGTGAGCTTGGGGATCCTCCGCCGCTTCGATCTCGCTCTTGTAGGCCACCTCGATCCCGCCCTCGATCGGCAGGCTGCCCCAGTCGCCCGAAGGCCAGGCGAAGCGGTACTGGAACGCCTCGGCGTTGCTCATCGCAGACCCGGCGATGCCATAGGCGCGGCGGATGATCACGCTGCACAGCGGCACCGTGGCCTTGTAGATCGCGTTCATCGCGTTGACGCCGTAGCGGATCGTGCCGGTGCTTTCGGCGTTGAGGCCGATCATGAAGCCGGGATTGTCGACCAGGTGGACCACCGGCAGGCGGAACTGGTCGGCCAGCTTGATGAAGCGTTCGGCCTTTTCGCTGGTGCGCGCGTCCCATGATCCGCCGAGGAAGCTCGGGTCGCTCGCCAGAACGGCCACCGGCCAGCCATCGAGCCGGGCAAAGGCGGTGATCGCGGCGCGGCCCCACAGCTTGCCCATTTCGAAGACCGAGCCGCGGTCGAACACCATGTCGAGCAGCTTGCGCATCGAATAGACCTGCTTGGCCTCACGCGGGACCAGATTGACCAGTTGCTGGTCGCGGCGGTCCACGGGATCGCTGCACGGCGTGCGCGGGGCTGGCTGGCCGACATGGCTCGGCAGATAGGACAGGAACCGGCGGGCCTGGGCAAAGGCTTCGGCTTCGCTCGCAACTTCTTCATCGACCACGCCGTTGCGGGTGTGGATCACCGATCCGCCAAGCGTTTCCTTGTCGCTGGCTTCGCCGATCGCCTCAACCACGGCGGGGCCGGCGGCGAACAATTGGCTGAGGCCCTTGACCATGATCGAGTAATGGCTCGCCACCACCCGCGCTGCGCCAAGGCCTGCCGTGGGGCCCAGTGCGAGCGCCACGACCGGCACGGTTTCCAGGTTCTTGACGATCTCGCCCCAGCCCGGGGTTGCGGGCACATAGGTTGCGCCGATGTCTTCGAGTGTCTTGACCGAGCCGCCGCCGCCGGTCCCGTCGATCATGCGGATCAGTGGGATTTTCAGCGTGTGGGCCATCTGTTCGCACTGCACGAACTTGCGGTGGATCGCCGCGTCCGCCGCCCCGCCGCGCACCGTGAAATCGTCGGCCGAGGCAACCACCGGGCGGCTTTCGATATTGGCGCGCCCGAAGACGAGGTTGGAGGGCGCCAGATCCAGCAGCTCGCCATCGGGGCCATAGGAGCCCTTGCCGGCGATCTTGCCGATTTCACGGAACGAGCCGGGATCGACCAGACCCTTGATCCGGGCGCGGGCATCCAGCTTGCCCCGGGCGTGCTGGCGGGCGACCTTTTCGGGGCCGCCCATCTGTTCGGCCAGCTTGCGGCGCTGCCGCAGTTCCTCAACCTCTTGCTTCCAGCTCATCCCTGACCCTGTTCTTGTTTGGCGTTTGCTATTCTGTCTGCGCCTCGATCCGTGCGAGCAGCGCCTCGACCTGAACCTGCGCGCCGGGGGCGGCGGCCAGTTCGGCCACGGTGCCATCGAACGGCGCGGTCAGCGCGTGTTCCATCTTCATCGCCTCCAGCACCAGCAGGCGCTGGCCCTTGGTCACGATATCCCCGGCGGCAACGTCGACCGCGATCACCTTGCCCGGCATCGGGGCCAGAATCGCGCCGTCGCCCGCGGCTGCGCCCGCCTTGGGGCGCGGGGCGTGGAACGAGAACACCCGGCTCTGCCCGCGCTCGGTCACCATCACTTCGCCGCTGGGCACCATTTCGCCGCGCAGCGGGCTGGCGGCGGCGCTGTCCCCGTGGAGCAGGTGGCCATCGGACCACAGCGCGATCCGCGTCTCGCCCGCGCGGTTGAGGCGAAAGCCGAACAGGTCGCGGCGCAGCGCGCGCTCCTGCCCCTTGGCGTGCCAGCCTAGCCAGTCGCGGGCGAGGCGCTGCGCAGCGGCATCGGCGGCGGCCTGGCTTGGTTCGGCCGCCGGGATCAGTGCTTCGCCGCGCCGCTCGATCAGGCCGGTATCGACCTCGCCCGCGGCGAAATCGGCATCGGCCAGGCACTCATAGAGGAAGCCCTTGTTGGTGCGTAGCGGGGCGACAAAGCTGTCATCGAGCGCGGCGAGCAGTGCGCGCCGGGCTTCTTCGCGGGTGGGCGCGCGGGCGATCAGCTTGGCGATCATCGGATCGTAGAACGGGGTGATCGCATCGCCCTGTTCAACCCCGCTGTCGCACCGCACCTGCGGCGAAAGCCACAGCTGATCAAGCGCGCCGGTGGCCGGGAGAAAGCCCTTGGCGGGATCTTCGGCATAGAGCCTGACTTCGATCGCGTGGCCGCTGATCGCCAGCTCGTCCTGCGCCAAGGGCAGCGGCTCGCCCGCCGCGACGCGCAGCTGCCATTCGACCAGATCCTGCCCGGTGATTTCCTCGGTCACGGGATGTTCGACTTGCAGGCGGGTGTTCATTTCCATGAACCAGATCCGGTCGGCGCGCAGGCCTTCGCTGGCATCGGCAATGAATTCGATCGTCCCCGCGCCCTTGTAGCTCACCGCCTGCGCCGCGCGCACCGCGGCAGCGCAGATCGCGGTTCGGGTGGCCGGGTCCATGCCGGGGGCGGGCGCTTCCTCGACCACTTTCTGGTGGCGGCGCTGCAAGCTGCAATCGCGTTCGAACAGGTGGACGACATTGCCGTGGCTATCGCCAAACACCTGCACTTCGATGTGCCGGGGCGAGAGGATGTATTTTTCGATCAGCACCTGATCGTTGCCAAACGAGGCCGCCGCCTCGCGCCGGCACGAGGCCAGCGCCTCGGCAAAGTCGGCGCCCGAATCGACCCGGCGCATCCCCTTGCCGCCGCCGCCTGCCACGGCCTTGATCAGCACCGGATAGCCGATCGCATCGGCTTCGGCTTGGAGCCGGGCCGCGCTCTGGTCCGCGCCCATGTAGCCCGGCGTGACCGGCACCCCGGCGGCCTGCATCAGCTGCTTGGCCGCATCTTTGAGGCCCATCGCGCGGATGCTCGCGGGATCGGGGCCAACCCAGATCAGCCCGGCGGCGATCACGGCTTTGGCAAATTCGGCGTTTTCCGACAGGAAACCATAGCCCGGGTGAATGGCCTCGGCGCCCGAGGCCTTGGCCGCGGCGATGATCCGTTCGCCCACCAGGTAGCTTTCGCGCGCAGGAGCGGGGCCGATCGGCACGGCGGTATCGGCCAGCCGCACGTGCAGTGCGCCGGCGTCGGCCTCGGAATGGACGGCCACGGTGCGGATTCCCATGGTGCGGGCGCTGCGGATGATGCGGCAGGCAATTTCGCCACGGTTGGCGATCAGGAGCGAAGAAAACATGGGGAACATGGCTAGGCGGCAATTGCGGCAGCCGCAATGCCCCTTGCGCTCGGGCCATGCCGACACTAGAGCGCTGCGCAAACCTTCAAAAGTGCTTTTCCCAACGGGGCAAATTCCATGGCTGATCGCTTCAATACCATTGCCGGCTGGACGCTGTTTTCGGGCGTCGTCGCTCTCGGCCTTGCCAGCGTGAGCGGGCACTATTTCAAGGCTGACAAGCACCACCGCCCCGAACAGATGGGCTATGCCATCGAAGGCGTGGCTTCCGAAGAAGGCGGCAAGACCGAAGAATCGATCGAAGCCCTGCTTGCTGCGGCCGATCCGGCCAAGGGCGAAGCAGCCTTCAAGCAGTGTCAGTCGTGCCACACCGCCACTCAGGGCGGCGCCAACGGCATCGGCCCGAACCTTTACGGCGTGCTGGGCGAAAACGTCGCCACCGGCCGCGGCGGCTTCGCCTTCTCCGACGCGCTCAAGGGCAAGGGTGGCAAGTGGGACTTCGCGAGCCTGAACGAATGGCTCAAGAACCCCAAGGCCTATGCCCCGGGCACCAAGATGAGCTTTGCCGGCGTTTCGGATTCGGCTGAACGCGCCGCCATCATGGTCTATCTCAACAAGCAGGGCTCGAACCTGCCGCTTCCCGCCGTTCCGGCTGCTCCCGCGGCTGATGCCAAGGGCGCGGCTGCGGTCGCCGTGGTTGGCGATGCGGCCAAGGGCGAAAAGGCCTTTGCCCAGTGCAAGGCCTGCCACACCATCAACGCGGGCGGCGCCAATGGCATCGGTCCGAACCTTGCCGGCGTCTACGGCGAAGCAGCGGGCCAGGGCCGCGGCGGTTTTGCCTTCTCGGACGCGCTCAAGGGCAAGGGCGGCAAGTGGGACGACGCTGCGCTGAACGAATGGCTAAAGAGCCCCAAGGCCTATGCCCCGGGCACCAAGATGACCTTCGCCGGCGTGTCGAGCGATCAGGAACGCGCCGACATCATCGCCTACCTCAAGACCGCCAAGTAAGCCGGTCTGGCAGACGAATCGAAGGGGCGGGGCCGCAAGGCTCCGCCCTTTTCGTTTGCGCGATCGGTGCTTGCCTTGCCGCTGGGCGGCGGTAAGGGCAGGGCCATGTGGTATCTTGCAGCCAAGGCGGCACTCTCCGGCATCCTCATCGCGCTCGCCTCTGAAGTGGCGAAGCGCTTTCCCGGCTTCGGGGCGCTGATCGCCTCGTTGCCGCTGGTTTCGGTGCTGGGGATGATCTGGCTGTGGAAGGCGCGCCCCGATGCCGCCAACATGGCCGCCCACGTCGAGGCGACCTTCTGGTTCGTGCTGCCGTCGCTGCCGATGTTCCTGTTGGTCCCGGCGCTGCTGCGCCACGGGGTCAATTTCTGGATCGCGCTCGCCGCCGGCTGCCTGCTCACGATCGGGCTCTACCTGGCGATGGTAGCAATCGGTCCGCGCTTCGGCCTGCGGCTCTGACGCCGCAGGGCGGTAAGGCTTAGCCCTTGAAGCCCTGCGCGATCACATACCATTCGGACGAATCCTTGCGGCTCGCCGGCGGCTTGGCGTGCTTCACCGTGGTGAAGTGCTTCTTGAGCAGCCCGAGCAGTTCGGTGTCGGTCCCGCCCGCCAGCACCTTGGCGATGAAGGCCCCGCCCGGCGCCAATTGCTCGATCGCGAAATAGGCCGCGGTTTCGACCAGTCCCATCGTGCGCAGGTGGTCGGTCTGCTTGTGGCCCACGGTGTTGGCGGCCATGTCCGAGATGACGAGATCAGGCGCGCCGCCTAGCGCTTCCATCAGCGCGGCAGGGGCTTCATCGGCCATGAAGTCCATCTGGAAGATGGTGACGCCTTCGAGCGGATCGGTCGGCAGCAGATCGATCCCGACAACTGCGGCCTTGGGCGCGCGCTGGCGCACCACCTGGCTCCACCCGCCCGGCGCGATGCCAAGATCAACCACGCGGGTCGCGCCTTTGAGCAGCGCGTACTTGTCATCGAGTTCCAGCAGCTTGAATGCCGCCCGGCTGCGCCAGCCTTCGGCCTTGGCCTTCTTCACGTAAGGGTCGTTGAGCTGGCGGGTCAGCCAGCGCGCCGAACTGGTGGTGCGCTTTTTGGCCGAGCGCAGCCGCTCGTTCGGATCCTTGCCAGACCGGCTCATGCGCGTCCCCTGCGTGTTTCGCGCAGCGCGGCGCGGGTTTTCTCTGCGGCATCCCCGGCGCTCATCAGCCCGCGCAGGATGCCTTCACGAATGCCGCGATCCGCCACCCCCAGCCGGTCCGCCGGCCACAGGTCAAGGATCGCCTCTAGAATGGCGCAGCCCGCCACCACCAGATCCGAGCGTTCGCGCCCGATGCAGGGTTGCAGCCGCCGCTCGGCCGGGGCCAGCCCCGACAGGCGGGTCGAAATGTCGCGCATCGCCTGGGCCGGGACGATCAGGCCATCAACCGCGCGGCGATCGTATTGCGGCAGTTCAAGGTGGACGCTGGCCAGCGTGGTCACCGTGCCGCTGGTGCCTAGCAGGCGCAGCGGGTGATCGCGGTTGAGCGTGGGCAAGCGTTCGCCCACCCGCTCGGCAAAGGGCGCAAGGCTATCGCCCACCAGTTGCCGCATCCGGGCATAGCGCGCCGCGCGCCCGTCGGCATCGTCGGGTTCGGCGCCGCAGGTTTCGGTCAGCGAAACCACGCCCCACGGCACGCTTTGCCAGTCATGGATGTGCGGCACGCCGCCGTGGCGGTTTTCGACCAGCACCAGTTCGGTCGAGCCGCCGCCGATGTCGAAGATCATCGCCGGGCCTTCGCCCTGTTCAAGCAGCAGGTGGCAGCCCAGCACGGCGAGCCGCGCTTCTTCCCCGGCGCTGATGATGTCGAGCCGGATGCCGGTTTCGGCATGGACGCGCTCGATGAAGGCCGGGCCGTTTTCGGCGCGGCGGCAGGCCTCGGTCGCGACCGAGCGGGCCAGATGGACGTTGCGGCGCTTGAGCTTTTCGGCGCAGACCTTGAGCGCGGTCAGCGCGCGGTCCATCGCCGCGTCGCTAAGCCGCCCGCTCTGCGCCAGGCCTTCGCCCAGCCGGACAACGCGGCTGAAGGCATCGATGACCACGAAATTTTCGCCGCTGGGCCGGGCGATCAGCAGCCGGCAATTGTTGGTGCCAAGGTCGATCGCGGCGAAAGCCTGCCGGTGAAACGGCGCGCCGCGCGCCGATGGGTTGTGCCGAAACTCGTTCCGCGCCGCGCCACTGCGCGGTTCACGGGCCTGGTTCCGGCCGCCGGGCCGGCGCGGGGTGCTGACGGGAGCGGGACTGGCAGAGGCGGCGGCGTGCTGCTCTTGCGGTCCTGTTCGCCCGTAACCAGCCTCCTCGCACATCGCCGGCGGAAGATCTTCCGCCATGATAGTCGTACTCTTTATCGTTTTCCCGCCGAGCGCGGCGGGTACCTGACGGCAATGGTAGACGCGCCGGGCCCTTACGGCAAGTGCGCCGCCGTCCAGGCCCGCCCGCGGCGGAAGCGGCTGGGTTCCTGCCCGGTCCGCGCCTTGAAGAACCGCGAGAAGTAGGCTGGGTCGGCAAAGCCCAGATCGTGCGCCACCTGGGTGACGCTGGCCGCCGAAAAAGCCAGCGCGCGCATCGCCTCGCGCAGCAGGCGCTCATGCGCGATTTCGCCCGGGGCCTTGCCCACGGCAAAGCGGCAGGCGCGGGTCAGGGTCTGCGGCGTGGCGCCGAGCTGGCGGGCATAGTCGGCCACGCTGGCGTGCTGGCGAAAGCGCACTTCGACCAGCGCGGTAAATCGCCGCACCAGCGCGATCCGCCGGTCGGGCGGGGCGGCGGGCGGGGCGCTGGCGGTCCCGGCGATCTTCTCGACCCCGGCCAGCAGCAACGCCACGCTGGCAAGGCCGAGCGGGCCGCCGGCCGCGTCCTCGCTCGCCAGAACGCGCATCAATGTCTCGCCCAGATCGCCCAGCGCCCCGCCGGGCAGCGGCAGGCATTGCGGCACACCTTCGCGCACCAGCCGGGCCGTGCCCGGCGCGGCGATGCGCGGATCGGCAAGCAGGGCATCGGCCACCGACAGCACCCAGCCCTTGGCCTCGCTGGCAAAGCGGAACGCGTGGACCGCGCCGCACGGGATCGTGACGAGGCACGGCGGGGGCAGGGCGATCTCTGCATTCTCGCAGACCAGCAGGCTCGGGCCTTCGCTCAGCAGCAGGATCTGGAAAATGCCCGGGTGGACGTGCGGCGATATGGTCCATTCATACAGGCTGGAGCGGGCCGAGATCCGCTCCACATGGATGAATTCGGGGGCAACATCATGCCCAGCTTCTCCGTAAAGCGCGAAGTTCGTGACGGTGGAGGTGGGCGAGCGGGCCATTGCCGCATTGTGCCAATTTGATCGAAAAGTGCAAATCATTGCGCCAATCGTGGATCGGCATGGCGGCCCGGCTGGGGCAGAACTGCGGCATGTTCCGCTTTGACCCCTATGACCCGGCCTTCGATGCCGATCCGTTTCCCGCCTACAAGGTGCTGCGCGACGAGCACCCCTGCTTCTGGTCCGAAGAGGCCGGAATGTGGGTGCTCTCGCGCTATGACGACATTCTTGCCGCGCTGAGCAACTGGCGCGTGTTCAGCTCGGCCCAGGGCAACCTGATCGATGAATTTCCCGGCCGCGCCGGATCGACGCTGGGCAGTTCAGATCCGCCGCGCCATGACCGGCTGCGCGCGCTGATCCAGTCGGCCATGACCAAGCGCGCGCTCGACCATATTCTCGAACCGGCGCGCGCTGCGTGCCAGGCGCACCTTGCCGAAATTCGCGACCAGCCGGTGTTCGACTTCGTGAACGACTATGGCTCGAAGGTGACGGTCGACCTGTTGTTCCACCTCTTCAACCTCCCGCGCGAGGGAGCCGAACAGGTGCGCGACAATGCGGTGCTGATGGTCCAGACCGACGCCAAGACCCGCCAGAAAAGCGCCGAGCACCTCGCCGCGTTCCACTGGATGGCCGACTATGCCGAACGGCTGGTGCAGGAGCGCAAGCAGAATCCGGGCGAGGATCTCTTGTCGAACTTCATCACCGCCGAGATCGATGGTGAAAAGCTGCTCGACAAGGAAGTGCAGCTGACCGTCACCACGCTGATCATGGCGGGGATCGAGTCGCTGTCGGGCTTCCTCGGCATGTTCGCCTACAATCTGGCGAACTTCGGCGATGCCCGCCGCGCGGTGTCGGCCGATCACGCGTTGATCCCTGATGCGATGGAGGAATCGCTGCGCTTCAACACCTCGGCCCAGCGGTTCAAACGCTGTCTCAAGGAGGATTTCGAACTCCACGGGCAGACCATGAAGGCCGGCGATTTCGTGATGCTGTGCTATGGCAGCGCCAACCGCGACGAGCGGATGTTCGCCGATCCCGACACCTATGATATCACCCGGCGGCCGCGGCGCCACCTGGGCTTTGGTGGCGGCGTCCATTCGTGCCTCGGCGCCATGCTCGCCCGCGTGGCGACCGAAGTGGTGTTCAGCGAATTCCTCAAAGCGGTGCCCGATTTCACCCGCGTCGATGAAACCCTGCCGTGGGTGCCGTCCTCCAATTTCCGCAGCCCGCAAGTGCTGCGGCTCGCCCGGGCGTGAAGCCGGGGCGGCGCTCCGGACGGGTGTCTCTCTCCCACCCGTCCGGGCGGCGCGCTGTCTGCGCGAAACCCCTTGACCCCCGGCAGGTGCGGGGTTAGACGCGCGCCCTCATTGCCCCGTCGTCTAAAGGTAAGACTACGGATTCTGATTCCGTCTATCGAGGTTCGAATCCTCGCGGGGCATCCATCTTTTTCCCTGCTGTCATGCTGCTGGCCGGTGCCCGATGAGGCCCGCGTCATCGCTCTTCCTTTGACACGCGGGGCGTGACAGGCAAGGAAGCGGCAATGACTGAAGAAGAACAGGAAAAGCGCCTGCACCGCCGTCGTTTCTACAAGGCAGAGCAGGAAGCGGGCTTCGTTGAGGCCCATGCCCACGAAACCCCGCAGACCCGCAGCCCGGCCTATAGCCTGGCCTTCCGCGATACCGATTTCCTCCTGCGCGAGGAACTGCGTCCGGTGCGCTTCCAGCTCGAACTGCTGAAGTGCGAGATGCTGCTGGACGAGGCCAACATCGGCTCGACCCTGGTGTGCTATGGCTCGGCGCGGATTCCCTCGCCCGAACAGGCCGCCGATCTCGTCGCCAAGGCTCCGCCCGAGCGCAAGGCCGTGGCCGAAAGCCTCGCCGCCAAGTCCAAGTATTACGAAGAAGCCCGCCGCCTCGCCCGGATCGCCAGCAACTGCGCGATCGTGGAAAAGGGGATGCGCCAGTTCGTGGTCTGCTCAGGCGGCGGGCCTTCGATCATGGAAGCGGCGAATCGCGGTGCGGCGGAATCCGGCGCGGAGACGATCGGGCTCAACATCGTCCTGCCGCACGAGCAGGCGCCCAATCCCTATGTCACCCCGCGCCTGGCGTTCCAGTTCCACTACTTCGCGCTGCGCAAGATGCACTTCCTGCTGCGCGCCAAGGCAGTGGCGGTGTTCCCCGGCGGCTATGGCACGCTCGATGAATTCATGGAGCTGCTGACGCTGATCCAGACCGGCAAGATGAAGCCGATCCCGATCCTGCTGTTCGGGCGCGAGTTCTGGAACCGGGTGATCAATTTCGATGCCCTGGCCGAGGAAGGCGTGGTCAATGCCGCCGATCTGGAGCTGTTCCACTGGGTGGAAACCGCCGAAGAAGCCTGGGCCAAGGTCGTCGAATTCTACGACCTGGGATAAGGATCGGGGTTAAGGCCGGTTCGGCCCGCTCAGCCGCGCGCTTCGGTGTGGCCGAGCGGGCCTGAGCCCGCGCCGAACCCGGGCGCCGCGCGCAGCGCCGAGCGCACAAACAGCCGCCCCCGGTCAACTGCATCGGCCAGTTCCAGCCCGCGCCCGAGATAGGTCGCGATCGCGCTCGACAGGGTGCAGCCCGTGCCGTGGGTGTGGCGGGTGTGGATGCGGGTGCCGGCCATGACGTGCGGCGCCGAGCCCGGCACGACCAGCACGTCTTCCACCCGTTCGCCTTCCGCATCGCCGCCTTTGGCGAGATAGGCGATCCCGCGCGCTGCCATGCCCTCGTGCCCGCCGAGTGCGGCGAGTTCGGGGACGTTGGGCGTGGTCAGCACGGCCAGCTGCATCAGCCGTTCAAAGGCGGCGATCGTTGCGCTGTCGGCCAGCGCGGCGCCGCTGGTGGCGATCATCACCGGATCGAACACCACGGGCACCGCCAGCCGGGCCAGCCGCTCTGCCACCACGTCGGCGATTGCGGGCGAGCCGAGCATCCCGATCTTGACCGCGTCGATCCCGATATCGCTGGTGCAGGCATCGATCTGGGCTGCGACCATTGCCGGGCTGGCCGGTTCGATCGCGGTCACGCCCAGCGTGTTCTGCGCGGTCAGCACGGTGATCGCGGTCATCGCGTAGCCGCCCAGCACGGTGATCGTCTTGATGTCGGCCTGGATGCCCGCGCCGCCCGAACTGTCAGACCCGGCGATGGACAGGATGCGCGGCGGGCTCATCAGCCCTTGAACTTGCGTGTGGCCGAAGGCGGGAACTTGGCGTGCAGATGCGCGGCGCGGGTCGGCCGGTCGAGCAGTTCGCCGCCGCAATTGGGGCAGACTTCATCCAGCCCGTCGGCACACTCGGTGCAGAAGGTGCATTCAAAGCTGCAGATGAATGCGCCGGGCAGGTCTGCGGGCAAATCGGTGCCGCACTTTTCGCAATCGGGGCGCATCTCAAGCACTGGCGACATCCTTGACCACGGCGCAGATCGCATCGACCACCTGCTCGACCTCGGCGGCATCATCGCCTTCGGCCATGACGCGGATTACCGGCTCGGTGCCGGAGGCCCGGATCACCAGCCGCCCGCGCCCGGCCAGCTGGGCTTCGGCTTCGGCGATCACCGCCTTGACACGGTCGTCCTCCAGCGGCTTGCCGCCGGCAAAGCGCACGTTCTTGAGCAATTGCGGCACGGGATCGAACAGGTGGAGCAGCTCGCTCGCCTTCTTGCCGGACTTGACCAGCGCGGCCAGCACCTGCAGCGCGGCAACGGTGCCGTCGCCGGTGGTGCCGTGATCGAGCAGGATCATGTGGCCCGACTGTTCGCCGCCGACGTTGTAGCCCCCGGCCTTCATCCCTTCGAGGACATAGCGGTCCCCGACCTTGGTGCGGACGAGTTCGAGCCCTTGCCCGGCCAAGTAGCGTTCAAGGCCGAGGTTCGACATCACCGTGGCGACCACGCCGCCGCCGCGCAGCTGCCCGCGGGCGGCGAGCTGGGTGCCGATCAGCGCCATCAGCTGATCGCCATCGACCGTCTGGCCCTTTTCATCGACCACGATCAGCCGGTCGGCATCGCCATCGAGCGCGATGCCGATGTCGGCGCCGCTGGCGACCACGGTTTCCTTGACCAGATCGAGATGGGTCGAGCCGCAGCGGTCGTTGATGTTGGTGCCGTTGGGCGCAATCCCGACGGCGACGACTTCGGCGCCCAGTTCCCAGATCGCCGAAGGGGCCACCTGATAGGCCGCGCCATTGGCGCAATCGACCACGATCTTGAGCCCATCCAGCCGCACGTCATCGGGCAGCGAGCTTTTGACCGCGTGGATATAGCGGCCGCGCGCATCGTCGATCCGGCGGGCGCGACCGATCAGCGGCGAGGGGGCAAGCGGCTGGTCTTCGGCCAGCATCGCCTCGATCGCGAGTTCGTCCTCGTCCGACAGCTTGAACCCGTCGGGCCCGAACAGCTTGATGCCGTTGTCCTCGTAAGGGTTGTGGCTGGCCGAGATCATCACGCCGACATCGGCGCGCAGTTCGCGGGTCAGCAGCGCCACCGCCGGGGTCGGCATCGGGCCGAGCAAGACCACGTCCATGCCCACGCTGGTAAAGCCTGCGACCAGAGCGTTTTCCAGCATGTAGCCCGACAGGCGGGTGTCCTTGCCGATCACCACGCGGTGGCGGTGCTTGCCGCGCAGGAACCGGGTGCCGGCGGCCTGGCCGACCTTCATCGCCGTGGCGGCGGTCATCACGCCCGCGTTGGTCTTGCCCCGGATCCCATCGGTGCCGAAATATTTGCGTGCCATGTTCCGTCCATCGCCGGCCAAGAGTTCAAAAATTGCTATGTCGCGATGTGCCGCTAAAGTCACCCGCGATAATGCATTCGGGGACCGGGTAATGAATGAAGCGGTGGAAAGCGCGAGCTTTCCGGAAATCAAGGTGCCCGCGGCGCTGACCTTCGCGGGTCTGATCGCGGGCTTTGCGCTGGGTATCATGCTGCGCGGCGGGCCGCTGCTGGACGCAGTGCTGCCGTGGGCCGAACTGGCCGGGAAGCTGTGGCTCAAAGCCTTGCAGCTGACCATCCTGCCGCTGGTGATCGGGCTGGTCTATACCGGCATTTCCCAGACCCTGGCGGCGGCCGGGGGCGGGCAGCTGGCGCGCCGGGCGGTTGGCATGTTCTGCGCGGTGCTGGTCGGCGCGGGCGTGATGTCGGTGGTGGTCAGCGAACTGCTGCATTCGCTGTTCCCGGTGCCGCCGAGCGCGGTTGCCGCGCTGAGCGGCGGTGGCGGCGAGGTCGCCGGCAAGGTGCCAAGCGCGGCCGAAGTGCTGCAGGCGATGATGCCCGACAACATCTTTTCCGCGGCCTCGAACGGGGCCATGCTGCCGGTGGTGCTGTTCGTCTCGCTGTTTGCGCTGGCGGCTACCCGGATCGCGCAGGCTCCGCGCCGCCAGTTGATGGTGGTGTTCGAAGGCCTGGCCGCGGCGATGATGGTGATCGTCGGCTGGGTGCTGCAACTGGCGCCGATCGGGGTGTTCGGCCTCGCGATGTCGCTGGGCGCATCGAGCGGCGGGGCGGCGATCGGGGCGTTGGCTCACTATATCGTGCTGGTCAGTCTGGTCGGTCTGGTCGTGCTGCTGGCGGGCTTCGTGCTGGCGGTGGTGCTGGGGCGGCATTCGGTGGGCGAATTTGCGCGGGCGATGCTGCCGGTTCACGCCGTGGCGATTTCCACCCAGTCTTCGCTCGCCTGCTTGCCGGCGATGCTTTCCGCCTCGCGCAAGCTGGGTGTGCGCGAGGCCAGCTCGGACTTCGTGCTGCCGCTGGCCGTGGCGATCTTCCGCGCCACCAGCCCGGCGATGAACCTGGCCGTGGCGATCTATGCCGCCAAGCTGACCGGCACGCCGTTGACCCCCTGGGCGCTGGCAATCGGCGTGGTGGTGGCGTTCCTCGTCTCGCTCAGTTCGGTGTCGCTGCCCGGCACGCTCAGCTTCGTCGTCTCGGTCGGGCCGATCGCGATGGCGATGGGGGTGCCGGTCGCGCCGCTCGGGCTGCTGGTGGCGGTGGAAATGCTGCCGGACCTGATGCGCACGCTTGGCAATGTGACGATGGACGTCGCCGTAACCGCCGCGATCGACCGCCGCGCCCGCCAGCAGGAAGCCTAGTCGCGGCCCGGCGGGCGGGCGAACAGCGGCTCACCGAACAGGAAGCCGACCAGGTTGGGCCGCCCGACGTGGTGGAACACCGCGATCACCGTCAGCAGGATCGGCATGGCCAGCAGCGCGCCGACCACGCCCCAGATCCAGTAGAAATAGCTGATCGCCAGCAGGATCGTTACCGGGTTCACGGTAAAGCGCCGCCCCAGCACCGCCGGGGTGACGAGGTTGGCTTCAACCGCGTGGAGCGCCAGATAGGCCGCCGGGGCGACCAGTCCGCCGAGCAGCGTCGCGCCGGTGCCCAGCCCGAACAGCGCGAGGATCACCATCATCGCCAGCGGGCCCAGATAGGGCAGGAAGTTGAGCAAGGCGGCCAGCCCGCCCCACATCAGCGGCGCATCGAACCCCAGCGCCCAGGTGCCGGCGGCCACCACCAGCCCGACGCCAAGGTTAATCACCCCCACGGTGAGCATGTAGGAGGCGACCAGATCCTGCACTTCGCGGATCAGCCGCGCGGCCTTGATTTCGGTGTGGTTGATCGGGCGCTCATGCCGGAGGTGATCGCGCATCCGGATGCGCGAGGCGATCATGAAGAAGGCCATCAGCAGGGTGAACAGGGCTTCGAGCACCAGCGTCGGCGTGGCAAAGGCGACCTGTTCGATCACGGTCGGCCCGGCCAGCACCACTTCGCGCCCCGACGTATGCCCGGTGATGCGCAGCAGCTGGCGGTTGAGATCATTGATCCAGCCAAGGTTGCCGCGCAGCTGGGTGGCCTGCTGGGTGACCTTGCGGGCCATTTCTGGCAGGCGGTCGAACGTGTCGAGCGCGGGCTGGAGCACCGCTGCCAGCAGCAGCACGAAGACCGCCGCCGCAATTGCCAGCGCGAGGAACGAGGCAACCAGATTGGGCACTTTCCAGCGCGCCAGCCAGTCGGCCAGCGGCGACAGCATGATCGACAGCACCAGCGCGGCGGCAAAGGGCAGGAACACGACCGAGCCGATCGACAGCACGAAGGGCAGGGCCATGAACAGCCCCAAGGCCAGGATCACCACCAGCAGCGACAGCAGCCGCAATTGCTGGGCGACAGGATCGGGATCGGGCACGCGTGTCGGCATCTGGGTGTTCCCGCGTGAGGAGCCTTACAGCCCCTTGGAATAGATCTGATAGACCTTGTTGACCTTGCTATCGATCGCTTCGGCGATGGCGTTCATCCCCTGATTGTCATCGAGGATCCAGCCGATCTCGCCGCGCGTGCCGGCATATTCCTTGACCGCGGCGCGGCGGATATATTCGATCATCATGAAAGCCAGCTGGCTGGCGAGCCGGCTCGATTGCAGGCGCTTCTTCACGCCCATCAGCGGCACGCGCATGTCGGCCGGGCGCGGTTTCAGGATCCACAGCCCCAGCCGCAGCCAGCCGAGCAGTGTTGGCTTGCCATTGGGACGCACCCAGCGCTTTTGCGCCTGGTTGAGATCGGGCAGGGTCATCATGAAGGCCACCGGCTCGCCTTCGAGCTCGGCGATCATGATCAGGTCTTCGCGGACCAGCGGCTTGAGTTTCTTGCCGGTGTGGGCAATCTCGGCATCGGTGATCGGCACGAAGCCCCAGTTGTCGGACCAGGCATCGTTGAGGATGTCGAGGATCGTCGCGGCTTCGTCATAGAACTTCGACTTGTCGACCTTGCGGATGCGGATCCGCTCGTTCTTTTCGCCAGAGGACACGATCCGCTGGATCAGCGGCGGAAATTCTCGGGTGATGTCGAGTTCATAGGTGTTGAGCACCTTGGCGCAGGCATAGCCGCGCGCCTCGATCCAGGCCTGGTAGTGGGGCTTGTGGTGGCCCATCATCACCATCGGCGGATGATCGTGGCCCTGCACCAAGAGGCCGGGCTCTTCCCACACCGAAAGGTTCATCGGCGCGAGCACGCGGGTCATGCCCTGTTCGCGCAGCCAGCTTTCGGCCACTTCGATCAGCGCGCCGGCTGCTGCTTCATCCTCGGCTTCGATCGCGCCCCAGTTGCCGGTGCCCGGGCCCATGCCCTGTTCGGCCGGCTGGGTCAGCGCCAGTTCATCGATATGCGCCGAAATGCGGCCAACGACCTGACCAGCGCGGCGGGCGAGGAACAATTGCACGCGGGCATGTTCGAAGAACGGATTGCCCTTGGGCGTGAACTTGGCGACTTCCTCGGCGCGCAGCTGGGGCACGTAGTTCGGATCATCGGCGTTGAGGCGATAGGCCAGATCGATGAAAGCATCGAAATCGGCCTTGGTGGTGACCGGGGTGATGGAAATTTCGCTCTGGGCCACGATCTTGCCTTTGTTGGGGTCTAGCGCAAACGCGCGACGCGATTGTCGCACTGCCTTGCCAAGTGGCGGGGCGTGCGTCAATTCGCGGGATAAATCGGACGCGGGGGCCAGCCTTCGCTCCACGGCACATTCTGGAATGGTTGCATGACGGTGCAGGAAACGATCAAGGCGGCAGGCGCCGATGGCAAGGCGGCAGGCGCCGACGGGCAGGGCCCCAAGCTGGCGGTGATCCCCGATGACAAGGACATGCTGCGCGCAGCCGTCGAGCTGACCCGCGACATCGCCGAGGCGCGCCCCGAAATCTACTGGCCCGATATGCTGCTGTCGGCCGGGATCGGTTATGGCGCTCTCGCCGGTGCGATCCTCGCGCCAAGCCTGCCGCTGGCGCTGCTTTGCGCCGCGGTCTCGGCGATCGGGCTCTACCGCGCGCTGCTGTTCATTCACGAGCTGACCCATATCCACCGCAATGCCTTGCCGGGCTTCCGCTTTGCCTGGAACCTGCTGGTCGGGATCCCGCTGCTGACCCCGTCGCTGATGTATGAAGGCGTTCACACGCTGCATCATGCGCGCACCCGCTATGGCACGGCGGAGGATCCCGAATACCTGCCGCTGGGGCTGATGAAGTGGTGGTCGCTGCCGGTGTTCATCCTTTTGGCAGTGCTGCTGCCGCTGGGTCTGCTGATCCGCTGCGCGGTGCTGACCCCGCTGGGCGTGGTCATCCCGCCGCTGCGCCGGCTGGTGTGGGAACGCGCCTCGGCGCTGTCGATCAACCCCGATTTTCGCCGCCGCCCGCCCGAGGGAGACTTCGCGCGGATGGTGTTCTGGCAGGAACTGGGCGCTTCGCTCTGGGCGATCGGGCTGGTCACTGTCAGCTACCTCTATGGCTGGCGTCCGCTGCTGATCGGCATGGCGGTGGTGTCGCTGGTGGCAGTGCTCAATCAGGTCCGCACGCTGGTTGCGCACCTGTGGGTCAATGACGGCGAGGCGATGACGGTGACGGGGCAATATCTCGATTCGGTCAACGTGCCGCCGCCCGCGCTGCTGGCCCCGGTCTGGGCGCCGGTCGGGCTGCGCTATCACGCGCTGCACCACCTGCTGCCCTCGATGCCCTATCACTCGCTGGGCGAGGCGCACCGCCGCCTGATCGCCCACCTTGGCGGGGGATCGACCTATGATCAGGCGAACTATCCGGGGCTGTTGCCGCTGGTGGCAAGGCTGGCCAAGAGCACGATGACCGCGCGCTAAGGCGGCGCTGGGGGGCTATTCCTCGGTGCGGATCAGCACCGTTTCGCCCAGCAACAGGAACAGAAAGAACGGCGCCCAGGCCGCGATCATCGGCGGATAACCGCCGAAGTTGCCCATCGCCAGCGCGGCATTGTCGACCACGAAATAGGCAAAGCCCAGCGCCATGCCGATCACCGCACGGACCAGCAGCTGCCCCGACCGCGCGAGGCCAAAGGCCGCGACCGAACCCAGCAGCGGCATCAGCAGCGCCGACAGCGGGCCCGAAAGCTTGTGCCACCACTTGCCATCAAGCTCGCTGGTGCGCCGGCCCGAGGCCTTGAGCGCTGCGATCGAGCGGCTGAGGGTGAGGATGTCCTGCCGGTCGGCGTCGATCCGGGTGATCGCGACCTGGGCCGGGGAGACCCCGGCGGCGACCACCTGCGGGGCGACGCGGGCGGTGCTGGTGGTGGCAACGTCAAAGCGGACCGGGCTTTCCAGCTTCCAGCCGGGCGCGGCATAGCTGGCCGCCGGGCTGCGCAGCTGGGCCACGACCATGCCGGCCGCATCGCGCTGATACCAGGTCACCCCGGTCATCCGCATGGCCGCTCCGCTGCCGGTCACCTGGGCGGCAGCAAGGATGTTCGGCCCATCGGGTACATAGAGGTTCTCGCGCGCGGCGGGATCGGCCGGGACCGGGCCATAGCCGGCGGCTTCCCAGGTCTTGAGCGTGCCGGTTGCGCGGGTCACCACCCATTCGTTGAACACCAGGCTGACCGCCGAAATCCCCATCGCGCTGATCAGCAACGGGGCAAGGATCTGGTGGGCCGAAAGCCCGGCGGCGCGCATCGCGATCACTTCGCTGTTGTGGTTGAGCGGCCAGAAGGTGAACAGCGTGGCGAGCAGCACCGAATAGGGCAGGAAGCGCGCAACCAGCTGCGGCACGCGCAGCGAGACGTAGCGCCACAACTCGGCTTCGCCGTTGCCGGGATGGGCCAGAATCGTGCCGCTTTCCGACAGCAGATCGAGCATCTGCAGCACCAGCACCAGCATCAGCAGAACGCCGAAGATCCGGGTCACGAACAGCCGCGCCAGATAGAGCGCGATGGTGCGCGAGGGGAAGAAATCGGTTTCCATCACGCCGCTCCGGGCTTGCGGTCAAACCGCCGGGCGAGCGCCTTGGCCCACTTGCCGACATTGGCCGCGAACTTTTCGAGCGCGCCGATCGCCTGCCCGCCGGGGACATGGGCGACCCGCCAATACATCCACACGATCAGCGCGGCGAAAACGAAGAACGGCACCCACAGCGCCAACGCCGGCGATACCCGCCCGAGGGCTGCCACGGCCTGCCCGTATTCGTTGACCTTGTGATAGGCCACGACCATCACGATCGAGACGAAGACGCCGAGCGCCGAGGTCGACCGCTTGGGCGGCACGGCCAGCGCCACGGCCAGCAGCGGCAGCAGCAGCATCATCACCACTTCGACCAGCCGGTAGTTGAGGCTGGCGCGGGTTTCGTTGCGCACTTCAAGGCTGGTCTTGTCGCTCCAGCCGATCCGCAGCAGTTCGGGCAGGATGTATTCGCGCTCGATCCCGCCGCGCTGGCGGAACTTTTCGACCGCCGGCAGGTCGATCGGCAGATCATGGCGCGAGAACGACAGCACGCGCGCGGCCTCACCGGGCTGATCCTGAATGATCTGCCCGTCGGTCAGCCGCAGCACGATCGTGTCGGGGCTGTCCTTGAGCGCGAGGAAGCGGCCTTCGCGGGCCGAAATGGTCAGCACCTGGCCCTTGGGGCTGGCAACCCGCGCGAAAATGCCGAGCAGTTCGTGCCCGCCATCGCGGCTCTGCTCGATCCGCAGCGCCATCTTGTCCTGCAGGGTGGTGAATTCCCCAACCTTGATCGAGGCGCCGAGCGCGCCCGAGCGCAGTTCGAATTGCAGCTGTTCATAGTAATAGCGCGACAGCGGCTGGAGATAGCCGACGATCAGCAGGTTCACCGCCGCCAGCGCCAGCGTGATCATGTAGGGCATCCGCAGCAGCCGGGCATAGCCCAGGCCGACCGCGCGCATCACGTCGAGTTCGCTGCTGGTCGCCAGTTTGCGGAAGGCCAGCAGGATGCCCAGCATCAGCCCCAGCGGGATCGCCAGGCTGGCATATTCGGGCAGCAGGTTGGCCAGCATCCGGAACACCACGCTGATCGGCCCGCCTTCGGTTGCGACGAAGTCGAACAGCTTGAGCATCTTGTCGAGCACCAGCAGCGAAGCGGCGATCACGAACACCGCCAGCATCGGCATCAGCACGAGCCGGAAGATGTAACGGTCAATGGCGGGAAGCGATTTCACGAAAGGATCGGTGCCCAGGGCTGTGTGCAAGCTGAGGTGGAGCGGCTTCCATAACGAGCAAGGCCCGGCGGCGAAAGCGTTAATGGGCTGGCGCGGGCCGGCTTTGCCGGGCAAGATCGCCGCGCACCCATCAAGGAGCCCCCGATGATGCCCGCGATCCCCGGAAAACCTGCCGAATCTCATGCGGTCGAACGGATCGGCTGGCTGCGCGCCGCGGTGCTGGGCGCGAACGACGGGATCGTTTCCACCGCCAGTCTGATCGTGGGCGTGGCCGCCGCGGCGAGCGACAAGGGGCCGGTGCTGATCGCCGGGACCGCGGGGCTGGTCGCCGGCGCGATGTCGATGGCGGCGGGGGAATATGTCTCTGTATCGAGCCAGGCCGATACCGAAGCGGCCGATCTGACGCGGGAAAAGGGCGAGCTTGCCAGCGTGCCCGAGCTTGAGCTGCAGGAGCTGACCGGGATCTACCGCCAGCGGGGATTGAACGACGATCTTGCCCGGCAGGTGGCCGAGGCGCTGACCGCGCATGACGTATTGGGCGCCCATGCCCGCGACGAACTGGGGCTGGCTGAAATGCACCGCGCCCGCCCGGTCCAGGCGGCGCTGACTTCGGCGGCGACCTTTGCGGTGGGGGCGGCCCTGCCGCTGGGCGCGGCGCTGATCCTGCCGCTAGGCCAACTGGCGCTGGGCGTTTCGCTGGCCGCGCTGTGTTTCCTGATGCTGCTGGGCGCGGTTGGCGCGGCGGCGGGCGGGGCGCCGGTGATCAAGGGCGTGCTGCGGGTGGCGTTCTGGGGCGTGCTGGCGATGGCCGCGACCTGGTGGATCGGCAGCCTGTTCGGAACTTCGGTGGCTTAATTCCCGGGGGCGTCATGGCCGCCGGGCGGGCGGTTGGCGATCAGGCCTTTTCCAGCGTGCATTGCAGCGGGTGCTGGTTCTGCTTGGCGAAGTCCATCACCTGATTCACTTTGGTTTCGGCGATTTCGTAGGGGAAGATTCCGCAGACACCCACGCCCTTCTGGTGGACGTGCAGCATCACCCGCGTCGCCTGTTCCAGATCCATGTGGAAGAAGCGCTTGAGCACCATCACCACGAATTCCATCGGGGTGTAATCGTCGTTGAGCAGCAGCACCTTGAACTGACTGGGCTTCTTGGGCTTGGCGCGGGTCTTGGTGGCAACGCCGAGCTGGCCCTGGCCGCCCGCGCCCGAATCATCGCCCGCGTCATCAGCGGCGCGGATCGCGGGGTCGAACGGGGCAGGATCTGAATGCATGAGGGCAAATTATCGCATTGGGGGGCTGGGGGGCAAGTCTTTCGCAGGGAGATGTTGCGAAATGCCGAACGGGCCGGCCAGCCCGAAGGCTGACCGGCCCGCTGCAGTCACCCGTGACCCGGCTGGGAGAGGAGAGGTTGCCGGGTCAGCGAGGGTGGAGGCGGCTCAGGCCGCCTGCTTGACCTTGTCGATCGCCACGCTGACGCGGGTGCCGATCGGGGCGAAGCTGTCATTGGCCAGCTTGAGGAAGGCTTCCGAACGCTTCGAGCCGGTGGCGACCGCGGCATCGAAGCTGCGGCGCATGATTTCGCCCTGAAGCTTGAAGAAGTCGGCCGGCGACTTGACCGCGGTCAGTTCCTTGACGTCGGCGGTCAGGGTTTCGAGCGCGGTCTTGCCTTCGGCGGCATAGGTCTGGCCCAGTTCCTGGAGCCCGGCGCCGAGGATCTTGCCGGCTTCGACGATCGCTTCGACATTGCCCTTCGAAAATTCGCTGGCATCGGCAAACAGCGCGCTGCCCTTTTCAAAGGCGGCCTTGGCGCGGTCCTGCGCTTCGCTGGCGACTTCGGCGAGCTTGGCGGTGAAATCGGTGGCGGTGGTCTTGGTCATGATGGTGTCCTTGATCTGCGAGGTGGTGGTGGGCTTGGGCGCGGCCGGTTTCGGCGCGGCCTTCTTCTTGGGAGCGCTCTTGCGAGCGGTCCGGGGTGCCACCACCTTGGCCCGGGCGGGCTTGGCAGAGGCCGGTTGCGCGATGTCGGCGGCCGGGGCGGTCACGGCAGGGGAGGCTGGAGCGGCTTGGGCTGCGGCGGCATAGGCCCGTTCCGCATCCGCCTGGTCCAGCGCCTGATCGATCTTGCCATCAGCAATCCGGGTCATCGCAATGGTTCCTTCGCAGCAACCCGCCCCAAGGCTTGGCACGGGTTATGTTGCATTGCACAAAATAGTTTGTGCGAGTGCGAAGTCAAGTGATTTTTGTGCAGTGCAACATGAGTGTCGCAAGGCGGATAGGCGACTGACCTATCGCGCCTTCACATAGCTGCCGGGGGCGTCCTCGAACCCGCTGTCGCCCTTGGCATCGCTTTTCTCGCCGGGTTTGCGCTTGCCCTTGGCGGGCACCTCTTGGCTGTCCTGCCCGCGCAGCCAGGCCATCCAGTGCGGCCACCAGCTGCCGGGTGTTTCGGTCGCGCCGCTGACGAAGTCGGCAAAGCTGTCTCCCGGCGTGGGGTTGGTCCAGTACTGGTACTTGTTGGCGGCGGGCGGGTTCACCACACCGGCGATGTGGCCCGAACCGGCCAGCACGAATTGCCACGGCCCGCGCAGGTGCCGGGTCAGCCGCCAGACGCTCTCCGCAGGGGCAATGTGATCCTCGCGGCCGGCCTGGATATAGCACGGCACCGTGATCCGGGTGAGGTCGATCGGGGTGCCATCGGCGCTCAGCGCATCGGGCTGCGCCAGCTTGTTGTCGCGGTAGAGATCCTTGAGATAGCTCTGGTGCCACTTGGCCGGCAGGTTGGTGACATCGCCGTTCCAGTGCAGCAGGTCGAACGCCGGATAGTCCTGCCCGAGCAGGTAATTGTTGATCACGTAGTTCCAGATCAGGTCGGGTCCGCGCAGCAGGTTGAAGGTCGCCGCCATATAGCGCCCGTCAAGATAGCCATGCTCCGCCGAAAGCTTCTCCAGCGTTTCGAACTGCTGGTCATCGATGAACACGCGCAGTTCGCCCGCCTTCTCGAAATCGACCTGGGCGGTGAAGAAGGTTGCGCTGGCGACCTTGTCAGCCTCGCCGCGCCGGGCCAGGATCGCCAGTGTGGCGGCCAGCGTGGTGCCGGCCACGCAATAGCCGATCGTGTGGACGCGGCTCACCCCCAGGCGCGCGCGCACCGTGTCGATCGCATCGATCTGGGCGCGGATGTAATCGTCCCACACCACCTCGGCCATGCTCTCATCGGCCGACTTCCACGAGACGACGAACACCGTCAGCCCCTGCTCGGTCGCCCACTTGATGAAGCTTTTCTGGGGCGAGAGATCGAGGATGTAGAACCGGTTGATCCACGGCGGGAAGATCACCAGCGGCACTTCAAGCACGCTGGGGGTGGCCGGGCTGTATTGGATCAGCTGGTAAAGCGGGGTCTGGTGAACCACCTTGCCCGGCGTTGCCGCGATGTTTTCGCCCAGCCGGAACGCCTGGGGATCGACATGGGTCAGCTGCCCGCGCTCAAGATCGGCAAGCAGGTGCTCCATCCCCTTGACCAGGCTGTCGCCCCGGCTTTCGATCGCGCGCTGCATCACCAGCGGGTTGGTCAGCGGGAAATGCGCCGGGGACAGCGCATCGACCAGCGTGCGCGCCGCGAACTTGAGCTGGTCATGCCGGGCCGGATCGCTGGTCTCGACCTCATCGGCCAGCGCCACGACCTGTTCGGCCAGCATCAGGTAGGTTTGGTGGACCAGCGCGTAGAACGGCTGTTCGCGCCATTTGGGATCGGTAAAGCGGCGATCCTTGCGCGGCAGTTCGGGGGCGCTGCCGGCATCCTTGGCCTGCGGGCCGATGCCATATTGTCCGAGCACGCCCTGCCACAGTGCCAGGCTGTCCTCCCACATCCGCGTCTGAACCTCGGGCTTGGCGAGGGGCAGCAGCCGCAGCCAGCCCTGCATCATTCCGGGGATGATCCCCATCAGGCTGTCAGGATCGGTGAGGAAGTTGGACGCCTTGCCCGCCGCGGTGGCGGCCTGCTTCTGCTGGAATTCAAGCCACAACTGCTGGAGCCGGGCGGCGACTTCGGCCCAGTGTGCCAGCTCGCCCACGGCCTCGTCCTCGCCCGCTGCGGCAACCCCTGGCGCGAACTGGGTGAACAGCCGCTGCGGCGCGGTGAACATCGCATCGAACATCGCGGTCTGGTCACTCGTCGGCTTGCCGCTGTCGGCCATGTGGTGATTCCCTTGCGTGAAGCGCGCTGCAATCAGTCAAAGCATACTTTAAGCCATTTGCAAGCCGGCCATAAGCGCCCTAGAGACGCTTTCTTGCGGTAATCGTGCCGCATGACCACTTCATGAAAAGTCTATAAGCCAATGGAAGACGAGTTCTACCGCATCAAGCGCCTGCCGCCCTACGTCATCGCCGAAGTCAACGGCATGCGGGCCGCAGCACGCGCCGCGGGCCGGGACATCATCGACCTTGGCATGGGCAACCCCGACCTGCCGCCGCCCCAGCACGTGATCGACAAGCTGTGCGAAGTTGCGCAAAAGCCCGATGCCCACGGCTATTCGGCCTCGAAGGGCATTCCCGGGATCCGCAAGGCGCAGGCCAACTACTACGCCACCCGCTTTGGCGTGGAACTCGATCCCGAAACCGAAGTCGTGATGACCATGGGTTCGAAGGAAGGGCTCGCCAGCCTCGCCACCGCGATCACCGCGCCGGGCGACGTGGTGCTGGCGCCCAACCCGAGCTACCCGATCCACACCTTCGGCTTTATTATCGCCGGGGCGACGATCCGTTCGGTCCCGACCACGCCGGACGAACGTTATTGGGAATCGTTGGAACGCGCGATGCGCTTCACCGTGCCGCGCCCGTCGATCCTGATCGTCAACTACCCCTCGAACCCGACGGCCGAGACGGTCGATCTGGCGTTCTACGAACGGCTGGTGGCCTGGGCCAAGGAAAACAAGGTCTGGATCCTGTCCGACCTTGCCTACTCCGAGCTGTATTATGACGGCAACCCGACCCGCTCGATTCTCGAAGTGCCGGGGGCCAAGGATGTCGCGGTGGAATTCACCTCGATGTCGAAGACCTATTCGATGGCCGGCTGGCGTGTTGGCTTCGCGGTCGGCAATCCGCGGCTGATCGCCGCGCTTACCCGCGTGAAGTCGTACCTCGATTACGGGGCTTTCACCCCGATCCAGGCCGCTGCCTGCGCGGCGCTCAATGGCCCGCAGGACATCGTCGAGGCGAACCGCAATCTCTACCAGAAGCGCCGCGACGTGATGGTCGAGGCCTTCGGCCGTGCCGGGTGGGACATTCCCAGCCCCAAGGCCTCGATGTTCGCTTGGGCCCCGCTGCCGCCGGCGCTCAAGGAGATGGGCAGCCTCGAATTTTCGAAGCAGCTGCTCACCCATGCCGAAGTCGCGGTGGCGCCGGGCGTTGGTTACGGCGAGGATGGCGAAGGCTTCGTGCGCATCGCCATGGTTGAGAACGAGCAGCGCCTCCGCCAGGCTGCCCGCAACATCAAGCGTTACCTGACCAGCATGGGGGTCAATTCCTCCGCAGCCTGAACGGGCCTCGCGCCCCTTCACAGTACCCTGCCTGCAGTCCGATAAAACCGGATTTGTGGGATAAGTCCTTGCGTTTCCATGCAATTCATGGTGGCGGAACTTAGGGGTAAATACTGTGCGGGGGCGGTTTGCGGCTGTTCCGATGGCTGGCGACCCACGCGGTCGCCGCCGATTATGACCTGCGCCGGCTGGGTTGGCGATTGCTGGATGGCGACCTGCCGTCCGGCCAGCCTGCCGCTTGTCCGCTGCTGGTCTGCCCCGATGGGCTGCCGCTGGCGGTGTGGCTGCGGCTGGCGGGTGCGGCCCCGGCCGACCGCCGCTGGATGCTTATGCTGGGGGTCGATGATGGCCAGGCCCGCGCGCGCCTGCTCCGGCTGGGCTTTGGCGATGTGCTGGGATCGGCGGTAGCACTCGCCGAAGTCGAGGCGCGCACGCTGCGGCTGATCGCCCAGGCCCGCACGCTGCCGCGCGAACGCCGGATCGGGGCGCTGCGGCTGGACCTGGTGGGGCGCGAGGCGTTCGTCGCGGGGCGAGGGGCGGGGCTGCACCCGCGCGAATTTGCGCTGCTCTGGCGGCTGGCCGATCAACCCGGGGAGGCGGTGAGCGCAGCGGACTTGCTCTGCGATGTCTGGCGGCTGGCCTTCCGGCCCGAAACCAACAGCCTTGCGGTTCACGTCAGCCGGCTGCGGGCCAAGCTGCGGCTGGCCGGGCTTGATGGCTGGATCGAGACGCTGGCCGATGGCGCCTATCGCCTGGCGGCCGAGCCGGCGCCCTGCGCCCCGGCGCTGCCGCTGCCGGCGTTGGGCGAATTCGCACTGGACGCCTACCTTCGATTGGGCAAGGAGGAGGCTGGAGACAGGATGCAAGATGGCCGAGGGGCCAAGGAAAAGGACAGTGACCATGCAGCATGACGTCAATCCCGCCGGCCGCGTTGCGATCACACTGGAGGCGGACGGGGTGGCCCAGGTCCGGCTGATCCGCGCCGACAAAATGAACGCGCTCGATCCCGACATGTTCGCTGCCCTGGCCGATGCCGGGCGCGTGCTGCACGAGATGAAGGGCCTGCGCGCGGTGGTGCTCTCGGGCGAGGGGCGCTCGTTCTGCGCCGGGCTTGATCTGACCAGCATGGCCAATACCGGGCGCCACGATGCCGCGCCGCTGACCGAGCGGACCCACGGCAATTCGAACCATGCCCAGCAGGTCGCGATGGTCTGGCGCAAGCTGCCGGTGCCGGTGGTCGCGGCGGTTCACGGGGTGTGCTTTGGCGGCGGTCTGCAGGTGGCCAGCGGGGCGGATATTCGCGTGGTCGCCCCCGATGCCCGCATGGCGGTGATGGAACTGAAGTGGGGGCTGGTGCCCGACATGGCCGGCTATGCGCTGTGGCGCGGGCTGGTGCGCGACGATACCCTGCGCGAACTGACCTATACCAACCGCGAGTTCACCGGGCAGCAGGCGCTTGAATATGGCTTCGCGACGATCGTCGATGTCGATCCGCTGGCCCGTGCCACTGCGATCGCGCGCGATATTGCCAACCGCAACCCCCATGCCCAGCGCGCCGCCAAGCGCCTGTTCGGCAAATACCTCCACGCCTCGGTCGAAGAGATCCTGATGGAGGAATCGATCGAGCAGCAGAAGCTGATCGGCAGCAAGAACCAGATCGAGGCCGTCACCAGCCAGATGCAAAAGCGCAAAGCCGAGTTCATCGACCCTTGAGCGGACGATAAATTTCATCTTTCGCCAGTCGCAGATTTTCTAGGCCCGGGTTTGCCAATGCGGCATTGACCCGGCGCGGGCGCATATATTAGTGGCTACTGATGTGACCCGGAGCACTGATCGCGCTTCGGGTCATCACGATCAACCGAGCCCAGATGTGCTACCCTTTCTCAGGATGCTCGTCGTTCCACTGTTTGCTGGAGATAGCATCCATGAATAGCCTTCGTCTGTCCGCCGCCGGGTTCGCCCTGGCCCTTGCCGCTGTTTCGGCGGCGCCCGCTCATGCCACCGATGGCTATTTCCTCAACGGGATCGGCGCCAAGGCCAAGGGTGCCGGCGGGGTGGGCATCGCCCAGCCGCAGGATGCGCTGTCGATTGCCGCCAACCCCGCCGCAGCCACCGAAGTGGGCGCGCGGATGGACGCCGGGGTCGAGATTTTCGTGCCCGATCGCGGCGCGTCGATCCACGGCAATGGCGCGGGGCTGAATGGCACCTACAGCGGCAATGGCGCCAATCCGTTTGTCCTGCCCGAGTTTGGCTATGTTCGCCCGCTGTCGGACACAGTCTCGGTCGGCATCGCGGTCTATGGCAATGGCGGGATGAACACCGTCTATAAGACCAACCCCTTCGCCAGCTTTGGTGCCAGCGGCCCGGCCGGGGTCGATCTCAAGCAGATCTTCATCACCCCCACGGTCGCGGTGCGCGTGGCCCCGGGGCACAGTGTCGGCCTCTCGCCGATCGTGGTGGCCGAAGGCTTCCGCGCCAGCGGCATCCAGCCCTTCAGCGCGGCCTCGATGGACCCGGCCCACTTCACCAACCAGGGCACCGACTGGACCGCGGGCGCCGGGCTGCGCGTGGGCTATCTGGGTCACTTCGGCCCGGCCTTGACCCTTGGCGCGTTCTACCAGTCGAAGGTCTGGGCCGGCCATTTTGACAAGTATGCCGGGCTGTTCGCCGGGCACGGTGGGTTTGACGTTCCGGCCTCCTACGGCGCGGGGATCGCGGTCAAGCCGGTGCCGGCGCTGACGCTGGCGGCCGATGTGAAGCGGATCGACTATGCGGGCGTTGCCTCGGTCGGCAATTCGCTGTCGCTGCTGTTTGCGGGCAAGCCGCTGGGTTCCGATGGCGGGCCGGGCTTCGGCTGGCGCAACATCACCGCGTGGAAGCTGGGCGCGACCTATGTCGCCAGCCCGCGCTGGACCCTGCGTGCCGGTTATGGCCATTCGGGCAGCCCGGTGCCGGCGGCGGAAACGCTGTTCAACGTGCTCGCACCGGGCATCGTTTCGCACCACTTCACCGCCGGGGCGACCTATACCACGGCGGGCGGGCTGGAACTGACCGGCTATGCGATGCACGCCCCCAAGCAGACGGTGCGCGGCGCCGGCTCGATCCCGCTGAACTACGGCGGCGGCGAGGCGGATGTCAGCCTGGGTGAAACCTCGTTTGGCCTCTCGGCCGGCGTGAGGTTCTAAGCCCCGTGGCCTTCGCCCCCGCCGACATGATCCAGCCGCTGGCCGGCGGCGCGCTGATCGGGCTTTCGGCCGGTCTGCTGCGCCTTGGCACCGGTCAGATCGCCGGGATCAGCGGGATCGTTCGTCGGGCGATCCGTGGGCCGGAGCGCGGCTGGCAGCTCGCGTTCCTCGCGGGCGTGCTGGCGGCGGGGGCAATGGCGGCCTGGCGCAGCGGCGAACAGCTAGCCGTCGGGCTTGAGCGGGCGAGCTTGCCGATGCTGGTGGCCGCAGGGCTGCTGGTGGGTCTTGGCACGGGGCTGGGCAATGGCTGCACCAGCGGGCACGGCATCTGCGGGCTGGCGCGGCTGTCCAAGCGGTCGTTGCTGGCGGTGCCGACCTTCATGGCCGCCGCCGCGTTGATGGTGTTCGTGCGCCGCTGGGGAGGCTGGCTGTGAAGGGCTGGATCGCACTGGTCGCCGGGCTGCTGTTCGGGCTGGGCCTCGCGCTGTCGGGGATGACCAGTCCGGACAAGGTGATCGGCTTTCTCGATGTCACCGGGCCGTGGGATCCCAGCCTTGCCTTCGTGATGGGCGGGGCGCTGCTGGTCGCGGCCCCGCTCTATTTCTACACCAGCCGCCGGGGCGAGGCGCTGTGCGGCGATAGCCTGGGCGCGCCGCCCAGCCAGACGATCGACGGCAAGCTGATCGGCGGGGCCGCGCTGTTCGGGCTCGGCTGGGGGCTGGGCGGGCTGTGCCCGGGCCCGGCGCTGGTCGACCTTCTGGTGCGGCCGCTGCCGGTGGGCGTGTTCCTGCTGGCGATGATCGCGGGGCTGCTGCTCAGCCGCCGCGATTAGGCCGCCAGCCGGTCAACCGCGGCGCGGGCAATCGGATCGAGCCCGGCCCGGTCCGAGGCGAGGATCGCGGCCTTCATGCGCGGATCCCAGAAATCCTTGAGATGCTGGTAGGTCGCATCCACGGCCTTGGCTTCGCCCTGCATCGCGAGATTGCGGGCGATCTGGTTGGCCATCTGGTTGAGCCGATCGAGCATCATCGCGCCTACTCCGCCGCCACCGGGGTGATCCGCCGGCTCTTTTCCGACCAGCTGGCATAGGTTTCCTGCCATTCGGAAGGCCCGTTGCTCGGCATGACCTGCACGGCCGTGACCTTGTATTCGGGGCAATTGGTGGCCCAGTCCGAAAACTCGGTGGTGACCACGTTGGCCTGGGTCGCGGGGTGGTGGAAGGTGGTATAGACCACGCCCGGCGCGACCCGGTCGGTCACGGTGACGCGCAGGGTCGTCTCGCCGGTGCGGCTGGTGAGCCTCACCCAGTCGCCATCGTTCAGACCCCGGTTTTCGGCATCGGTGGGATGCATTTCCAGCAGGTCTTCCGGGTGCCAGACCGTGTTTTCGGTGCGCCGGGTTTGCGCGCCGACGTTGTACTGGCTGAGGATCCGCCCCGTGGTCAGCAGCAGCGGGAAGCGCGGGCCGGTCTTCTCGTCGGTCGGCACGTAGTCGGTGACGATGAACTTGCCCTTGCCGCGCACGAAGCCGTCTTCGTGCATGATTGGGCTGCCATCGGGATGGGCGGCGTTGACCGGCCATTGCAGCGACCCTTCGGCATCGAGCCGGGCATGGGATACCCCGGCAAAGCTCGGCGTCAGGCGGGCGATCTCGTCCATGATCTCGCCGGCATCGCTGTAGGTCCAGCCAAGGCCCATCGCGTTGGCGAGCGCCTGGGTCACCTGCCAGTCTTCCAGCCCGCCGTTCGCCGGCTCCATCACCTTGCGCACCATCTGGATGCGGCGTTCGGCGTTGGTGAACGTCCCGGTCTTTTCGAGGAAGGTGCTGCCCGGCAGGAAGACGTGGGCATAGTTCGCGGTTTCGTTGAGGAACAGGTCGTGGACGATCACGCAGTCCATCGCCTTGAGCCCGGCCGCCACATGGTGGGTGTTGGGATCGGACTGGAGGATGTCCTCGCCCTGCACGTAGAGCGCGCGGAACGAGCCATCGATCGCGGCATCGAGCATGTTGGGGATGCGCAGGCCCGGTTCGGCATCCAGCGCCACGCCCCAATCGTGTTCGAACAGCTCGCGCGTGGCGGTGTCGGAGATGTGGCGATAGCCGGGCAGTTCGTGCGGGAAGCTGCCCATGTCGCAGCTGCCCTGCACGTTGTTCTGGCCGCGCAGCGGGTTCACCCCCACGCCGCGCCGCCCGATGTTGCCGGTGGCCATGGCCAGATTGGCGATCGCGATGACGGTCGACGAGCCCTGACTGTGTTCGGTCACGCCCAGCCCGTAATAGATCGCGCCGTTGCCGCCGGTGGCATAGAGCCGGGCCGCAGCGCGCAGCTCGGCCGCCGGCACGCGGGTTACCGCTTCCAGCGCTTCGGGAGAATGGCGCTGGTCGGAGACGAACCGCGCCCAGTCCTGATACTCGTCAAGATCGCACCGCTCGCGCACGAAAGCTTCGTCGGCGAGGCCTTCGGTGACGATCACGTGGGCGATCGCGGTCAGCACGGCGACATTGGTGCCGGGCTGCAACGCGAGGTGATGCGCGGCTTCGATGTGCGGGCTGCGCACCAGATCGATCCGGCGCGGGTCGATCACGATCAGCTTGGCGCCTTGGCGCAACCGGCGCTTGAGGCGGCTGGCGAAGACGGGGTGCCCGTCGGTCGGGTTGGCGCCGATCACCAGCACCACGTCGGCGTCCATCACGCTGTCGAAGTCCTGCGTGCCCGCGCTGGTGCCGAAGGTCTTGGACAGGCCATAGCCGGTGGGCGAATGGCAGACCCGCGCGCAGGTATCGACGTTGTTCGAGCCAAAGCCCGAACGGATCAGCTTCTGGACCAGCCAGACTTCTTCGTTGGTGCAGCGGCTGGAGGTAATCCCGCCCAGCGCCCGCGCGCCATACTGCGCCTTGATCGCGTTCAGCTTGCCGGCGGTAAAGGTCAGCGCCTCGTCCCAGCTGACTTCGCGCCAGGGATTCTCGATGCTGTCGCGGATCATAGGGGAGAGGATGCGGTCCTGGTGGTTGGCATAGCCCCAGGCGAAGCGGCCCTTGACGCAGGAGTGGCCGCGATTGGCCTTGCCGTCCTTCCACGGCACCATGCGCACCAGCTGTTCGCCCTTCATTTCGGCGCGGAAGGTGCAGCCGACCCCGCAATAGGCGCAGGTGGTGATCACCGCGCGCTCGGGCTTGCCGAGTTCCTTGACCGCCTTTTCCTGCAAGGTCGCGGTCGGGCAGGCGGCCACGCAGGCCCCGCACGAAACGCATTCGCTGGAGAGGAAATTGTCGCCCGCCTGGCCCGCGCTGACCTTGGAGGCAAAACCGCGCCCGTCGATGGTCAGCGCCAGCGTGCCCTGCACTTCATCGCAGGCGCGCACGCAGCGCGAACAGGCGATGCACTTGCTGGGATCGAAATCGAAATAGGGGTTCGAGCTGTCGATCGCCGCGCCCAAATGGTTCGCCCCGTCATAGCCATAGCGCACGTCGCGCAGGCCGACTTCGGCGGCGGTATCCTGCAATTCGCAGTCATTGTTGGCGCTGCAGGTCAGGCAATCGAGCGGGTGGTCGGAGATGTAGAGTTCCATCACCCCCTTGCGCACGCGGGCGAGCCGCTCGGTCTGGGTGTGGACCACCATGCCTTCGGCCACCGGGGTGGTGCAGCTGGCAGGCAGGCCGCGCGCGCCCTCGATCTCGACCAGGCACATCCGGCACGAACCGAACGCCTCGACGCTGTCGGTGGCGCAGAGGCTGGGAAGCGAGCCGCCGCAGCTGCCGGCGGCGCGCATCACGCTGGTACCAGCAGGCACGGTGACCTGCCGGCCATCGATGGTCAGGGTGACGGCAACGTCCGAGAGGACTTCGGGCGTGCCGAAATCGGTTTGCGGTTCATAGCCCACGGCGCTTCTCCGCTTCAGCAAGGTCTGCCGGTGTGTTGATGTTATCAGGATTGCGCGCCAGCTGCACGGCCCTTGCGCCGACCCGTTCGGCCAATGCGCGCAAGGAGTGCTTGCCAGCGCCCTCAAGGATCGCGTCGACCGCCGCCGAGGCGCTGACCGGCCACAGCGCGATCACCGGCTGGTCGGCTACATAGGCCGGGGCCGGGCCGAGCAGGTCGGGCAGGTCATCAGGCAGGCCGACCGAATCGACGCCGCAGGTCAGCACGGCATCATAGCCTTCGTCGGCTGCCAGGTGCAGCGCGGCAGCGATTCCGCCGAGCGGGCCCATGTGGGCGCGCGGCCAATCGGGCAGGGTCGGGGCGGGGGCTTCCTCGCGCCCGGCAACCACGACCTTGTCGCACCACAGCGACAGCGCATCGACGGCGCGGATCAGGAGCGAGTGGCCATCCAGCTGCGCCAGCGCCTTGTCGCTGCCGAACCGGGTCGATTGCCCGCCCGCCAGGACGCAGCCGAGGATCACTTGCCGAAGTCCTCGGGCCAGTGCTTGAGCGCGCTCATCACCGGATAGGGGGTGAAGCCGCCAAGCGCGCAGAGCGAGCCGAATTTCATCGTCTCAGCCAGATCTTCGAGCAGCTGCAGGTCTTCCTCGCGGCTGCGCCCGGCCTTGCGGGCGTTGTGCATCTGGGGCAGCGCCTCGACGCTGTCCGCCCCGGCCTTGCCGCCGGCGCGGATGCGGTCGATCAGTTCGACGCCGCGGGTCGAGCCGATCCGGCACGGCGTGCACTTGCCGCAGCTTTCAGCCGCGCAGAATTCAAAGGCGAAGCGGGCCATGGCGCCCATGTCGGCGCTATCGTCGAACACGGTGATCCCGCCGTGGCCGATCAGCGCGTCGGCGCCGGCATAGGCTTCGTAATCGAAGGGCAGGTGGAACTGGCTGGGCGGGATATAGGCGCCGAGCGGCCCGCCGACCTGCACTGCCTTGACCGGGCGGCCCGAGGCGGTGCCGCCGCCGATCTGGTTCACCAGCGCGTCAAGGCTGATCCCGAAGGCGGTTTCATAAAGCCCGCCGTGCTTGATATTGCCGGCAAGCTGGATCGGCATCGTGCCCTTGGAACGGTCGATCCCGAGGCTGTCATAGAGCGAGGCCCCGCCTTCGGTCAGAATGTGTGGGATCGCGGCCAGCGTCAGTACGTTGTTGACCACGGTCGGGCAGCCGAACAGGCCCTTCAATGCCGGGAGCGGCGGCTTGGCGCGCACTTCGCCGCGCTTGCCCTCGATCGAGTTGAGGAGCGAGGTTTCCTCGCCGCAGACATAGGCCCCGGCGCCCACCCGCACTTCGAGCACGAATGGCGCGATATGCTCTGCCGCCAGCTTGATCGCGGCGCGCAGCTTGGCGATGGCGTGGGGGTATTCGCTGCGGACGTAGATGTAGCCGCTCTGCGCACCGACCGCGTGGGCGGCAATCGCCATGCCTTCGATCAGCTGGAAGGGATCGCCTTCCATCAGCATCCGGTCGGCAAAGGTGCCGCTATCGCCCTCGTCGGCGTTGCAGACCACGAATTTGCGGTCCGCCTTGGCATCGGCCACGGTGCGCCACTTGATCCCGGCAGGAAAGCCAGCGCCGCCCCGGCCGCGCAGGCCCGAGATCAGCACTTCCTCGACTACCTTGGCACCGGTCATGCCGCGCGCGCGGGTCAGCCCCGCCCAGCCGCCGGTGGCGTGATAGTCTTCCAGACTAAGCGGACGGGTGCGGCCAGCGCGGGCGAAGGTCAGCCGCTGCTGGTGCGCGATGAAGGGATGCGCGGCAATCGGCCCGATCGCCTTGGGCGACGTGCCAGCGAGGATCGCGGGAACGTCTGCCACGGTGGCGGGGCCGAAGCCTTGACCATCGATTTCGACCAGCGGCTCAAGCCAGTGCATCCCCCAACTGGAGGCGCGCTCGACCGTGCAGCCTGCTGCGGTAAAGGCGGCTGCCAGCGCGTCCGCGCCGCAGGCCAGCGCCAGCGCGTCATCCGAAATGCGCATGAGCGTCATAGCGACTTCACCAGTTCGACAAGGCCTGCTTCATCCAGCCGGGCGTGGAGGCTGTCCCCTACCCGCGCGGCGGGGCCGGCGCTGCACAGGCCAAGGCAGTAAACAGTCTTGATCTTCACCCGCTCGCCCGCCGCGGTCTGCGCGGCGGCGACCAGCGCATCAACTCCGCGCGCCTGACAGGCCTCTGCCCGGCACAGTTCGACTGCGGGGCGCGGATCGGCCGCAGGGGTGAAATCGTGATAGAAGCTCACCACACCGCGCACTTCAGCGCGGCTGAGGTTGAGCGCCTGGGCAATCGCCGCTTCGGCCGCCGCATCGACGCAGCCGAACGCGGCCTGCACGTCGTGGCAAATCGGCAGCAGCGCGCCTTCGGTGGCGGCATGATCGGCGAGGATCGCCGCAAGGCGCTCCGCGCGGCTCATGCTTTCAGCTTCGCGGCGTGCCAGCGCACGTGCTCGGCCATGAAGGTCGAGATGAAATAGTAGGAATGATCATAGCCCGGCTGCATCCGGATCGTCGCCGGGATGCCCGCCTTCTTGGCTGCCATGGTGAGCAGCCCGGTCTTGAGCTGTTCATGCAGGAAATTGTCGGCCTCGCCCTGATCGACCAGCAGGTCGGGCAAGCGGGCGCCATCCTCGATCAGCGCGCAGGCGTCGTATTCGCGCCAGGCCGCCTGGTCGGTACCGAGATAACCGGTCAGCGCCTTGTCGCCCCAAGGGCAATTCAAGGGGCTGACGATCGGCGAGAACGCGCTGACCGAGCGGAAGCGGTCAGGATTCCTGAGGCCGATGGTCAGCGCGCCGTGGCCGCCCATCGAATGGCCGGTGATCCCCTGACGGCTCATGTCGAGCGGGAAATGCTCGGCCACCAGGGCTGGCAGTTCCTGTTCGATATAGCTGCGCATCTTGAAATGCGCGGCCCAGGGTTCTTGCGTCGCATCGACGTAAAAGCCCGCACCCTTGCCGAAGTCATAGCCTTCGTCATCGGGCACGTCATCGCCGCGTGGGGAGGTGTCGGGCGCGATAAAGGCGATTCCCGCTTCGGCGCAGGCCGCGCGGAACTCGCCCTTCTCGGTGACGTTGGCATGGGTGCAGGTCAGCCCCGAAAGAAACCACAGCACCGGCAGTTTGGTGCCGGGTTCATGGTCGGGCACGAAGACCGAGAAGGTCATCGGCGTGCCGGTGACCTTGCTCTGGTGGGTATAGACCCCTTGCGTGCCGCCATGGCTGCGGTTGGCGCTGACCTGTTCCATGTCGCTATCGCGTCCTTAGCCGGGCAGCTGGCAGAAGGCGCAGATCTTGTTGCCGACCGGATCGCGCAGGTAGGCGCCATAGGCATTGCCCGGTGCGTTCGGACGCTTGCCCGGAGCGCCTTCGTCGGTGCCGCCAGCGGCCACGCCAGCGGCGTGGAACGCGTCGACCGCGGCAGCGTCAGCGGCCTGGAAGCCGATGGTGCCACCGTTCGAGAAGGTCGCGGCGTTGCCGTCAGCCGGGGTCATCACCAGCAGCTTGCCGGTTTCGGTGGCGTAGACGCAGGTGCGATCGTTGACCTGGCCGATGCTGGCCACGCCCAGCGCGCCCAGCGCGGCATCGTAGAACTTCTTCGACGCATCAAGGTCCTGGGCGGAAATGCAGATATGGGTAAACATTGAAACTCTCTCCCGTGTGAAATTCAGAATACGACGACCGAGCGGATCGACTTGCCGGCGTGCATCAGGTCGAAGGCGGTGTTGATGTCTTCGAGCCCCATCACGTGGGTGATCATGGGATCGATCTCGATCTTGCCGGCCATGTACATGTCGACGATCTTGGGCACATCGGTGCGGCCCTTGGCCCCGCCGAAGGCGGTGCCGCGCCAGTTGCGGCCCGTCACCAGCTGGAACGGACGCGTGGCGATTTCCCGGCCCGCTTCGGCCACCCCGATGATGATCGAGGTGCCCCAGCCGCGGTGGCAGGCTTCGAGCGCGGTGCGCA
>CALKVF010000110.1 GCA_937996535.1 uncultured Novosphingobium sp. | reverse complement strand
TTATGAACCTATCGATCAGCTGCGATCACCGTGTGGTCGATGGCTGGGATGCGGCAAGCTTCGTTCAGGCGGTTCGCCGACTGATCGAAACGCCGGTGCTGTTGCTGGCGGATTGAGCCGATTTCTGGCCTCGGCAGGGTGTGGAAAAAAATTGCGCGCGGCCGGTGCGGGGAAGGTGTTGACAGCCCCGCCGCGCTGGCCTAGTGGCGCCTCTCCCAAGTGGCTGCGCGGGTGTAGCTCAGTTGGTTAGAGTGTCGGCCTGTCACGCCGAAGGTCGCGGGTTCGAGCCCCGTCACTCGCGCCACTTGGGAATTTTCCTCTTCCAGATTTAGCCCCGGCCAATGCCTAGAAGGCATTGGTGAAGCGCACGTCCTTGCCGCCTGCGGGCAGGCTGACAATCATCCCGTCATGCCCGACCTTGAGCGGGCCATCGAACACCTTGGGCGCATCGCCCAGGAACAGCGGTTCGATCAGCCGCGAGGGCAGCGGCGGGACCAGGTGATAGAGCACCAGCGCCTTGACCCCGGCATCCTTGGCTGCGCGCGCGGCATCGGCGGGGCTGGCGTGATAGCCCTGGATGTCATGCATGATCTGGGCAGTGGCGGCGTGGCCGCGTTCGGCCAGCTTGGCGCCTAGTGCGGCGACCATCTGCTTGTTGAGCGCCTCGTGGAACATCACGTCGGCGCCCTTGGCCGCGGTGACGAAGGTGGGCGCATAGACCGTGTCGCCGCTCAGCGCGATCGAACGGCCCTTGTAATCGATCCGGTAGCCGAAAGCCGGCGCAACAGGGGCATGGTCCACGCGGATCACGGTGATCTTCACCCCGTCCTTATCATAGACGACCTGGCTGCCGGTGCCGTCAGCCAGCGTGATAACCTGCGCCGTGCCGCCAAACCCGGTGGGGTGGGCGATCTTGGGGCCGTGGTGCGCGACGCGAAAGCCGCTGTCGATGGCATAGGCCTGATCAAAGCCGACCACGACCTTGTCGGTCCCCGCCGGGCCGTAGATCGGCAGCGGGGTTTCGCGACCGCCTGCAATCCATGCCTGGAGCATCATTTCGCCCAAGCCGTCGATGTGATCGGAGTGCAGGTGGGTGAGGAAGGCGGCCTGCATCTTCTCCATCGGAAAGCCCATCCGCATCAACTTGCGGATCGAGCCCGAGCCCGAATCGAACACGAAGGCCTGCTTGCCCGCCAGCACCGCGATGCAGGGGCCGGCGCGGTCGGCATCGGGCATCGGGCTGCCGCTGCCGCAGACATAGGCGTGGAGCCCGTCACCCAGCGCAGCCGATTGATCTATCCCGACATTCCGGTCGAGCGCGCGTTCGAATGCGCGCTCGGCAATCCACGTGCGGCCAAACACCAGCGTCAGTCCGGCGACCACGATCAGGCCCACCAGAGCCAGCGACAATTTGTGCTTCATGCGATCCCCCGTTGTTCTTTCGGGGGAGGCTAGCCGTGCTTGGCGGTCAGCGCCAGCGCCCGGTTTCCATCCAGATCAGGAAGCGGCGCAGCGGCAAGAGCCAGACCACGCCCAGCACGATATAGACCGGGGTCTGCGCCAGTGCGGGCCAGCCCGCGATCAGCGGGGCAATATGCCGCGCAACCAGCGCGCCATAGACCAGCAGCGCCGCAAACAGGCCCAGTATGCCAAGCGGGATACGGAGCGTGGGTTCCTTGCGCATCAGAATGGTCCGTACAGGGCAGTGGGGGTGACAACCGCAGCCAGGCGGATGTCGTGGGGTTCTATCGGCAGGCTTTCGGTCAACTGGCAATCCCATGCAAGCCCGATCGGCAGGGCATTGGGATGGGCGGCCAGCCAGCGGTCATAATGCCCGCCGCCATAGCCGATCCGCTCGCCCCGGTCGGTAAAGCCGAGCAGCGGCACGAACACCACCTCGGGCTCGGCCAGCGGCGCATCGGCGCGGGGCTGGCGCGCGCCGAACGGATCGGGTTCGAGCAGATCCTCGACAAACGGATTGGTCCATTCGCGAAACGCCATCGGCGCGCTGCGGCCCGCAAACCAGGGCAGGGCGATGCGGTGGCCCTGCTCGAAAAACCAGCGCGCATAGTGGCCCGCCGGGGCCTCGGCGGCCATTTCGTGATAGACCGAAATCACCGCGCCGGCTGGCACCAGATCGACCAGCGCGCCGGGCGGGCGGCGGAACAGCAGGCCGCGCTGCATCGCCGGAATCGCGGCGAAATGCGCCGCGCGCCGGTCCTTGAGTTCGCGGCGCAGGGCCTGTTTTTCGCTCATGCCGCGCTCCACGGGGATGGGAAATGGGTGACGGGACCACCATGGGCCGGACCGGGGAAATCCTCTGACGCCTCGACGTCAGGTGGGGACCATATGTGCCAGACCAGGGTCCAGCCAGGGACAGCCCCCAAGGATTGCTTATAGCCTCAGGGATGTTCGATCGGTTCGCACCGGGCAGTACCCGTCACGTCCCTATCTAGGGGGGAGCGGCTCAGCCCTCAAGGGCCGCGGCGCACTTTTCGAGTCGCAATGCGATTGCTTCGAGCGTTTCGGCGTGGCGTTCGGCCGCCAGCGGGTCCGCTGCGGGCTGGGCGGCAGGGGCTGCGGAGGCCGGAGCGCTGCTGCCCGGACGGCCGCGCGCTTCGTGGAGTTCGTCGGCCAGCAGCAGGGCAGCGAACAGCAACTGGCGCGGCTCGCTCTGCGCGGCATTGCCCATTTGCTGGACCTTGTCGTCGATCAGGCGGCCGAGCGCGCTGACGTGGGCTTCCTCGCCGTCGGCGCACGCCACGGTATAGTCGCGCCCGCCGATCTTCAGGGTGAGATTGCTCATGCCTGGGCTCCGTCGATCAGCAGATCGAGCTGGCCAAGCGATTCCTGCACCGCTGCCCGCAGCGTGTCGTGGCGCTTTTGCAGGCGCTGCAAATCGGCCTCGGCCGGGCGCTGCGCCGCGGCCTTGGCGGCGGTTTCGATGCGCGCGAGCGCGGATTCGATGCGCGCCAACGCGCGGTTGCTACGGTCCTGATGAGCCCCGGTCATGATGCTTGGCTAGAGCATCTTGACGCCACCGCAAAGTCCGCCCCGGGCAATTTGCCACAACTTCGCCATGCCAGCGGGCCTGCCGCGCTTGACGGGGGGCGGTGCCTCCGCAAAGGAAGCGGCGCGCGAATCGTGCGCGTTTCCTGCGATTTTGGGGAGCACATACCTATGCAACTCGACCCGTCCCGCCTCGCGCCCATGGCCAACGCCATCCGCGCGCTTTCGATGGACGCGGTCCAGCAGGCCAACAGCGGCCATCCCGGCATGCCGATGGGCATGGCCGACGTTGCCACGGTGCTCTTCTCGCAGTTCCTGAAATTCGATCCCGCCACGCCGCGCTGGGCCGACCGCGACCGCTTCGTCCTGTCGGCGGGCCACGGCTCGATGCTGATCTATTCGCTGCTGCATCTCAGCGGCTATGCCGCGCCGACCATGGCGGACATCCGCAATTTCCGCCAGCTCCACTCGGTCTGCGCGGGGCACCCCGAAAACACCGAGCTGCCGGGCGTGGAATGCACCACCGGCCCGCTGGGGCAGGGGCTGGCGATGGCCGTGGGCATGGCGATGGCCGAACGCCACCTCAACGCCGTGTTCGGTGATGAGCTGGTCGATCACAAGACCTGGGTGATCGCGGGCGACGGCTGCCTGATGGAAGGCCTCAACCACGAAGCGATTGGTCTGGCTGGCGTCAACAAGCTCGGCCGCCTCAACGTGCTGTGGGATGACAACAACATTACCATCGATGGCGATACCTCGCTCTCGACCTGCGAAGACATCCTCGCGCGCTATGCCGCCACCGGCTGGCACACCGTGCGCTGCGATGGCCATGACTTTGCCGACATCGCCCGCGCGCTGGCCGAAGCCGACGCCGATCCGCGCCCCTCGCTGGTCGCCTGCAAGACCGTGATCGGCAAGGGCGCGCCCAACAAGCAGGGCGGCCACAGCGTCCACGGCGCGCCGCTGGGCGCCGATGAAATCGCCGCTGCGCGCGAATACCTGGGCTGGAGCGCCGCTCCGTTCGAAGTGCCGGCCGAAATCCTTGCCGATTGGCGCGCTGTCGGGGCCAAGGGTGCCGCGGCTCGCGGTGCATGGGATGCCCGGCTCGCCGCTTCGGCCGCCCGCGCAGACTTCGAAGCCCGGATGGCCGGCACCGCCGAAGTCGCTTCGCCGGCGCTGGAAAGCTACATCGCCGGCCTCGTCGCCGCGCCGCAGAAGGTTGCGACCCGCAAGGCTTCGGAAATGGCGCTGGGTCCGCTGACCGAGCAGCTCCCGCACCTGCTGGGCGGCAGCGCCGACCTCACCGGCTCGAACCTCACCAAGACCAAGTCGACCGTGCCGTTCGGCGCCGATAACTACGCCGGCCGCCACGTCTATTACGGGATCCGCGAATTCGGCATGGCCGCCGCGATGAACGGCATGGCGCTGCATGGCGGCGTGGTGCCCTATGGCGGCACCTTCCTGGTGTTCTCGGACTATTGCCGCAACGCGATCCGCATGTCGGCGCTGCAGCACGCGCAGGTCGTCTATGTCCTGACCCACGATTCGATCGGCCTTGGCGAAGACGGCCCGACCCACCAGCCGGTCGAGCATGTCATGTCGATGCGCATGATCCCGAACCTCAACGTCTATCGTCCGGCCGACGTGATCGAAACGGCAGAATGCTGGGCGCTGGCGCTCGAAACCACGGGCACTCCTTCGGTGCTCGCGCTCTCGCGCCAGAACCTGCCGCAGCTGCGCGGCGCCGGCGAAGAGGGCTGGACCCGCGCCGCCAACCGCTCGGCCAAGGGCGCCTACCGCCTCAAGGCGGCGGATGCTGCGCGCCAGGTCGTGCTGATCGCCACGGGTAGCGAAGTCGAAATCGCGATGGCCGCGGCTGCCGCGCTCGAAGCCCAGGGTGTCGGCGCCGATGTCGTCTCAATGCCCTGCGCCGAACTGTTCGTGGCGCAGGACGCCGCCTACCGCGCCGACGTGCTGCCCGCCGATGTGCTCAAGGTCTCGATCGAGGCCGGGGTGACCATGGGCTGGGAACGCTTCACCGGCATGGACGGCATCAACATCGGGATCGACCGCTTCGGCGCTTCGGCCCCGGCGGACGAACTCTACAAGTATTTCGGCATCAGCGCAGATGCCATTGTTCCCCAGATCACGGCCCGGCTGGGCCGCTAAACAGCAGGAGATACGGACATGGCGATCAAGGTTGCGATCAACGGTTTCGGACGCATCGGGCGCAACGTCGCTCGCGCTATTCTCGAACGCACCGATCATGACATCGAACTGGTTTCGATCAACGATCTGGCTTCGGCCCAGGCCAATGCCATGCTGTTCCAGCGTGACAGCGTCCACGGTCCGTTCTCGGGCACCGTCGAAGTCGATGGCAACGATCTGATCATCAACGGCAAGCGTATCCACGTGACCGCCGAGCGCGATCCGGCCAACCTGCCGCACGCCCAGTATGGCATCGACATCGCGCTTGAATGCACCGGCTTCTTCACCGACCGCGCTTCGTGCGAAAAGCACCTCGCGGCCGGCGCCAAGCGCGTGCTGATCTCGGCTCCGGGCAAGAACGTCGACCTGACCGTCGTGTTCGGCGTCAACCATGACAAGCTCTCGGCTGATCACGTGGTCGTCTCGAACGCATCGTGCACTACCAACTGCCTCGCGCCCTTCGCCAAGGTGCTGAACGATGCCATCGGCATCGAGCGCGGCCTGATGACCACGATCCACGCTTATACCAACGACCAGAAGATCCTTGATCAGATCCACGAAGATCCGCGCCGCGCCCGCGCTGCCGGCATGTCGATGATCCCGACCACCACCGGTGCGGCCCGCGCCGTGGGTGAAGTGCTGCCCGAACTGAAGGGCAAGCTTGATGGTTCGGCCATCCGCGTGCCGACCCCGAACGTCTCGGTCGTCGACCTGACCTTCACGCCCAAGCGCGACACCACCAAGGAAGAAGTTAACGCGCTGCTCAAGGCGGCCGCTGAAGGCCCGCTCAAGGGCGTGCTGGGCTTCTCGGACGAGCCGCTGGTCTCGATCGACTACAACCACTGCCCGAACAGCTCGACCATCGACAGCCTCGAAACCGCGGTGATCGACGGCAAGCTGGTGCGCGTGCTGAGCTGGTACGACAACGAATGGGGCTTCTCCAACCGCATGGTCGACACGGCCGGCGCGATGGGCAAGCTGCTGTAAGGACTGGGCACAATGACGAAGTTCCGCACGCTCGATGACCTTGGCGATGTGACCGGCAAGGTCGCGCTGGTTCGCGTTGACCTCAACCTGCCGATGCAGGACGGGGCGGTGACCGACGATACGCGCGTGCGGGCTTCGGCGCCCACCATTCTGCAACTCGCCGAAAAGGGCGCCAAGGTGCTGCTGCTGGCACACTTCGGCCGCCCCAAGGGCGAACGCGTCTCGACCCAGTCGCTCTCGATGGTGGTCAGTGCGGTCGAGACCGTGCTGGGCAAGGAAGTGATGTTCGTCCCTGAAGTCGCTGGCCCCGTGGTCGAACAGGCCGTGGGCATCCTGCGCGCGGGCGACATCGCGATCCTCGAAAACACCCGCTTCTGGAAGGGCGAGGAAGCAAACGATCCGGACCTCGCCAAGGCGATTGCCGCGAACGCCGATTTCTACGTCAACGATGCCTTTTCCGCCGCGCACCGCGCCCATGCTACGACCGAGGGCCTGGCCCACGTGCTGCCCGCCTATGCCGGGCGCTCGATGCAGGCTGAACTCGAAGCGCTGGGCAAGGCGCTCGACGCGCCGGTCAAGCCGGTTGCCGCCGTGGTTGGCGGGGCCAAGGTGTCGTCCAAGCTCGATGTGCTGACCCACCTTGTCACCAAGGTCGATCACCTGATCATCGGCGGCGGCATGGCCAACACGTTCCTCGCTGCGCGCGGGGTGAATGTCGGAAAGTCGTTGTGCGAGCATGACTTGGCGGCAACTGCTGAGAAAATTCTTGAAACCGCTGAGGCCTCGGGCTGCACGGTTCACCTGCCTTACGATGTGGTCGTGTCGAAGGAATTCGCCGCCAATCCGGCATCGCTGCGCGTGTGCAACGTGCACGAGGTTGCCGCCGACGAAATGATCCTCGACGTTGGCCCCCAGGCGGTCGAAGCTCTGGCCGACGTGCTCAAGACCTGCCGCACGCTGGTCTGGAACGGGCCGATGGGCGCGTTTGAAACCCAGCCGTTCGATGCTGCCACCGTGGCGCTTGCCCGCAGCGCCGCCGCGCTGACCAAGGAAGGCGCGCTGATCTCGGTCGCGGGCGGGGGCGATACGGTCGCCGCGCTCAACCACGCCGGGGTTGCGGCTGACTTTACCTACATCTCCACCGCTGGCGGTGCCTTCCTCGAATGGATGGAAGGCAAGGAACTGCCGGGCGTGAAGGCGCTTGAACAAGCCTGAATTTGAATAGTTAGCGCGGTTGCCACTTGGTGCCGCGCTCGCTATCGGCCTCGAATACATACGTATGCAACTGACAGGGATGCACTGATGAACACCGCTGAAATGACTGCGAAGATGGCTGAAGGTAATGGTTTTATCGCTGCGCTGGACCAGTCGGGCGGTTCGACGCCCAAGGCGCTGGCCGGCTATGGCGTTGCCGAAGGCGCGTGGAGCACCGACGAGGAAATGTTCGGCCTGATCCACGAAATGCGCAGCCGGATCATCCGCTCCAAGGCGTTCGATGGTTCCAAGGTGATCGGCGCGATCCTGTTCGAGCGCACGATGGACGGCACGGTTGACGGCAAGCCGACCCCGGCTGCGCTCATCGCCAAGGGCGTGGTGCCCTTCATCAAGATCGACAAGGGTCTGGAAGACGAAGTCAACGGCGTGCAGCTGATGAAGCCGATGCCCGAACTCGATGCGCTGCTCACCAAGTCGAAGGCGCTGGGCGTCTATGGCACCAAGGAACGCTCGGTCATCAATTCGGCCAACCGCGAAGGCATCGCCGCCGTGGTCAAGCAGCAGTTTGAAGTCGGCGCCCTGGTGCTCGGCCACGGCATGATGCCGATGATCGAGCCCGAAGTGAACATCAAGAGCGCGACCCGCGCCGAATGCGACGAGATCCTGCTCGACGAGATCCTCAAGAACCTCGCCGCGCTGCCCGATGGCCAGAAGGTCATGCTCAAGCTCTCGCTCCCGGTGGTGCCGGGCAAGTTCGATGCCCTGACCAGCCACCCCAAGGTGCTGCGCGTTGTTGCGCTGTCGGGCGGCTACAAGCGCCCCGAAGCCTGCGTTGAACTGTCGAAGAACAAGGGCATCATCGCCAGCTTCAGCCGTGCGCTGCTCGAAGACCTGCGCGCGCAGATGAGCGATGATGAATTCGACGCCTCGCTCGGCGCGGCGATTGACGAGATCTACAAGGGTTCGACCCAGAAGATCTGATTTTGCCGATTAGGCCAGGAAAAGGGGCGGGGGCAGCGATGCTTTCCCGCCCTTTTCCATGCCGATGCGCCTCGGCGCTTGGCGCGGGGGCCGCGGGCGGATAGGGAGGGCGCCATGTCTGACTGCCAGCTTTACCTGATCTCGCCGCTCGATGTCGGCGGCGCCTTTCCCGACCGGCTTGCCCGCGCGCTTGATGCGGGCGAAGTGGCCGCCTTCCAGTTCCGGGTCAAGGATCTGGACGAGCACCAGGCTGCCAAGCTGGCCGAACCGCTGCAGGCGATCTGCGCGGCGCGCGAGGTGGCGTTCATCGTCAACGATTCGATCAGCCTGGCCAAGCGCATCGGCGCCGATGGGGTCCATCTCGGGCAGGATGACGGCGCGGTCGAGGATGCGCGCCAGCGGCTGGGCCGTGATGCACAGATCGGCGTGACCTGCCACGATAGCCGTCATCTGGCGATGGAAGCGGGCGAGGCCGGGGCCGACTATGTCGCGTTCGGCGCCTTCTTCCCGAGCACGACCAAGGTTACCGAGCATCGCCCCGAACCGGAGCTGCTGACCTGGTGGCAAAACCTGATGGAAATCCCTTGCGTGGCCATCGGCGGGATTACGCCCGAAAACTGCGGCCCGCTGGTCGCTGCCGGGGCCGATTTCCTTGCGGTGTCGGGCGCGGTGTGGAGCGGGGACGAGGCCGCCGCGATCAAGGCTTTCCACAAGGCGATCGCCGGCGCCTGAACGCCCGGTTCCCACCGGCGCTCTGATCTGGCACCTTGCCTGCTTTCCGGCCCTGCGCGGCCCGATTGACAGGTGACCCATGCCCGATGCTGCTGCCCCTCGTGAACTGACCCTGCGCGGCGTGTTGCTCGGCGCGGTGCTGACCGTGGTGTTCACCGCCGCCAATGTCTATCTCGGGCTCAAGGTCGGGCTGACTTTCGCCACGTCGATCCCGGCAGCGGTGATCTCGATGGCCGTGCTGCGCAGCTTTTCGGGTGCGACGATCCAGGAAAACAACATCGTCCAGACCATCGCCAGTTCGGCGGGAACCCTGTCGGCGATCGTCTTCGTCCTGCCCGGTCTGGTCATGGTCGGCTGGTGGAGCGGCTTTCCCTATTGGCAGTCGGCGCTGGTGATCGCGATCGGCGGGGTGCTGGGGGTGATGTATTCGGTGCCGCTACGCCGCGCCCTCGTTACCGGATCGGACCTGCCCTATCCCGAAGGGGTGGCCGCTGCCGAAGTGCTGAAAGTTGGCGCGGGCGTGGGCGGGGCCGAGGAGAACCGCAAGGGGCTTGCCGCGGTCGTGCTCGGCACGGTGATTTCGGCGCTCTATCCGCTGCTCGCCAAGATGAAGCTGGTGGCCGAGGCGGTCGACAAGACCCTGCGGCTCGGCGCCGGGGCGAGCTTTGTCTCGATGACCTTCTCGATGTCGCTGTTGGGGGTGGGGCATCTGGTGGGCCTGTCGGTCGGCACTGCGATGCTGGTCGGGATCGTGCTGAGCTATGGCTTCATCCTGCCGCACCTGACCGCGCCCGATCTCGCCACGGCCGCCGATCTGGGCGAACTGGCGCATACGGTGTTCCGCGCCAAGGTGCGGCTGATCGGTGCCGGCGCGATTGGCGTGGCGGCGATCTGGACCCTGCTCAAGGTCATCGGCCCGATCGCGCGCGGCATTGCCGGCGCGCTCGCCGCGGACCGCGCGCGCAAGGCGGCTGGCGGGTTTGCCGCGCTCGATCTCACCGAACGCGATCTGCCGATCGGTATCGTTGGCGGTACGATCCTGATCCTGATGCTGCCGGTGGCGGTGCTGCTATACTCCTTCGGCGCGCTGGGCCCGGTGGGCACCCAGCCGTGGGTGGTGATCCCGCTGGCGGTGGCCTACGTGCTGGTGGCGGGCATCGTGATCGCTTCGGTCTGCGGCTATATGGCCGGGCTGATCGGCGCATCGAACAGCCCGATTTCGGGGGTAGGGATCCTTGCCAGCCTCGGCATCTCGCTGCTGCTGCTCGCCGTGTTCGGGCACGGCCTGCAAGGCGATGCAACCCGCGCGCTGGTGGCCTTCGCGCTGTTTGTCACCGCGATCGTGTTCGGCGTGGCGACGATTTCGAACGACAACCTCCAGGATCTCAAGACCGGGCAGCAGATCGGCGCGACCCCTTGGCGCCAGCAGGTTGCGCTGATCCTTGGCGTGGGGTTCGGGGCCGTCGTGATCCCGCCGATCCTGGGGCTGCTCAACACGACCTTCGGGTTCCAGGGCGCGCCGGGCGCGGGTGAACATGCGCTGGCCGCGCCGCAGGCGGCGCTGATCTCGACCATCGCGCAGGGCGTGCTGGGCGGCGATCTCGATTGGGGGCTGGTGCGCGCGGGCGTGCTGGTCGGGGTGATCGCGGTCGCCATCGACGAGGCGCTGCGCAAGACCGGGCGCGGTTCATTGCCGCCGCTGGCCGTGGGCATGGGCATGTATCTGCCGACCGATTCAACCGCACTGGTCGTGCTCGGCGCGGTGCTGGGCCATCTCTACAACCGCTGGGCGGTGCGCCAGGCCAACCCCGACTTCGCCGAACGGATCGGGGTGCTGACCGCGACCGGCCTGATCGTCGGCGATAGCCTGTTCAACGTCGGCTATGCCTTTGTCGTCGCGGCGAGCGACAATCCCGACGTGCTGGCGGTAACCGGCGATCACGCCTTTGCACTGCCGCTCGGCACGGCGGTGTTCGCTGGGATGGTGGCGCTGGCCTATGCCCGGATGGTGCGCGCCGCGCGCGGGGCGCCGGCTTGATCAGCGGTTGTTGGTGACCTGGCGCACACAGCGCAGCGAACCATCGCGGCCATCGGCGGTCATTTCGCGCAGGAAGTTCTGCGACAGGCGGTGAAAGCGCTGGCCGCGCTTGGGGCCGCTGGTCAGCACCAGTCGGTCCCCGGTCAGCAGATAGCTGCCGCGGCCTGTGGCGGTGGTATAGGTGGTGGCGTTGATCACGCTGAAGCCCTGATCGGGCTGGCGGATTCCCGCGGGGCCGTTGGCATCGCCGGGCAGTTCGCAGATGTAATCGCCCAGCGGCAGGTAGTCGATCGGGCCGCCGGGGGCGGCTTCCAGCGCCGCGCCGCCAGCGGCAAGGGCCAGCAACGGCAGGGTAAGGCGCAGGGCTTTGGACATCGCGTGTTCCATGATGCAGCCGCGATTAGCAGGAACTGAATGGTCTCGCCAGCGCGGCGCATCAGCCGCCGCGCGTCGCGCATATGCTTGCCCTGCGCGCAATGCCGCGCTAAGGGCGCGCCTTCCCCGGCTTTGCCCGAATTCCTCGGGCGGTCGGATTCTTTCTCAACCTTGAAGGCATCCCCATGGCGAAGATCAGCGGCGTGGACATTCGTCCCGGCAACATCCTCGAATACGAAAAAGGCATCTGGAAAGTTGCCAAGACCCAGCACACCCAGCCGGGCAAGGGCGGCGCCTTCATGCAGGTCGAGATGAAGAACCTCATCGACGGCCGCAAGACCAACGTGCGCTTCCGCAGCGCCGACACGGTCGAACGCGTCCGCCTCGACACCAAGGACTTCCAGTTCCTCTACGCCGAAGGCGAAGACCTGGTGTTCATGGACGTGGAAACCTACGACCAGATCAACCTGCCCAAGGATCTGCTCGGCGGCGCCGATGCCTTCCTGCAGGATGGCATGACCGTGCTGCTCGAAATGTATGACGAGCGCCCGATCAGCGTCCAGCTGCCCGAACAGGTCGAAGCCACCATCGTCGAAGCCGATGCCGTGGTGAAGGGGCAGACCGCCTCGTCGAGCTACAAGCCCGCGATCCTCGACAATGGCGTGCGCGTGATGGTTCCGCCGCACATCGCGAGCGGCACCCGCATCATCGTCGACGTGTACGAGCGCACCTACGTCAGCAAGGCCGACTGATCATGGCGGTTGTTTCCGGCATGATCCGCGTGATGGAGAAGGCCGCCCGCAAGGCCGGGCAGCGTCTCCGCCGCGACTTCGGCGAGGTCGAGCACCTCCAGGTCAGCCGCAAGGGGCCGGCGGACTTCGTTTCGAAGGCCGATCAGCGCGCCGAGCGCACGATCTATGACGAGCTGCTCGCCGCGCGTCCCGACTGGGGCTTCCTGATGGAAGAAGGCGGCGAAATCCACGGCGAACCCGGCAAGCCGCGCTGGATCATCGACCCGCTCGATGGCACCAGCAACTTCCTGCACGGGATTCCGCACTTCGCGATCTCGATCGCGGTGCAGGAACCCAAGCTGGATGGTAGCGGCTGGGGCGATATCGTCGCCGGGCTGGTTTACCAGCCGGTGACCGACGAAAGCTTCTGGGCCGAAAAGACCCGCGGTGCCTGGCTCCACGATCGGCGTCTGCGCGTTTCGGCGCGCCGCCATCTCGATGAAAGCCTGATTGCCACCGGCATTCCCTTTGCCGGGCGCGGCGATAGCGCCGAATGGACCCGGATCTATGGCGCGCTGGCGCCGCAGGTTGCCGGGATCCGCCGCTTTGGCGCGGCCTCGCTCGATCTCGCGTGGGTTGCCGCCGGGCGCTACGAAGGCTTCTGGGAAACCGGACTTGCCCCGTGGGATACGGCGGCCGGCTGTCTGCTGGTGCGCGAGGCTGGCGGCTTCGTGACCGACTGGCGCGGGATTTCGCAGCCGATCTGTGATGCCCAGGTGCTGGCCGGCAACGATGCGCTGCATTCGCGCCTGCACAAGCAACTGGTCGGCGCGCTCAAGAAGTAAGCGCGCTTGAACCGGCGGGGCAGGGCGGCTAAGCGCGACCTGCCCTGCAGTGCCCCTGTGGTGGAATGGTAGACGCGACCGACTCAAAATCGGTTGGAGAGATCCGTGCCAGTTCGAGTCTGGCCAGGGGCACCACTCCCAAGATTGCGCCGCGCGGGCTTGCCGCCTAGGCTGCGGGCATGATCAAGCCCATCCTCACCCTGTCCGCCGCGCTTGCCGCGCTGTCTGCCAGCTCGCTGGCCCACGCCGATCCGGTGCGCGATCGCATCGCCGCCGATCTCCCGGGGCTGATGACGGTCTACAAGGATCTCCACCAGAACCCCGAGCTGTCGTTCCAGGAACGGCGCTCTGCCGGGATCATGGCGGCCGCTGCCCGCGCCGCCGGTTTCGCGGTGAGCGAGGGCGTGGGCAAGACCGGGGTGGTCGCGGTGCTGCGCAACGGCCCCGGGCCGGTGGTGCTGATCCGCGCCGATATGGACGCGCTGCCTGTGGTCGAGCAGACCGGGCTGCCCTATGCCAGCAAGGCGCGCGGCACGTCGACCGCCGGGGTCGAAAGCGGGATCATGCACGCCTGCGGCCACGATACCCACATGACCGCCTGGATCGAAACCGCGCGGGTGATGGCCGCCAGCAAGGATCGCTGGTCGGGCACGCTGGTGATGATTGGCCAGCCGGCCGAGGAAGTCGGGCTGGGCGCCGAAGCGATGATCAAGGACGGCCTGTTCACCCGCTTTCCCAAGCCTGACTATGCGTTGGCGTTCCACGATACCGCCGATCTTGCCTCGGGCGTGATCGGGGTGCGGCCGGGCTATGCGCTGGCCAATGTCGATTCGGTCGACATTTCGGTTCACGGGCTTGGCGGGCACGGGGCCTATCCCAACCTCACCAAGGATCCGATCGTGCTGGGCGCGGCGATCGTGATGCGCCTGCAGACCCTGGTCAGCCGCGAAGCCAGCCCATTCGAGCCTTCGGTGGTCACGGTCGGCAGCTTCCATGCCGGGGCCAAGCACAACATCATTTCCGATAGCGCTCACCTGCAGCTTACCGTGCGCAGCTATTCCGACGAATCGCGCAAAGCCTTGCTCGATGGCATTCGCCGCATCGCCCGTGCCGAGGGCGAGGCGTCGGGCCTGCCCGAAAACCTGATGCCCGAAGTCAGCGTGCTGGAGCCCTATACCCGCTCGACCTGGAACACGCCGGGCTTCAGCATGGACATGCTGGGGTTCTTCAAGGCGCAGTTCGGGGCAGACCGCGCGGTTGAAACCGGCCCGGTCATGGCGGGCGAGGATTTCGGCGAGTTCTCCCGCAATGACAAGGACCACACCCGTTCGCTGATCCTGTGGGTCGGCGGGCGCCCCGCCAGCGTGATCGAAGCCGCCCGCGCCGAGGGCAAGGTTCTGCCGGGCCTGCACAGCCCGTTCTGGGCGCCCGAGGCGGACAAGGTGATCGCGGCTGGGGCCGAGGCGATGGTCAGCGGAGCGATCCACCTGATGCCGCGTGGCGGAGCCGGTTCGGAGGCGAAGTAAAGAAATTTACTTCGGCCAAGCGGCTTGTGAAGATCTGAGACTCAGTCGACCCCGTTGGGGTTGCCGCTGCGCTCGCGCGAGTTCTGGCGGATGGTTTCCATCTGCTGGGCGTCGGGGCGAAAGCTGGCGCGGCGTTTGGTCGCCGGGGCAGCGCCCGGGCGCAGGTCGATCAACTTTTCGCCCGGAACATTCTGCACGGTAACCGTGGCGCCTGGCACCATCGGCAGCGATGGCGGCGGGAGAAAACCGGATTGGTTGCCCTGAGCCAGCGCCGGGCCGCTCGGCGCGCCACGGAAGGTGTTGAGCTGCGGGCTTTCGATCCCCGGCTCGTCGCCAAACTCGCCGGCCTGGCTATCGGGCGCGCGCAGGTGCAGCTTGGGGGCGCCGAACTTGGCCGCATCGGCAGCGATGGCCTGATTCTTTGCCTCGCGCGCCTTGATCGCGCCGACCGCGGCATCGCGGCTCTCGCCATCGGCGAACATTGCCACCAGCGCCGTCAGGATTACCGTGGCAACGGCAAAGCGCCGCAGCATCCGGGGTGAGATCGGGAGGGTGGGGGCAGCGCGGCGCATGGTGCCCGTCATAGCGCGGGAAGGTTAACCACGCGGGCGGACTTATGGTTAGCGCGGGGTTGACGGCCGCCCGGGTCGCGAGAGACGGCCGCCAATACGAGCAGGGTCAGGCGTAGCAGCCGAGCCGGTGGTAGAGCGCGGCGATCCGGGCGATTTCCTCCGGGTCTTCGGAAACCTGCGCATGGCTGGCCAGCGCGGTGCGGAGCAAGCGGAAGTCGTTGTTCGAGAGCAGCGCCCGGGCACGCGCCGGGGTGCGATCTTCGGTCTGGGTGGGCTGAGCGGTCAGGGTCATCGGGCGGCTCCTTGAATGGGTGGTGTTGCCCTAGGGGTAGCCGGAACCGATCACGAGTGGTAACAAAATACACAAAATAACTTGTCTTCATGGCGATGATTTGCCGAAAATGCTTGTCAAATTGTCAAAAATATTACAACATATAACACGATGACTGACGCCTCGATCCTTGCTGGGCCGGCAATCCGGCGCCTGCGCCGCCGCGAAGGGCTGACCCAATCCGCCATGGCGGCGCGGCTTGGCATTTCGCCTAGCTATCTCAATCTGGTCGAGCGCAACCAGCGCCCGCTCTCGGCGCGCTTGGTCGTTGCCCTGGCCGAACAGTTCGATTTTGACCCCCGCAGCCTGCGTCAGGATGAACTGGTCGGCGGGGTTGATGGACTGCGCCGAAGGCTTGCGGATCCGCGGTTTTCCGACCTTTCTATCGACCGAGACGAGCTGGCCGAATGGCTCTCTGCCGCGCCGCAGGCGGCGCTCGCCTTTGCCCGGCTCTATGACGCCGGGGATCCGGGCGGAGCCGCGCCGGTCAATGATCCGATGGATCTCGTGCGCCGCGAGATCGAGCGTTGGCGCAACCATTTTGCCGATCTTGACGCCGCTGCCGAGGCTCTGGCCGACGAATTGCGGCTGTCCAACGCCGATCTTGGGCAGGCGCTGGTCGAGCGGCTGCGCCAGCAGCACCAGCTTTCGGTGCGAATTCTGCCGGTTGACGTGATGCCCGATGCGCTGCGGCGGCTCGACCTCCATGCCCGGCAGCTGCAACTCTCGGAATTGCTCGATCCGGCGGCCCGCAACTTCCAGATCGCGGTGCAATTGGCCCTACTGGAGCAGCGCGATGCGATCGCGGCCATCGCCAATGGCGCCCAGTTCACCGATCGGACCGCGTGGCGGCTGCTGCGCCGCCATCTGGCGAGCTACTTCGCCGCGGCGTTGATCATGCCCTATGGCCGGTTTTTGCGGGCTTGCGAGGCGACCGGTTATGACCTGCCGCTGCTGCAGCGCCGCTTTGGCGTGGGGTTCGAGCAGCTTGCCCATCGCCTGACCACCTTGCAGCGGGTCGGGCAGCGCGGGCTGCCGTTCTTCATGGCGCGGGTTGACCGGGCGGGGCAGTTTTCCAAGCGCTACGCCGGGGCGAGCGGGGCAAGCCTGCTCGACGGCGAAGGCAGTTGCCCGCTGTGGCAGGCACACAGTGCATTCGAGCAATTTGGTAAAAATATAATTCAATATATTGAATATAATGATGAAAATGGATCAAAAACAGATTGGTTCATGATCGCGGCAACCGTCGAGGGCGCTGGGGCGATCGAGCGTGAGGCGGCGCAGTTCGCGATCGTCCTCGGGATCGAGGCGCGGCTCGCCGGGCAGCTTGCCCAGGCGCGCGGCAGCGCTCCGCAGGCCGCCGGCGCCGCAACCCGGATCGGGCCGGGCTGTGCGCGCTGCCTGATCGCCGATTGCCGCCAGCGTTCGCTGCCCCCGCGCGGCGCTGCGCTCGAATTCGATGAGCGCAGCCGCGGGATCAGCGCCTTCGCCTTTTCGCGCTGATCGCGGGCGGTCTGCCCGCCTGTAAAGTTTACCGACATTTCACCTCTGCACCCTAGGCTTGCCGCTTCGCACTCGAAGGGAAGGTCTGCCACGGGCCATGATCCGGCTGTTCAAGCACTACATCCCCCATGCAGTGATCCTGCTGGGCCTGATCGACATCACCTTGCTGGTGGTGGCGGCCGATTTCGCGTGGCGCCTGCGCGCCGGGCAGATCGGGATGGACCCTGGCAGCATCGCCGAGCGGGGCGGGCAGCTCGCGGGCTTTGCCGGGATCATCCTCACCGCAATGATCGCGGTCGGCGTCTATGGCGGCGATGCCCTGCGCTCGATGCGGTTTGCCACGGCGCGGCTGCTGGTGGCGGTTTCGCTGGGGATCATCGCGCTCGCCTTTGTCGATTTCGTGATCGGCGGGCACAATTTCTGGCGCTCGACCCTGGCCTACGCGATGGCTGGATCGGTGGTGCTGCTGGTGATGAACCGGCTGGTGGTGGGCGGAGTGCTCGGCGCGTCGGCCTTTCGCCGCCGGGTGCTGGTGCTGGGCGCCGGGGAGCGGGCGATCCGGCTGCGCGAGTTGTCGGAGCGGCCTGAGAGCGGGTTCTGCATCGTCGGCTACCTCGCCATGACCGACACCCCGCCGCTGATTGCCGAGGCGATCAACCGCTCGGCGATCCACAATCTCACCCGCTTTGTCGAAAACCTCAGCGTGAGCGAAGTGGTGCTGGCGCTGGAAGAGCGGCGCAACGCGCTGCCGCTGGGCGATCTGCTGCGGATCAAGACCACCGGGGTCCACGTCAACGACTTCTCCAGCTTCATCGAGCGCGAGACCGGGCGGGTCGATCTCGGCACGGTCAATCCCAGTTGGCTGATCTTTTCCGATGGCTTTTCCTCGGGCCGGGCGATTTCGAGCGCGGCCAAGCGATTGTTCGACATCTTTGCCAGTTCGCTGCTGCTGGCCGCGACTGCCCCGGTGATCGCGCTGTTCGCGCTGCTGGTAAAGCTCGACAGCCGCGGGCCGGCTTTCTTTCGCCAGACCCGGGTGGGGCTCTACGGCCAGAGTTTCGATGTCATCAAGCTGCGCTCGATGCGCACCGATGCCGAGGCCAATGGCGCGCAGTGGGCGCAGAAGGACGATCCGCGCGTGACCCGGCTGGGCCGTTTCATCCGCAAGGTGCGGATCGACGAGCTTCCCCAGACGTGGAGCGTGCTCAAGGGCGAGATGAGCTTCGTTGGTCCGCGTCCCGAGCGCCCCGAATTCGTTGCGGACCTCGAAACCCAGCTGCCGTTCTATGCCGAACGCCACATGGTCAAGCCCGGGATCACCGGCTGGGCGCAGATCAACTATCCCTATGGCGCCTCGATCGAGGATTCGCGCCACAAGCTCGAATACGATCTCTACTACGCCAAGAACTACACCCCCTTCCTTGACCTTCTGATCCTGCTCCAGACGCTGCGCGTGGTGCTCTGGCACGAAGGAGCACGCTGACGCCGTGGGCGATCTGGCCGGAGCCTGGAGCGCGATTGGCGCGGCCGCCTGGGGCGCAGGTGCGCTGGCCTGCGCCTTGGCTGCGGCCTGGCTCGAAAGCCGGCGGGGCGGCTATGGCGCGGCGCGCCGGGCGGTGGTTTCCGCACTCGCGCTGACCGCGCTGTGGGCTGCGAGTGGGGCTTGCGGTGCGCGATGGACCGCTCTGGCCGAGGTTAGTCGCGATCTGGGCTGGATCTTTGCGCTGTACCGGCTGTTCGCAGTCGATGGGCGCCACGCCAGCATGATGCAGGTGCGCCCGATGATCGCCGCGCTGGGCTTTGCCGAGCTGCTGCAGGGGGCCGTTCAGGCGGTGCTGCTGGCCGGTGCCCGCACGCTTCCGGGCGCGCCGGGACTGCACATGGCGGTGTTGCTCGATCTGCTGGTGGCGATCGGCGGGCTGGTGCTGGTCCACAACCTCTACGGCGGCGCATCGAGCCTGGCGCGCACGGTGCTGCGCTGGCCTGCGCTCGCGCTGGGGTTGCTGTGGGGCTATGACCTCAACTTCGGGACGGTGGCTTACCTGTCCGGTTCGGTTCCGGCGGGCTTTGCCGCACTGCGCGGGGTGACCGCACTGGGGCTGGGTGCGCTGCTGGCCTTCGGCGCGATCCGCGGGGGCGAGCAACTGCGCTTTCGCCCCTCGCGCTCGGTCACGTTCCAGTCGCTCTCGCTGCTGCTGATCGGCGGCTATCTGGTCACCATGGGCGCTGCGGCGCGAGGACTGGCCTATGCCGGGGGCGATCTGGCCGAAGCCTCGCAGCGCGGCTTCGTGGCGCTGGTGCTGGCCTTTGCGCTGATGATCCTGCCCTCGCGGCGGCTGCGCGGCTGGCTCAGGGTCATGCTGGCCAAGCACCTGTTCCAACACCGCTATGACTATCGCAGCGAATGGCTGCGCTTTACCCGCACCATTGCCCAGGGCAGCGGCAGCGAGGCCTCGCTCGACGAGCGGGTGATCCGCGCGCTGGCCGATATCACCGAAAGTCCGGCTGGCTTGCTGCTGACGCCGGGGGATCGCGGTCAGCTGGAACTTGCCGCGCGCTGGGCTTGGCGCACGCTTGAAGTTCCGGCCGAAGCCGCGCCCAGCGAAGTCGCCCGCGCGATCGAGGCCAGCGGCTATATCGCCGATCTTGACCAACTGCGCGCAGGGCGCGCGGAAATGGCGCCACCTTTCGCGGTTCCGCAATGGCTGGTCGAGGAACCGCGGGCCTGGGCGCTGGTGCCGCTGCTCCATTTCGAGCGGCTGGTCGGGCTGGTGGTGCTGGCCCGCCCGGCGCTGGCCCGCTCGCTCGATTGGGAAGACTTCGATCTGCTGCGCGTCGCCGGGCAGCAATTGGCGAGCTATCTGGCAGAACACACCGGGCAGGAGGCACTGGCCGAAGCGGCCCGGTTCGATGACTTCCATCGCCGGATCGCCTTTGTTATCCATGATCTCAAGAACCTTGCGAGCCAATTCAACTTGCTTGCGAGAAATGCAGAGCAATATTCTGAAAATACTCAATTTAGAGCGGACATGCTGATTACGCTGCGCAGTTCGGCTGACAAGCTTTCCGCCCTGCTGGCCCGCCTGTCGCGCTATGGCGCCATGACGGTTGAAACCCTGGTGCCAGTGCGGGCCGATCTGGTCGCGGCCGAAGTTGCGGCCCAGTTCGAGGCCCGGTGCGATGGCCGCCGCCCGGTAACCGTGATCGACGCTGAGGAATGCGTGGTCCTCGCGGCGCGGGAATCGCTGGAGCAGGTGCTGGCCCATTTGGTGCAGAACGCGCTCGATGCCTCGGTGGAGCCGCTGCCGGTGTTCATCCGGGTGGGCACCCAGGGGGCAAGCGGGGTGATCGAGGTGCTGGATTCGGGCACCGGGATGAGCCCCGAATTCGTCCGCAACCGACTGTTCCGCCCATTCGATTCCACCAAGAGCGGCGGTTTCGGGATCGGCGCCTACGAAGCGCGCGAACTGGTCAGGGCGATGAAGGGGCGGCTCGACGTGGAATCACGCGAGACGATCGGATCGCGTTTCACCATCCGCCTGCCGCTGGCCGAGGCCGCGCAGATCCTACAGTCGTTGGCCGGGCAGTCCGGCTCGAAAGTCGCGTGATGACCGAAATTCGCCTCAAGCTCCTGATCGTCGAGGATGATCCCGGCCTGCAGGCCCAGCTCAAATGGGCCTGGCCCGATTTCGAGGTGATCGTTGCCGGTGACCGCACCAGCGCGCTAGCGGCGCTGCGCAGCGAGGAACCCGCGGTCGTAACGCTCGATCTGGGCCTGCCGCCCGATCCCGATGGCACCAGCGAGGGCTTTGCGGTGCTCGATGCGATCATGGCGCTCAAGCCCGATACCAAGGTGATCGTCGCCTCGGGCCATGGTGCGCGCGACAGCGCGCTCCAGGCGATCGCGCGCGGGGCCTATGATTTCTATCACAAGCCGGTCGAGATCGAGGATCTCGGACTGATCGTGCGCCGCGCGCTGCAATTGCACCGGATCGAGACGGAGAACCGGCAGCTTGCGCTCCGCTCGGGCGATGACAACCGCGTGCTCGGCCGGATGATCACTGGCGCGCCCGAGATGGTGAAGGTCGCGCGGACCATCGAACGGGTCGCCAATACCAATGTCTCGGTGATGCTGCTGGGGGCGAGCGGGACCGGCAAGGAATTGCTGGCGCGCGGGCTGCACGAGGCGAGCGACCGGCGCGAAGGGGCGTTCGTGGCGATCAACTGCGCCGCGATCCCCGAAAACCTCCTCGAAAGCGAGCTGTTCGGGCACGAGAAGGGCGCCTTTACCGGCGCGGTCAAGACCACCGAGGGGAAGATCGAGCAGGCCCACGGCGGCACGTTGTTCCTCGATGAGGTCGGGGACATCCCGCTGCCGTTGCAGGTCAAGCTGCTGCGGTTCTTGCAGGAACGGGTGATTGAGCGGGTCGGTTCGCGCAAGTCGATCCCGGTCGATACCCGGATCGTTTGCGCCACCCACCAGAACCTTGAAGCGATGATCGCCGGCGGGCAGTTCCGTGAGGACTTGTTCTACCGCCTGGCGGAAATCGTGGTGCGGATCCCGAGCCTTGCCGAGCGTCCGGGCGATGCCGCGCTGCTGGCCAAGGCATTCCTCGCCCGGTTCGCGCGCGAGATGAACCCGGCCGTCAAGGGCTTTGCCCCCGATGCGCTGGCCGCGATCGACAGCTGGGGCTGGCCGGGCAACGTGCGCGAACTCGAAAACCGGGTGAAGCGCGCGGTGATCATGGCCGAGGGCAAGCTGATCGGTGCGCCCGACCTTGATCTGGCCGTCCCGGATGAGGGCGAGGGCCAGATGCTCAATCTCAAGGCCGCGCGCGAGGCGGCTGACCAGCGAGTGATCCGCCATGCCCTGGCGCGTAGCGAGGGCAATATCTCGAACACCGCCAAGCTGCTCGGCATCAGCCGCCCGACGCTTTACGACCTGCTCAAGCACTATGACCTTCAGGCCTGATCGCCGGCTGATCCCGCTGGTGACCCTGCTGGGATGCGCTCTGGCCTGGTCCTCGGCGGCGCAGTCCGATGCTGCGCCCGAACCGCTGCGCGCGGCGCTGGTGGCGCTCGACCGGGGCGACGGGATCGCCGCCGAGGCCGAGCTGAACCGCGCGCTGGCCGCTGGCGCGGCGCGCCCGCAGGTGGCCGCCGCGATGGGGGAGGCGCTGCTCGATCAAGGCGACGCCCGCCGGGCCCGGCAGTGGCTTGGCCCGGCAAGCTTTGCGCCGGACAGTCAGGCCTGGGGGCTGCGCACCCTGGCCCGGCTCGAACGGCTCGACGGCAACCTGCCGGCAGCCGGCCGCGCGCTCGACCGGGCGCTGGCTGCGGCGCCGCGCGATCCGCTGGTCTGGGTCGAGATCGGGCGGCTGCGCTATGCCGGGGGTGAGCAGGTTCAGGCGATCGCGGCTTCGGCGCGCGCGCTTGAGATCGGGCCAGACAATATCCGTGCGCTTGAATTTCGTGCGCAACTGCTGCGCGATGCCCAGGGCTGGGTGGCGGCCCTGCCGCTTTACGAGCGCGCGCGGGACATCGCGCCAGATGATCTCTCGGTGCTGGGCGGTTATGCCGCCTGCCTTGGCGAAATGGGCCGCGCGGCAGAGATGCTGGCTGTGACCCGCCACATGATCGATTTGGCTCCGCGCCATCCGCTCGCCTGGTATCTTCAGGCGGTGCTGGCGGCGCGCGCGGGCAACGTGCCGCTGGCGCGCAGCCTGCTGGCCAAGGCGGGCACCCGGCTGCGCGACGAGCCGGCGGGGATGCTGCTCTCTGGCGTGCTGGAGCTTGAGGCGGGCAACACTGCTGTCGCAGCCGACCAATTGGAACGGCTGACCGAGCGGCAGGCCGCCAATCCGCGCGCGCAATTGCTGCTGGCCCGCGCGCTGTATGAAGTGGGCGATCACGAGGAACTGCTGGCGCGCTTTGCCCCGCTGGCTGCGCGGCCCGATGCGCCGCCCTACCTCTTGACCCTGCTGGCGCGCGCTTACGAGGAGCAGGGCAATCGCGATGCTGCCGCTGCGCTGCTTGACCGGGCCAGCGCGGCGACGATCCCGGCGCTGGAGCCGATCGCTGAGCCCGATCCGCCCGGCGTGCTGGCCGCGCGCTTTGCCGATGACCCGGGCAGTGCAGGGGCGGCGGTGCCCTATGTTCGCGCGCTGCTCGGCGCAAGCAATTTTGCCGGGGCGAGGCAGGTTTCAGCGCGCTTCGTTGAGCTGCATCCGGGCTCTGCCGATGCCTTGGCGCTGGCCGGCGACGCAGCCCTGGCGGGGGGACGGGCGGACGAGGCGATCGCCCGCTACATGGCCGCGGCGCAGGTGCGCTATCCCGACCACCTCTTGCTGCGCATGGCCGAGGCCTTTGCCCGCGCCGGGCTGGCCGGTGCGGCTAGCCCCTATGCGTCGCGCTATCTGACCGGCTGGCCGGGCAGCCGGCTGGCAGCGCGGATGGCGGCAGCCTTTGCGGCTGTGGCCGGTGATTGGCCGGGCGCGCGGACCTTGCTGGAATCGCTGCGCCAGCGCGGCGGTAATCGCGATGTGCGGCTGCTCGCCGATCTCAGCCTGGCGCAGCTGCGCAGCGGCGATGCTGCCGCCGCGCTGGAGAGCGCCGAGCGCGCCTATGCCCTGGCGCCATCGAGCGGGGTTGCGGCGCAGGCGCGCGGCATGGCGCTGGCCGAGCTGGGCCGCGATCCCGATCTGGCCCGCCAGTTGCTGGACAAGGCGCGCACCATCGGCGGTGACAACCCCCTGCTGGTGCAGGCGCGGCGCAAGCTGATGCGTTCCTGACAGTTCCCTCTCGACAGTCCGCGCCAGACCCTTAAAGACAATTTCATCGCGCGATTAAATTTTGCGGAGAGGGTGAAAATGGCAGGCGTTCTTCAGGGTGTGACCGTTATCGAACTGGCTGGAATCGGGCCGGGGCCGTTCTGCGGCATGATGCTGGCTGACCACGGCGCCCGGGTGATCCGGGTTGAGCGCCCTTCGAAGGGCGGGCGCTTTGGCGATGGCGGCAACCGCGACATCCTCAACCGCAACCGCGAACGCATCGAACTCGACCTCAAGGATCCTGCCGCGATCGATCAGATCAAGGAACTGGCCAAGACCGCCGATGCGCTGATCGAAGGCTATCGCCCCGGCGTGCTTGAACGGCTGGGCCTGGGGCCTGACGTGCTGCTGGCGATCAATCCCAAGCTGGTGATCGGCCGGATGACTGGCTGGGGCCAGGACGGGCCGATGGCGCCGCTGGCGGGCCATGACATCAACTACATCGCGCTTTCGGGTGCGCTCCATTCCTATGGCCGCAAGGGCGAAAAGCCGACCTTCCCGGTCAATGCCGTGGGCGATTTCGGCGGCGGCGGCATGATGCTGGCCTTCGGTGTGGTCGCCGGCGTGCTTCATGCCCGTAGCGGCGGGCAGGGCCAGGTGGTCGACTGCGCGATGGTTGACGGCGCGGCGATCCTGTCGGCCATGACCTATACCTTCCTCGCCAATGGCCAGTGGAAGGATGAACGCGGGGTCAACCTGCTGGATTCGGGCACCCACTTCTACGACACTTACGAAACCAAGGACGGCAAGTGGATCTCGCTCGGCTCGATCGAGCCGCAGTTCTACGCGATCCTCATGGAAAAGACCGGCCTCACCGACGATGCCGATTTTGCCCAGCAGATGAACCCGGGCAAGTGGGACGAGTTGAAGGCCCGCCTGACCGCGCTGTTCCTGACCAAGACCCGCGACGAATGGTGCGCGATCATGGACGGGACCGACATCTGCTTTGCCCCGGTGCTCAGCCTCAAGGAAGCGCCGGCCCATGCCCACAACGTGGCGCGCGCGACATTCATCGAGGAAGGCGGGATGGTTCAGCCCGCGCCTGCGCCGCGCTTTTCCGGCACGCCCGCACCCGCGCCCAAGCTTTCGGGGCGCTGAGCCAATTCGCCATTGCGGCTCCGCCGCCCGGCTGGCATCCGGGGGGCGGGCCGCGATGACGAAGGACGCGCACAGATCATGACATTGCTCAGGCGGATCGATCCGATGGTGCGGCTGCTGGCCGTGGCCATCGCGCTGGCCGTGGTGCTGCCGGTGCATGGCGGCGCGCGCGAAATCGCCCAGTTCATCTCGAACGCGGCGGTGTTCATGCTGTTCATGCTTAACGGCATCCGCCTGCCGCGCCACGAAGTGGCGGCAGGCATTTCCAACCACCGCCTGCTCTGGCCGCTGACCGCCTGGGTGTTCATTGCCATGCCGCTGGTCGGCTGGGCCGCGTGGCAGGCCGGGCAAGGCGTCATCCCGCCGCTGATCGCGCTGGGCTTTCTCTACCTTGGCTGCCTACCCTCAACGGTACAGTCGGCCACGGCCTATTCCTCGCTCGCGGGCGGGAACGTGGCAAGCTCGGTCGTCGCGGCGGCGTTGCTCAATATCCTTGGCGTGTTCATCACCGCGCCGCTGTTTTCGGCGCTCGCCGGCGGGCAGGGCGGGGGCTTTCATTCCGATGGGCTGGTCAAGGTCGTGGTGATCCTGCTGGTGCCCTTCATCATCGGCCAGGTGCTGCAGGACCGCGTTGGCGGCTGGGTCAAGGAGCACCGCCCGGTGGTGACCTGGATGGACCGCAGCTCGATCGCGATTGCGGTCTATGTCGCGTTTTCAGGCGCGGTCGAGCAGCGGTTCTGGACCCGGGTGGACGTTGCGGGATGGGGCTGGCTTGCGGGCGGCACCGCGCTGCTGCTGATCGTGGGGCATCTGGGGGCGTGGCTGCTGGGCGGCGCGCTGCGCCTGCCGCGCGGCGACCGGGTGGCGCTGTTCTTTGCCGGCGCGCAGAAAAGCATCGCGATGGGCGCGCCGCTGGCAACCGTGCTGTTCCCCCCGGCGGCGGCCGGCACGGTCCTGCTGCCGATCCTGCTCTATCACCTCAGCCAATTGGTCATCGCCGCGCCGCTGGCAGCGCGGATCAGCCGAATCTGAAGGCCGCTTACTTGGGCTGGTAGGTCTGCTCAGCGCCCGGGAAGCTGCGTGCGCGAACTTCCTCGGCATAGCTGGCCGCCGCGCCCGAGATCAGCCCCGCGACATCGGCAAACCGCTTCACGAAGCGGGGAACGCGGTCGAACATGCCAAGCATGTCCTCGGTGACCAGCACCTGGCCATCGCACTGCGCCGAAGCGCCGATCCCGATCGAGGGGCAGGAAATCGCCTTGGTCACTTCGATCGCAATCGGTTCGACCACGCCTTCGACGACGATGGCAAAGGCGCCGGCCTGTTCGAGCGCAACGGCATCGGAGACGATCTTGGCCGCTTCGGCGTCGCTGCGTCCGCGTGCGTTATAGCCGCCCAGCACGTTGACCGCCTGCGGAGTCAGGCCGACATGGCCCATCACCGGGATGCCGCGCTGGACGAGGAACACTACGGTTTCCGCCATTGCGGCCCCGCCTTCGAGCTTGACCGCGCTGGCGCCGGTTTCGGCCAGCACGCGCGAGGCGCTGGCAAAGGCCTGCTCGGGCGAGGCTTCGTAGCTGCCGAAGGGCAAGTCGATCACCACCACCGCGTGATAAGAACCGCGCACCACGGCTGCGCCGTGGGCAATCATCATGTCGAGCGTGACCTGCAGGCTCGAGGGCATTCCATAGATCACCTGACCCAGCGAATCCCCGCACAACAGCAGATCGCAGTGTTCATCGAGCAGCTGCGCCTGCCGCGCGGTATAGGCGGTGAGCATCACGATCGGCTCGGCAGTAACGCCGTCCTGCTTGCGCTGGCGGATCGCGGGAACCGAAAGGCGGCGCAGCGGTGCGGGGGTGGGGTGCGCGCGGCTGGTCGCGGTGTCGAGCTGGAAGGTCGTGGACATGGTCACGACCCTTAGACCCTGGGCGCGCGGGGGGGAAGGCGCAAACAAGCTGGGGAAGGGCGCGCAGTTACACCTTGCCAAGCCGCGCGCCGCCGCTAGCTTCGCGCCCCAGGGAATATCCGCGGCCAGACCCTGTGTCTGGACCGTCAACCTTTTAGGGGAAATACATGTTCGGTCGCGTCAAACCGCTCGACGCCATCCTGGCAACTGCCGAAAAGAAATCGCTCCACCGCTCGCTTGGGCCGGTGCAACTGACCCTCTTGGGGATCGGGGCGATCATCGGCACCGGCATCTTCGTGCTGACGGCGGCTGCCGCGCAGAAGGCGGGGCCCGGGATGATGTACAGCTTCATCATCGCCGGCTTCGTCTGCGCCGTGGCGGCGCTGTGCTATTCGGAACTCGCCGCGATGGTGCCGGTTTCGGGCTCTGCCTACACCTATTCCTACGCCGTGGTCGGCGAACTGCTGGCCTGGATGGTCGGCTGGGCGCTGATCCTCGAATATGCGGTGGCTGCCTCTGCAGTTTCAGTGGGTTGGTCGGGTTACTTCATGGGACTTGTCAAAAGTTGGACAGGCTTTGAATTGCCCGTGATGCTCCAAGCCGGGCCGACCTGGACCCTGGCCGGGCCGGACTTCTCGGCCGGCTGGGTCAACGTCCCCGCGATCTTCGTGGCGCTGGCCGTGACCTGGCTGCTGATGATCGGCACCAAGGAAAGCGCCAACGTCAACGCCGCGCTCGTGGCGATCAAGGTGGCCGCGCTGACCATGTTCATCGCGCTCGCCCTGCCGGCGATGAAGGGTGAGCATTTCGCCCCGTTCTCACCCAATGGCTGGGGATCCTCGGGCATGGGGATCATCGGCGCGGCGTCGTCGATCTTCTTTGCTTATGTCGGCTTCGACGCGGTTTCGACCGCGGCCGAGGAAACCAAGAACCCGCAGCGCAACGTGCCGATCGGCCTGATCGGCAGCCTGGCGATCTGCACCGTGTTCTACCTGCTGGTTGCTGGCGGGGCGATCGGGGCGATTGGCGCACAGCCGACCGCGCCGGGCGTTGCGCCGGGTTCGGCCGAATTCACCCAGCAGTGCGCCGCGCTGGCTGCGCAGGGCCAGGAACCGCTGGTCTGCTCGAAGGAAGCGCTCGCCCACGTGCTGCGCGCGATCAACCACAGCTGGGCGGGCGATCTCGTCGGCCTCGCCGCCAACCTTGCGCTGCCCTCGGTCATCCTGATGATGATGTTCGGCCAGACCCGCATCTTCTTCGTGATGGCGCGCGACGGGCTGCTGCCTGAAAAGCTCGCCAGCATTCACCCCAAGTGGAAGACCCCGCACGTGGTGACCTTGGTGACCGGCATTTTCGTGGCCTTTGGCGCCGCGCTGCTGCCGGTCGGGCAATTGGCCGACATCTCGAATTCGGGCACGCTGTTCGCATTCCTCATGGTTTCGGTCGCGGTCATGATCCTGCGTGTGCGTGATCCGGGCCGGGCCCGTCCGTTCCGCACCCCGCTGGTCTGGGTGGTTGCCCCGATCTCGGTGACGGGCTGCGTGGTGCTGTTCTGGTTCCTGCCCTTCGATGCAAAGATGGTGCTGCCGGTGTGGGGCGCGATCGGCCTGCTGTTCTATTTCCTCTATGGCTACCGCAAGAGCCATGTGGGCCGCGGCATTGTCGAGGTTCACGAGGAAGACAGCGATACCCCGCCGCAGCCGGTTGCCCCGCTGCCGGGCGGTGTTGAACTCGACTGATCTGACGGCCCATTACGGGCACAGGCAGGGGCCGCTCTCCGGGAAGGAGGGCGGCCCTTGTCGTTTGCGCTTCAGCGCGCGGTCTTGAGCCGGGCCTGGATCGCCATCTGGCGGGAACTGAGCCCGAACTGGCCGCGCAGGAAGCGGCTGACGCTGGCGGCTTCGGCAAAGCCCAGCCGGTGCGCCAGATCAGCGAGGTTGGTGCGGCGTTCGTTGGCGAAGTATTCCTCGGCCACCCGCCGCCGGACCCGCGCGACCAGTTCCTCGTAAGTCAGGTCACGCTCGGCCAGCGCGCGTTGCAGGCTGCGGCGGCTGAGCGCGAGCAGTTCGGCCACCAGATCGAGCGAGGCCCGCCCGCCCGCGAGGTTGGTGGCGATGCGCTGTTCGACCAGTTGGGCCAGATCGGCGGTGCGCTCGTGATCAAGCTCCTGAAGCTGGCGCTCAAGGTAGGCCAGCATCTGGGCATTGCCGTTGGGCGAGGGGCGGCGCAGGTCGTCGCGGCTGATGATGATCGCGTTGCGGTCGGCCTCGAACACGATCGGGCAGCGATAGAGGGTGCGCAGGAAGCGGTAATCCTCCGGCGCGGGCTGTTCGAGTTCGAGCCGCAGCGGATGCCAGTCATCGCCCAGTTGCAGCCGCATGATCCGCAGTCTGACCGTGAGCGTTGCCATGAGGAACTGGCTACCGCCCATCAGGGTCGGGATCATCAAGGACTGACGCAGCGCGATTTCCTCGCCCTCGTCCTCCATCGACATGGTCAGCGCCTGGCTTTCAAGGTGGAGGTACTGGCACGAAATCCGCACCGTTTCCTCAATCGTCGGGCAGTGATCCCACAGCAGGCTGAACGGGCCGAACCCGCGCGGATTGGTCCAGGCAGCAAAGGCTGCACCCAGCGTCGGCAGTTCGGCCCGAACCGCGCTGACCTGCAGCATGTCGACCAGCCCGCGGGCCGGGACACGGTCGTGGCTCTCGCAGGCGCGGGCGATCTGCTTCAGCTCGTCGCAAAGAATCCGCTCTAGCGGCAAACCCGTAGTGCGCGCAAAGCGCAGAAATTGGCGCATCGAGCCCGAGTGTGCGGAAAAGTCACAGTTCATGGGTGGCACGCGTAAACAAATATGTGGCGCATAAAGTCAAGATTTAATCGTTGAATTAAAGCATCCGCCAGCACTCGTCCAGCGACCCGTCTCAACTTTGAATGCTTTTGGGATGCTGTCGCTGACGACGATCAAATCGCCATCAAGGCGATGATATAGATGGAGGAAAACAATGAGAGGGAAGCTTCTTGCCGGCGTTGCCGGTATGCTGTTCGCGCCCGCGTTCGCCGCTCCGGCCTATGCCCAGGACACCACCGCCCAGCAGCCCGCCGGCGGGCTTGAGGAAATCGTCGTCACCGCCCAGCGCCGCGCCGAAAACCTCCAGAACGTGCCGATCGCGATCACGGCCGCCAGCGGCGAAGCCCTGGCCACCGCGCGCGTCGAGAACATCTCGAACATCCAGGCGGTGAGCCCCTCGATCACCTTCCGCGCGACCAACATTTCCAGCTCGACCGCGAACGTCATCATCCGCGGCCTTGGCACCACCGGTAACAGCCGCAGCTTCGAAGGCTCGGTCGGCGTGTTCATCGACGGCGTCTATCGCACCCGCGCGGCTGCCGCGCTGCAGAACTTCCTCGATATCGACAACCTGCAGGTGCTGCGCGGTCCGCAGGGCACGCTGTTCGGCAAGAACACCACTGCCGGCGCGCTGCTGCTCGCCTCGGCCAAGCCGTCGCTCAACGAAGCCAGCGGCCTGGTTGAAGCGACCTATGGCAACTACAACTCGCTGCTGGTCCGCGCGGCTGGCAACGTGCCGCTGTCGGATACCGCCGCGTTCCGCCTGGCGGGCGTGGTTTCGACCCGTGACGGCTTCTACACCGATGCCACCACCGGGGCGAACCTCAACAACGACAAGACCCGTGCGGTCAAGGGTCAGCTGCTGGTCGAGCCGGGCACCGGCCTGTCGATCCGCCTGATTGGCGACTATTCGTTCAGCAAGGGCAACTGCTGCTACGCCACGTCGAGCTTCCAGGCTGGGCCGACCCAGCCGCTGATCGATGCGCTGACGCTGGCCGGCGGGCGCACCCTGCCTTCGGCCAATCCGTCGGACTGGCAGCAGACGCTCAACGGCAACGGCAAGCAGACCGTCGAGGATTACGGCGCGACCCTGCAGATCGAAGCTGAAATCGGGGCTGGCACGCTCAAGTCGGTGACCGCCGCGCGCAAGTTCAACCTGACCCAGCGCGACATGGACCCCGATTTCTCGGGCGCCGACATTTTCCGCTACAACGAAAGCTTCGACAGCCGCTTCCTCTCGCAGGAACTGACCTACAATACCAAGATCGAAGCGCTGAACGCCGATGCCGTGTTCGGGGCCTTCGTCTCGGATGAAAAGCTGGCGATGGGCCGAGAAATGCCGTGGGCGAGCCAGGCACAGGCGTTCTGGAATGCCGCCTTCGCGCCCTATCCGGCGGGCACCGTCAGCGCTCCTGCCGGTCCGTGGGACAAGGAAGACATGCACGGCAAGGCCCGCTCCTATGCCGGCTTCGCGCACCTCGACTTTGCGGTGGGCGACAAGCTCAACGTGATCACCGGCCTGCGCTATTCGGTCGAAAAGAAGCAGGGCAGCTTCCGCTTCCTCTACTTCAGCCCGGCGGCCAACGATCCGTTCCGCGTGCTCGGCGTTTCGCCGGGGCCGGCCTATGACAAGACCATCACCAACAAGGCGGTGAGCGGGACGTTCGGCCTGCAGTATCGCCCGGTTGACGACGTGATGCTCTATGCCACCTACAACCGCGGCTTCAAGGCTGGCGGCGTCAACATCGACGCCAATGCCGGCGGGACGCGCGCGAACAACCCGGCCGAAGTTGCCGGTGCGGTTCCGCTTAACCCGGCCTACAAGCCCGAGAAGGTCAACGCGTACGAACTCGGCGCCAAGTTCCAGTATCTGGATCGCCGCGCCCGGACCAACATCGCGTTCTTCTATTACGACCTGTCCGATCTGCAGATCGCGCAGTTCGTGGGCCTGCGCTTCACCGTGCTCAACGCCAAGAAGGCGACCGACTACGGCATGGAAATCGAGAACCTGTTCCAGCTCAATGATGCGCTGACGCTGGGGATCGACGGCACCTGGGTGCCGCATGCCAAGTACGGGGTTGATGCGACCATCGATCCGGCGCTGTCGGGTTCGCGCTTCCGCTTTGCGCCGAAGCTGTCGGCCAACGTGTCGCTCAACCTCGACACGCCGGTCAACGATGCGGTCAACCTGGTCGGCCGCGTGCAGTACCAGTACACCAGCAGCCAGAACATCAGCTCGGCCAGCAGCGCCGTGCAGGGCTCGCTCAGCCTGGTCAACGCCAACCTCGGCGTGAAGCTGCCCGGCAGCAACCTGCTGGTCGAAGGCTGGGTGCAGAACCTGTTCGACGAAACCTACTTCACCCAGGCCTTCCCGACCCCGCTGCAGACGGGTGACCAGAACGGCTATCTGGGTGCGCCGCGCACCTATGGCGTGCGGCTGCGCGTCGGCTTCTAAAGTCCGGCCAGCCTAAAACAGCAAAGGGGCTGTCACCTCGCGGTGGCAGCCCCTTTCGTTTGGCGGTGTGGCGGGGAGTGGGCGGTCAGACCGCTTCGAGCGCATAGCCGGCCGAGCGCACCGTGCGCACCGGATCGGCTGCGCCGGGCAGTTCGATCCCCTTGCGCAGGCGGCGGATATGCACGTCGACCGTGCGCAGTTCGATGTCGCTGTCGGTTCCCCAGACCGCGTCGAGCAGTTGCCCGCGCGAGAACACGCGGCCGGGATGCTCCATGAAGAACTTGAGCAGGCGGAACTCGGTCGGGCCGAGGCCAAGCACCTGTCCGCGCCGCAGCACCTTGTGCGCCGTCGCGTCGAGCGAAAGATCGCCCACGATCAGCGTTTCGCCGGCCAGGGCAGGACGGATCCGACGCATGATCGCGTTGACCCGGGCGACCAGTTCGCGTGGGCTGAACGGCTTGGTGACATAGTCATCCGCGCCGGTATCGAGCCCGCGGATCTTGTCATCCTCGGCCCCGCGCGCGGTGAGCATCACGATCGGCACGTGGGCGGTGGCCTTGTCGCGGCGCAGGCGGCGGCAGACCTCGATCCCGCTGGTGCCTTCGATCATCCAGTCGAGCACGACCAGATCGGGGACTTCCTCCTGCGCCAGCAGCAGCGCCTCGTCGCCATCGGGAGTGGCGGTAACGGCGTAACCCTCGGCCTTGAAACGGAACTCGAGCAGTTCGGCGAGTGCTGGATCGTCTTCGACCAGCAGCAGGCGGGGTGACGTCATGGGATCAGGCTCCGGTGCGATCTTCCTTGTCGGTGAGATAGTTGCCGGTGGCGGCGTAGTAGACCATCTCTGCGACATTGGTGGCGTGATCGCCGATCCGCTCGATATTGCGGGCAACGAACAGCAATTGTGCCGCGCTGCTGATCGACGAGGGATTTTCCATCATGTGGCTGACCAGGTTGCGGAAGATGCTTTCGTAGAAGGCATCGACCTTGTCATCGCGGGCGACGACTTCGGCGGCGAGTTCGGCATCGCGCGCGGCATGGGCGGTGAGCACGTCATGGACCATTTCGCTCGCCAGCTCGGCCATCGCGGGGATCAGGGTCAGCGGTTCGAACTGGCGGCGGTTGGAGACCTTGTTGGTGCTCTTGGCGATGTTCTTGGCATAATCGCCAATCCGTTCGAGCACGCCGGCGATCTTGAGCGCCGAGATCACTTCGCGCAGGTCATCAGCCATCGGCGCGCGCAGGGCGATGATCCGCACCGCGAGCTTGTCGATTTCTGCTTCGAGCGAGTCGATCCGCTTATCGCGTTCGACCACGGCCTTTGCCGCTTCGCGGTCGCCGCGCACCAGTGCGTTCATCGCTTCGCCGATCGAGACTTCGGCGAGCCCGCCCATTTCGGCGATCAGCCCGCGCAGCCGCGTGATGTCCTCGTCGAAAGCCTTGACAGTGTGTTCGTGTGCCATGCGAAGTCCTAACCGTAACGTCCGGTGATGTAATCTTTTGTGCGCTCTTCACGCGGATTGGTGAAGATGTCCGAAGTCTTCCCGTATTCGACCATCTTGCCGAGGTGGAAGAAGGCCGTGCGCTGCGAAACGCGGGCCGCCTGCTGCATCGAGTGGGTGACGATGACGATTGCGTAGCGGCCGCGCAATTCGTCGATCAGCTCCTCGATCCGGGCGGTGGCGATCGGGTCGAGCGCCGAGCACGGTTCGTCCATCAGTATCACTTCGGGTTCGACCGCAATGGCGCGGGCGATGCACAGGCGCTGCTGCTGGCCGCCCGACAGCGCGGTGCCGCTATCGGCCAGCCGGTCCTTGACCTCGTCCCACAGGCCGGCGCGGCGCAGCGCGCGCTCAACGATCCCGTCGAGTTCGCTCTTGCTGGCGGCCAGACCGTGAATGCGCGCGCCATAGGCCACGTTTTCGTAGATCGACTTGGGGAAGGGGTTGGGCTTCTGGAACACCATGCCGACCCGGGCGCGCAGTTGCACCACGTCCATGCCCGAGGTGTAGATGTCCTTGCCATCGAGCATGATCTCACCCTCGACGCGCGCGCCGGGGATCGTATCGTTCATGCGGTTGAGCGTGCGCAGGAAGGTCGACTTGCCGCAGCCCGAAGGGCCGATGAAAGCGGTGACGTATTCCGGCCCGATATCGATCGAGACGTCATCGATCGCGCGCTTTTCGCCATAGAAGACGGATACGTTGCGCGCGGCGATCTTGGCATCGACCGGGTCTAGTTCGTGATAGGTTGTCACCAGCGTTTCTCGAAGCGGTTGCGGAGGTAAATGGCCAGGCCGTTCATCGCCAGCAGGAACAGCAGCAGGACGATGATGGCCGCGGAAGTGCGTTCGACGAAACCACGATCGATTTCATCGGACCACAGGAAGATCTGAACCGGCAGCACGGTGGCCGGCGAAGTGAAGCCTTCGGGCGGGGTGGCGACGAAGGCGCGCATCCCGATCATCAGCAGCGGCGCGGTTTCACCCAGCGCGCGGGCCATGCCGATGATCGTGCCGGTCAGGATGCCGGGCAGGGCCAGCGGCAGCACGTGGTGGAACACCGTCTGGACCCGGCTGGCCCCCACGGCGAGCGCGGCATCGCGGATCGAGGGCGGCACGGCCTTGATCGCGTTGCGGCCCGAAATCACGATGACCGGCATGGTCATCAGCGCGAGCGTCATCCCGCCGATAAGCGGGGCCGAGCGCAGGTTGGGCATCAGCCCGAGGAATACCGCGAGGCCCAGCAGCCCGAAAATGATCGAGGGCACGGCAGCAAGGTTGTTGATCGAGACTTCGATCAGGTCGGTCCAGCGATTGCGCGGGGCGTATTCCTCAAGATAGACCGCCGCCAGCACGCCGACCGGGAAGGCCAGTGCCAGGGTGACGAACATCGTCAGGATCGAGCCCTTGAGCGCGCCCCAGATACCGACTTCCTGCGGGCCGGTGGCATCGCCGCGGGTGATGAAGCCCCAGTCGATCGCGTGGGTCAGCTTGCCGTCGGCCTGAAGCTTGGCCGCCAGCGGTTGCAGCGCCTGCTGGCCATCGCCGCGCAGCGCGGCGGCAAGGTCATCGCTGACCGGCAGGTGGGCTTCGAACTTGCCCTGCAGGCGCGAGGGATCGCTGGCGAGGGCTTCGCCGACTTCGCGCCAAGCGCCGTCCTGGATCTGCGCAGCGCCGGCATCGCCGAGTTCCTTGGCCGCGGCGAAGGCGACCACATCGGGCAGGCCTGCGCCCTTGAGCGCGTCGACCGCGCCAGGGCCGGAAAGCTGCGCCGGATCGATGGTCAGCACGCCGCTCGAAAAATCGATCGGCACGCGCACTTCGGCGCGCTGGAACCCGCCGAGCGCATTGGCGGTCATGCTGATCAGCAGGAAGGCAAGGACCAGGGCCGAGAACAGGACCGCGGCAAAGCCGACAGCCTTGAAGCGGCGTTCTGCCGCATAGCGGCGCTTGATCCGGGCGGCAGCAATCTCACTCATAAGCTTCTCGGAACCGCTTCACGACGCGCAGAGCGACGAAATTGAGGGCGAGGGTGACGAGGAACAGCACCATCCCCAGCGCGAAGGCAGACAGCGTCGCGGGGTGGTCGAAGCTGCCTTCGCCGGTCAGCATGGCCACGATCTGGAAAGTCACCGTGGTCATGCTTTCAAAGGGATTGGCGGTGAGCCGGGCGGTGGCGCCAGCGGCCATGACCACGATCATGGTTTCCCCGATCGCTCGGCTGACGGCCAGCATCACGCCCGCGACGATGCCGGGCAGGGCGGCCGGGATCAGCACCTTGCGGATCGTTTCCGAAGGGGTTGCGCCCATTGCCAGGCTGCCATCGCGCATCGCCTGGGGGACGGCGGTGATGCTGTCATCGGCCATCGAGGAGACGAAGGGGATGATCATGATCCCCATGACGACGCCGGCGGCCAGCGCGCTTTCGCTCGATGCGCTGGCAATGCCGATGGCATGGCCGAAATCGCGGATCAGCGGGGCGACGGTGAGGGCCGCGAAATAGCCGTAAACCACGGTCGGCACGCCAGCGAGCAGTTCGAGCAGCGGCTTCATCCACTTGCGCAGGCGCGGCGTGGCATATTGGGTGAGGTAGATCGCGCTCATCATGCCGAGCGGGATCGCGACGATCATGGCAATGATCGCGCCGATGAAGGTGGTGCCCCAGAACAGCGGCACCGCGCCGTAGCTGTCGGACCGCACCGACGCGGGATCGACCATCGGGTCGGGGCCCCAATGGGTGCCGAACAGGAAATCGCCGGGGCTGACGACCTTGAAGAACCGCACCGTCTCGAACAGCAGCGAGGCCAGGATCCCGAAGGTCGTGAAGATCGCTACCAGCGAGGCCAGCAGCAGGCCGCCCATGACCATCTGCTCGACGCGGGTGCGGGCGGTGAAATCGGGGCGCAGCCGCAGGAAAGCGTAAGCCCCGCCGGCAAAGCCGAGGATCAGGGTGACGATGATCCCGATCGTCGAAAACTGGGCCATCGCGGCGCGGAATGGTTCGACCAGCGCGCTCGACTGCGGGTTGAAAGCCGCCGCCGCGCTGCCGCTGGCGATGGCCTGGGCTTCGGCAAGGATCGCGTCGCGCTGGATGCCGAAGGCCGGGATCGTCGCCGCGGCGGGATCGGCCAGCACTTTGCCCAGCACGAGGCCGGGGCTGATCGCGGTCCAGGCAATGGCGAATACGGCAGCCGGGACGATCGTCCACAGCGCCACATACCAGCCGTGATAATTGGGGAGCGAATGGAGTTCGCTTCCCGCCTCCCGGGCACTGCGGCGCAGCGCCCAGGCGCGCGAACGCGCCGCCAGCCAGCCAATCAGGCCAAGCCCAAGGGCAAGCAGGATCGGAATGGCTGGCGACATCGTTTCGACGGTCCTTAAGGGATTACTTCAGTTCGGTCGGATCGAGCAGGGTGTACTCGGCCGCGATCTTGGCGCTCTTGGCGAGCACCGCGTCGGGGGCGAGGACCATGCCCTGCTTGGCGAGCAGACCGCCCTTGCTCCACGACTTCGCCCATTCGGCGACGAATTCCTTGAGCCCCTTGATCGCATCAAGGTGCGCGGCCTTCACGTAGATGTAGAGCGGACGGGCGCCGGGGTAGCTGTAGTCCGAGATCGTCGCATAGGTCGGCATCACGCCGCCGATGGTCAGGCCGGTCAGCTTGTCGGCGTTTTCTTCAAGGTAGGAGTAGCCGAAGATGCCGACCGCCTTGGGATTGGCTTCGAGCTTCTGAACGATCAGGTTGTCGTTCTCGCCCGAGTCGACATAGGCACCGTCACCGCGCACTTCGCCGCAGATCTTGTCGTGCTTTTCCTTGTCGCTGTCCTTGAGCGCCTTCATTTCGGCGTTGGCATCGCAGCCCTTGGTCAGGATCAGTTCCTTGAGCGCGTCACGCGTGCCCGAGGTGCTGGGCGGGCCATAGACCAGGATCGCTTCGGCCGGGAACGCGGGGTTCACGTCCTTCCAGGTCTTGGCGGTGTTGGGCTTGCCATAGGGGTTGGCGGCCAGCGCCTTGTAGATGTCTTCCGGGGTCAGCTTGAGGCCAAGGCCGCCCTTGGCTTCGGCGAAGGCCACGCCATCGAGGCCGACCTGGATTTCGACGATCTTGTCGACACCATTCTTGGCGCAATCTTCGTATTCCGACTTCTTCATCCGGCGCGAGGCGTTTTCGATGTCGGGGAACTGCACACCAACGCCGGCGCAGAACAGCTTCATGCCGGCACCGGTGCCAGTCGATTCAACGATCGGCGACTTGATCGCGCTGCTCGACTTGGCGAGCGAATCCGCAACCGCCTTGGCGAAGGGATAGACGGTCGACGAACCGACCGCGCGGATCTGGTCGCGCGAGGAGTTCTGTGCGCCGCCGCAGGCGGACAGCAGGGTCAGAGCCGACAGGGCGGCAGTCATAGAAAGGGCAGACTTTTTCATGGCGAATCGCTCCGTTCGCGTTGTGTGATCCGGGCTCTGGGCTTCGTCTATGACAGATTGATGACATCGTGCCAGTCGATGGTCACGGTCAATCATTTGTCGCATCAATGACGGAATGGGTCATCAAAGTGTCACAGAACGGTCATAAGCGGACCAGCGAAACGAGACCTATCCAGAGGATTTCCAATGATTCGATCGACGATGTTCCTGGCGCTGCCGATGCTTGTTGCAGCCACGCCGGCCCTGGCCAGCGAGGACGAGCAGTTCTGGCAGACCCTGACCGTGGGCGTTGCGCTGCCCGATAATTTCAAGCTGTCGAACGAGGTCGTCACGCGCTCGAGCAACGCCAAGGGGCTCTACGAGATCGAGGGGAACCTGATGCTGGGTTACAAGCCGAGCAAGGTGGTGACCCTGTGGCTGGGCTACACTCACAACCCGACCTATTCGCACGGCGATTTTCGCGTGATGGAGCACCGCGTGCGCCAGCAGGTCAGCCTCGATAACTTCGCCCAGATCGGCAAGGTCAAGTTCAGCGGTCGGGTGCGGCTTGAAGAACGCTGGCGCGAAGGCCAGGTCGGCACCGCATGGCGGCTGCGCCCGAACATCAAGGCCGTGGTTCCCTTCGTCGGCAAGTCAACGCTGTCGGTGAACCACGAAAGCTTCATCGATCTCAACACCACCGGCTTCCAGCGCGTTGGCGGCTATGAGCGGATGCGCAATTGGGTGGCGGTGTCTGTGCCGCTCGACAAGAAGCTGAGCGTCGAAGCCGGCTACCTCAACCAGCACGGGTTCGTGCGCGGCGGGACGGACAGCAGCGACCACGTGCTGACCCTGGCGATGACCGCATCGTTCTGAGCGATCAGGCGGGCTGGGCGATGAAACGCCCGGTCCGCCTCAATCGGCAGCGGCCTGCGCGGCTGCCGGGAAATCGACGCTGACCGTGGTGCCCACGCCCACGGTGCTGGCAATGTCGAGCCGGGCGCGGTGGCGCTCGACGATATGTTTCACGATCGCCAGACCCAGCCCGGTCCCGCCCGAGGCGCGGCTGCGGCTGGGATCGGTGCGATAGAAGCGCCGGGTGAGGTGGGGCAGGTGCTCGGGCGCAATCCCCGCACCGCGATCAGTGACGCTGAGATGGATCTGCCCCTTGGGCGTCTGTTCCACCACCACGCTGACCGGCTGATCCGGGCCGCCGTATTTCAGCGCATTGTCGACCAGGTTGCGGAGCAATTGTTCAAGCTGTGCGGCATCGCCCAGCACGTCGCAGCCCGATCCCGCACTGACCAGTTCGACCCGCTCCTTGCCCTGCAGCGAGGATACTTCGGCCACCACCCGCGAGGCGAGCTGCGCAAGATCGAGCGGCTCGGACGGCCGGTCGTGCTTTTCCGCCTCGACATGGCTGAGCGTCATCAGATCTTCGACCAGCGAGAGCATTCGCTTGGCCTCGCGCTGAACGATGTCGAGGAAGCGCTTGCTGGTTTCAGCATCAAGCGTCGGCCCGCCATCGGCGAGGGTTTCAACATAGCCGATGATCGCGGCCAGCGGGGTGCGCAGTTCATGACTGGCATTGGCGACGAAATCGGTGTGGGCACGGCCGATGTCAGCCTCGGCGGTGCGGTCGGCCAGTTCGATGGTCCAGCGGCTGGCGTTGATCTGGCGCCGGGTCAGCTGCCACAGGCTGCGCGCGCCGGTCAGTCCGGGAATCGTGACGCTTTCGCCGTCGCCCATGTCGACCAGCCGCATCGCATCGGGATGGCGCAGCGCAATGCGCACGTCCTGTCCGCCGATATGACCGCCCAGCGCCTCGCGCGCTGCGGCATTGGCAAGGGTGACGCGGGTGCCTTCTAGCACCAGCAGCGGCATGCCAAGCGGCTCGATCGCCTCGCTCACCGCATCGCGCGATACTTCGGCGGCATCGACCCGCTCGACCGCGATTTCGGGCTCGGGCACGGTCAGCCACAGCGAGCCCAGCCAGGTCAGGGCAACCGCCGCGCAAAGCCAGATGTTCGTGCCGGCGATAACCATACCGGCGGTCGTGGCCAGAGCCAGCAGCAAGGCGGGCAGGGGGATGCGAATATTTCCAGTCATGGGCCGGGCGCTTCTAGGCGAGTGGACGGGCTGCAACCAGTGCGAATTGCGCCGTGATGATGACAGCCGCGTTACGGGGCAGGTTTGCGCCATCAGACGCGGCTGCCCCAGACAGCGAAAGGGAGCGGGTCCGCTGACGGAACCGCTCCCTTTGCGCCGCTGACCCGGAAGGTTGAGGTGGCCCACAACCTCCCGGGGGCGAATGATCAGATGAACGTGATCATGTCGTAGCTGGCGTTGCCCTGGCTGTAGGCGTTCATCGCCGCAACCGAGTCATAGGCGCCTGCTGCTGCGAGGGCCTGGATCGGAGCCGAAGCGCCATCCCAGAAGTCTTCGACCAGCACCGAACCGGCAGCCGTGGCGATGTACAGGTCAAGCCCGTCACCCTGGCCGTCCCAGTCACCGCTCATGACCAGCATGTCCGACGAAGGATCGAACCCGGCATCAACATCGAAGACCAGCGTGTCGCGGTTGGCGAGGTTGAAGTCACGCGTGTTGGTCGGCGAGACGATGTGGTCATCACCGAAGCCCGGCGAAGCGTCGGTCGAGTCGAACTTGAACAGATCCTTGCCTGCGCCGCCCGACATCCGGTCATCGCCTTCACCACCGGTAATGGAGTCGTTCCCGGTTTCGCCTTCGATGTAGTCATCGCCGAGGCCGCCGAACATGGTGTCATTGCCACGGTCGCCATACATGGTGTCGTTGTCGTTGCCGCCATCCATGTAGTCGTTACCGCCGCCACCTTCCATGAAGTCGAACCCGTTGCCGCCGAACATGGTGTCGTTGCCACCGGTGATCGAGTCATCGAAGTTGTCGCCATCGAGGATGTCGTTGCCGTCGTTGCCGAAGAGCGTGTCGGCACCCAGGCCACCGGTCACGGTGTCGTTCCCGGCACCGCCAGAGGCAACGTCATTGCCCAGCCCGCCGGAGACAAAGTCGTTGCCGTCGTTGCCTTCGAGCGTGTCGTTGCCGGCATCGCCATAGACGTTGTCGTTGCCGTCGTTGCCCTGGGCATAGTCGTTGCCGGCACCGCCCGTGACCACGTCGTCACCGGTTCCACCCGTGAGGATGTCGCTGCCGTCATCGCCAGCGACATAGTCGTTTCCGGCATCGCCGTGCACGGTGTCATCGCCTTCGTTGCCGTTGAGCGTATCGTTGCCGTTGCCGCCCGAGATGAAGTCGGCATCGGTGAAGTCCGGATCGAACGGATCATAGGGGGCCTGTTCGCCGTTCCCCTGGATCACGTCGTCGCCGTCTTCGCCGTAGAGCGCGTCATCACCGAGCTGCCCGGCGATGATGTCGTTGCCGGTCCAGCCAAGCACGGTGTCGTTGCCGTCGTTGCCGTTCAGCACGTCATCGCCCGTCCAGCCGTCGATGACATCGTTGTCGGCACCGCCTTGCACGAAGTCCATCCCGGCGCCGCCGTTGATGTAGTCGTTGCCGGCATCGCCATCGAGTTCATCGTCGCCGTCTTCGCCGTAAAGGGCATCGTCGCCTTCACCGCCATCGACCTGATCGGCCCCGGTGCCGCCGAGAACGGTGTCGTTGCCGTCATCGCCCCACAGCAGGTCGTCGCCGTCGTTGCCGTTGATGGTGTCGTTGCCGCCTTGACCGAAGACCTGGTCGTCACCAGCGCCGCCAGAGATGTTGTCAGCCTGACCCAAGGTCGGGTCGTAGCCGCTCTGGTTGTAGGCATAGTCGGTGTCCGCGTTGCGGCCCGGGCCGCCATCGCCGAAGATCACGTCGTTGCCGGCATCGCCCGACAGTTGGTCAACCCCGTTGGTGTTGGTGCCGCCGTCGATGTAGTCATCGCCGTCGCCGCCGCTGACCACGTCGGTTTCGGTGCCGCCAAACAGGTTGTCGTTGCCGGTGCCGCCCGAAATCGAGTCGTTGCCGGCGCTGCCTTCGATCCGGTCATCGCCGGACTGGCCATACAGCGTGTCGTTGCCGGCATCGCCGCGGATGAAGTCGTTTCCGCCGCCGCCCCAGGCCGTGTCGTTGCCAGCGCCGCCCAGCAGGGTGTCGTTGCCATCAGCCGAGCCGTTGTCGATGCCGCTGTAGACCACGTTGCCGGGGCCGACCACGACGAACGAGGCCTGGTCACCGATCAGCGTGTCGTTGCCGAGCCCGCCGTCGACACGGTCGTTGCCCGAGCGGCCGATGACGTTGTCGTCACCCGCGTCGCCGTAGAGATCGTTGTCGTAGTTGTTGCCATAGACGGTGTCGTTCCCGCCGTTGCCGCGGGCATTGTACGGCATGTTCGCCGTCGAGGTGACCGCGTTCAGGTCGATGAAATCAACCGAATTGGTCCCGAGCGCCTGGGCCCGCGAGGTTGCCGCCTTGGGGGCAGTCGGGGCTGAAGAGGGATTAACTGTAGGCATGTCATGCTCCTCTGTCCTGGTCGTAGCGATGCGCCGCCAATGGGGAGCATCGGTGGTTCCATCCTGAAACCGACCACAGGGATATGACTGGCGTGGGGGGCGCCACATTCCCGCTTGGGGACATGGGATGAGAGTTTTTTCAAACCCGAAAAGAAACACGCGGACAGGATCGCCGATCCGGCGTTTATGTATCTATATCAGGGGACTAAAATCAGATCGTGGGGCGGGGCTGCAGCGCGGCGTGATAGGCCGACTGCCGGATCGCGGCGGGCTTCAGCTCGCCCACGGCGGCGAGCACCGAGGCCCGCCCGACGTATTCATTATGGATCGCCCGCTCCAGCGCGACTCGCGCGCTCAGCAGCTCGTTCTGGGCATCGAGCACCTCAACCAGCGTGCGGTTGCCGATGTTCCATTCGCGCCGCACGCCTTCGGCAGCCTGCTCGGTTGCGGCCACGGCAACCCGGGCCGCCTCGATCGTTGCCAGCGCCGACTGCCACTGGGTCCAGGCCGCTGTGGCCTGATCGGCGGCATTGCGCTGCGCGGCGGAAAATTCCGACAGGCGCTGGGCGTGGAGGCCGTCATAGCGCCGAATGTCGGCATAGGTGCGCGGACGGAACAGCGGCACGTTCACTTCGACCCCGCCATAGGCCGCCGAGCGGTCGTTCGGGAGTTTGCCGGTGAACAGGTTGGCGACCCCGCCGGTCAGGTATTCGTATCCGGCCACGGCATCCATGTGCGGCAGTAGCGCGCCCTTGGCGGCGGCGACTCCATATTTGGCGGCAATCGCGCTGCGCCGGGCGGCGCGCACGCGCGGATTGTTCGCCACGGCGAGCGCCTGCGCGGCGGCAAGGTTGGCAGGCAGTGGCGCGAGATCGGGCAGATCGGGCACCGCGCCGGGTGCGCGCCCGGCCACGCGGACAAAGGCGCTGCGGCTGATGCCCAGTGCCTCGTTCGCGGCGATGATCGCGGTTTGCGCCGTGGCCAAGCGCGCGCGGGCGAGCGCCTGATCGGTCTGAGTTGCCTCGCCCACTTCAAAGCGCCGGCCGATCGCGCGCAATTGCGCGGCGATGGCATCGCTTTGCAGGTCGGTGTAGCCGCGGATCGCCTCGTCGCGGTGGACATCGGCGGCTGCGACCAGCAGGTCGAGTAGCACATCGGACACCTTGCCGTGATAGCCCGCGAGGCCAGAGGCCAGTTCCTGTTCGGCCAGCTTGATGCTGTTGGCGGTGCGCCGACCGTCGAACAATTGCAGCCGCCCTTCGACCGTTCCTTGGCCGGAGGTGAATTCGCTGTCGCCCTGTCCGCCGTTCTTGACGTCGATCTTGCGGCGCTGGACCTGCCCGTTCGCAGTGACATCTGGCAGGGCGGCGGCGCGCGCGGAGGAGAGCCGCGCTTCGAGCCCGCGCACCTGATTGCGCTGGGCATCGATTTCGGGATTGGTGCGCACCACTTCGGCGACCAGCGCGGTCATGCCCGATGCGGCTGGGCGGGCTGCCGGGCTGGGGACCGGGCGCGGCGCGACCTGTCCCGCCGCCGGCATCGCCAGCGGGGTCAGCAACGCCGCGGCGCCAGCCCAGATGCAGAGCCGGCGCGCGCCGGACTTGCCACAGTGCCCCATCTTGATCTCACGGCTCATGGTTTCCTCCGCCCGACACGGCGAGACGACTTGCCCGCGACTGCACCTGACCCCTGAACGGATCAGACCGGCGATGCTATCGCAGCCCCCGCCAGCGGACATATAACCATACGGGCATACCCTTGGAGCAATGGGTGGACGGGGGCTGGACGGGGCTAGGGGATTCACCATAACACTTTCGATATTGGTGACTTTCTGTCGTTTGCGGATTTCGCCAGGCTGTCGATCTCTCGACTAACAACAAGAAAAAATCCGGGCGCCCGTCAGCTGGTCTGACTGGGCGGAGCCATCACTTCGGTCGTGCATTCAGTCGGGTCCGCTTCACGCGATGAGCGTGGGAGCGGGTATGCAGTGACAGGGGATGGACATGATTTCGGATGGCTCTGTCGGCTTCGATGCCGGCTCCAGGCTTAGCGATAGCGAAATCTGCGAAGGCGATGACTTCGGCGAGTTGCCGGGCGATCCGCGCTGCGACAGCGCGGGCGGTTCGGTGTTCGGCTTTGCCGCGCCGCGTCCTCTGGCCTGCCATCCCGTCGAATTCGAAGCCGCCCCCGATCTTGCGTGGTGTTCGTGCCTGACGGCGCAGGGCATCGTTGCGGCGATCGTCGTGCTGACCTTGCCGCCCCCGATTGGCGGTAACCATGCCTATCTCATCGGGTTTGACGAGGCGCGCGGAAATCCTGAGCTCACCCGGCATCTGCTGGCCCATGCCGAAGCCGTTTGGGCGCGGCCTGATGCGGCGGCGGTGCAGCCTGAAACCGGCGGCGCTTTGCCGCTTGATACGGGCAGCGCCTTTGTCGCGCGGCTGGGGCCAGCCTTTGCGATCCATACGCAGGTCAACGGCGTGGCGGTGCGGGGGCTGTTCTTCAAGGCAGCGGGCGCGCCAGCCTTGACCCGCGCCGAGCGCAGCGGGGTGGACAAGCTGGTGCCGATCTTCGTTGAACACGGGCTGGTGCGGGCCAATCTCTCACGTCAGGCGCAGCAGACTGCGATGCTTGAGGCGATGTTCGATCGGGTGTCGCTGCCGATGCTGCTGATGGACGCCGATTGCCGTCCGCTGTTCACCAATGCGGCGGCCGAGGCGATGATGGCCGAGCGGCGCTGGCTGCTGCGCAATCCCGATGGCGCGATCGGCTGCCCCAATGCCGCTGCCACCCGCGAACTGCGCGCCGCGGTGCGCCATGCGGCTGGGGCGGGTGGCGCGGCTGGCGGGCAGGACGTGGTGCGGATCGATGGCCCCTCGGGCGATTGGCGGCTGGTCCAGATCGTCCCGCCATCGCCGCGCCAGTGCGGCAGCGCGCCGCGCTCGGCGATGATGATCGTGCTCTCGCCGGGCAAGGTCGACGCCTCGCCGCTGCTGTTGCAGGCGCTGGGCCTGCTCCCGTCCGAACAGAAGTTCCTCGGGCGCTTCCTGCGCTCCAGCAACATCGGCGATGCCGCTTCGGGCTGCGGGATTTCAGAGGAAACCGCGCGGACCTATCTCAAGCGGGTGCGCTCGAAGCTCGGGGTCAGCCGCCAGATGGAGCTGGCCAGCCTGATCTCCAGCCTCGCGCTGCCGCTGCACGATAGCGCGCCAGCGCCCGCGCTGGCCGATGCCGGGGGTATCGGGCGATGATCGCCTTCCTGCGCAAGCTGGTGGGCAATGCGCCCGCCGCAAACGACGCGCTGGGCGCGAACCTTGGCCCGGTCCTCGCGCTGGCGCGGCCGCTGCTGATCTTCTCGGGCGTGGTCAATGTGATGACGCTCGCCGTCTCGCTCTACACCATGCAGATCTATGACCGGGTGCTCAGCAGCCAGAGCAAGGATACCTTGTTCTATCTCACTCTGGCGGTGATCATGGCGGTCGCGCTCAGTTCGCTGATGGAGGCGATGCGCCAGCAGACCGCCTCGCGCGCGGCCACCTGGTTTTCGCTGCGGCTGGGGCCGGTGCTGCTCGATCGCTCGCTCGATCCGCGCGGAATGGCGGCCGAAAGCCGGCTTGAGGCGCTGCGCGAACTGTCGCGGGTCAAGAGCTTCGTCGGCAGTCCGACGCTGTTCAACCTGCTCGATATGCTGTGGGTGCCGCTCTACGTGGTGGTGGTGTTCATGCTCAACCCGTGGTTCGGGCTGATCTGCGCGCTGGGCGCGGGGATCCTGCTGTTCCTGACCTGGTATGTCGAAAGTTCGACCCGGCAGGCGATCAGCGCCGCACAGCAGCAAGCCACCGCGAACCAGCAATTTGCCGAATGCCTGATCCGCAACAGCGAAGCGATCACCGCGATGGGCATGGCCGATCACACCGTGGCCCGCTGGAGCAACGGCTTTGGCGAGGAAGCTGCGGCCAACGAAGCAACGCAGGAGTTCACCAGCCGGATCCTCGCGCTGACCAAATTCGTGCGCACGGGGATTCAGGTTGCGCTGCTCGGCACGGGCGCCTTGCTGGTGCTCGATCTGCAACTGACCGGCGGGGCGCTGATTGCGGCCTCGATCATCTCGGCGCGATTGCTCGCCCCGATCGAAGCTTCGATGACCTATTGGAAGCAGTTCGTGCTGGCCCGCGACGGGCTCCAGCGGCTGGCCAAGTTCAGCCGGCAGCCGGCGCTGCGCGGCGGCGACATGGAACTGCCCGCGCCATCGGGCGCGCTGACGGTTGAGGGGCTGACCTTCGTTCCCGCCGGCGGGCCGCCGATCCTGCGCGGGGTGAGCTTCGGGATCGAACCGGGCACCATGCTGGCGATCATCGGCCCTTCGGCTTCGGGCAAGACCACGCTCGCGCGGACGCTGGTCGGCGTGAACAAGCCATCGGCTGGGAACGTGCGGCTCGACGGGGCCGATACCTTTGACTGGAAGCGCGCCGATTTCGGCCGCTATGTCGGCTACCTGCCGCAGGACGTCGAACTGCTGCCCGGAACGATCCGTGACAATATCGCCCGGTTTCGCCCCGATGCCACCGATGCCGAAGTGGTGGCCGCGGCCAAGCTGGCCGATTGTCATGACATGATCCTGCAGCTCAGCGGCGGGTATGACTGCACTTTGACCGATGGCGGCTATCAGCTGTCGGGCGGGCAGCGCCAGCGCATCGGGCTGGCCCGCGCGCTCTATGGCAGCCCGTGCTTCGTCGTGCTCGATGAGCCCAATGCCAGCCTTGATGCCAAGGGCGATACCGCGCTGGCCGCCGCGCTGGTGCGGCTCAAGAAAGCGCGGATCACCACTGTGGTGGTGTCTCACCGTAGCAACATGCTGCAACTGGCCGACAAGCTCTTGGTGATGCGCGAAGGCCGGGTGGCGAATTTCGGCCCGGCCGCCGCTGTGATGCGGATCCTTACCGGCGAGCAGCAGCCCCTGGCGCAGCCAGCGCCAGCCAGCCAACCCCGCGCGCGGATGGTGCCGCCGCAGCAACCCTTGCCGGTTTCCGGAGGAGCAGCGAAATGACCAGGGCAATCACGGGCGCATCCACCGGGCAGTTGCCGGTTCCGGTTCCGCAGGGCGGGCCACTGGCGCTGCCCCGGCCGGATGTGCGCCGGCAAAAGCGGCTGGCCTATGGCGCGCTGGCCGCGTTCGTGGCGGTGTTCGCGCTGTGGGGGGCGGTGGCGCCGCTCAACAGCGCGGCTGTCGCCTCCGGCGTGCTGGAGGCCGATGGCGGCGGGCGGCGCACGGTCCAGCACCTTGAAGGCGGGATCATTGCCCGGTTCCTGGTCCATGAGGGCCAGTTGGTGCAGGCCGGGCAGCCGCTGATCCAGCTCGATACGACCCAGTCCGATGCGCGCGATTCGGCGGTGCGGATCGCCTACATGACCCTGCTGGCACAAGATGCGCGGCTGACGGCAGAGCGCCTTGGCGCCGCCACGATCGCCTATCCGCCTGAACTGCTCAGCCAGGCCTCGGACCCGGCGGTCGGCTCGATTATCGCAGCCTCCAATTCGGTGTTCGCCACGCGCCGGCGCGGGGTGGTTGAACAGGCGGCGATCCTGCGTCAGCGCCAGACCCAGGCCTTTGCGGAGATCGCCAGCAACCGCGCGCAGATGACCGCGCTGGGCGATCAGGAGCGCCTGCTGGCCGATGAGGCGGGCAGCGTCGCCTCGCTGGTCGATGAAGGGCTTGAGCGGTATTCGCGCCTCCAGACCTTGCAGCGCCAGCAGGCAGTGGCCGCCGGGCAGCGCAGCCAGTTTGCGGGCAATGTCGCGCGATTGCAGGGATCGCTCGCTGAAAACCGCGCCCAGATCACCTATCTGCAAGGCCAGCTTGCCAACGATGCCGCCGCGCAGCAGCGCGAAGTGCAGATGAACCTGGTGGACCTGCGCGAAAAGCTCAAGGTCAGCAGCGATATCCAGCGCCGCCAGCAGATCGCCGCCCCGGTTGCCGGCACGGTCGAGAACCTGCGCCTGATCACACCGGGCGCGGTGCTTTCGCCGGGGCAGCCGCTGCTCGATATCGTGCCGACGGGCGGCAAGGTGCTGGTCGCCGCGCGGCTCAGGGCTACCGACATCGACGTGGTGCACAAGGGGCTGGAAGCCGAAGTGCGGCTGATGCCCTACAAGACCCGCGTGGTGCCGCTGCTGCGCGGCACGGTGCGCGAAGTCAGCACCGATGCGACGTTCGATGAACAGTCGCGTTCGCTCTACTACAAGGTCAAGATCGAGCTGGATCGCGGCGAGCTGGACAAGCTGCACGGGGTCCACCTGATTTCGGGGATGCCGGCCGAAGTGTTCATCGACACTGGCGCGCGCTCGTTATTTCAGTACATAATCCAACCACTTCAGGACAGTTTCCGCAGGGCATTCCGGGAATCATAGATGATGATCGCAGCGCTTCTTGGTCCCGGGCTCGGCTTGCTGGGCCGCGAAGTGACCGTGGGAAGCACTGCTGCGATCTGTTCGGTGCTGGGGGCGGGGCATGGCGACCTGATCGATCCGGCAACGTTGTGCCTGCGCGGGCCGCGCGATCCGGTGGGCCTTGCCGTCAGCCAGCCGGGCCGGGTAGCTGGCCGCCTGATGCTGCCGGTTCCGCAATTTGGCGGGGCGCTTGAAGTGGGCGAGCCGCCGCCGGCGGATACTGTCCCGGATGAGCTGGAACCGGGCGCCGGCGTAGACAGCGATCATGCCGGACTGACCGAGGAACCGGCCATCAGCCTGTCACGCGGAGGGCTGACCCTGTCGGCGGGCTATTCCACGGTTGAGCGGTTCCGCCTGAAGGCGCAGTTGACCCGCAACTTTGCCGAAAGCGGGCGGCAGATCTCAGCCACGGTCAGCTATTCTGCGCTGCGCTGGGAAGCGGCGGCCGGGCTGTCGGCCACGCCGTTCCTCGGCAAGCGCACCAGCTTTTCGGCCACGGCCTTTGCCTTGCGGGAACGGGCGCTGGGCTTCACCGATGACTATGGGGCATCGCCGTTCGAGCAGCGCGCGGTCGGGGCCGAAGTGGGGCTGAGCCATGCGGTTTCGCGCAGCTTTTCGGTGTTCACCAGCCTGCGTCTGGCGCGCGAGGAGTTCCGCCTGAGCCAGCGCGGCCAGCCGTGCGATGCGGCAATCTACACCGGGATCGTCTGCGGCGAACTGGGGCGCGGCAACCGGGCGGAATGGGCGCTGTCGCTGGCGCTTGATCGGCGCGACAGTCCGGTCGATCCGCGCCACGGCTACCGGCTGCACCTGGGCGAACGGATCGTCGCACGGCGCGGTTCGCTGCAATATTTGAAGTCCGAGGCCGGGTTCGAGCGCCATGTCCAATATGGCGAGGAGTGGAGCATCGCGACCACGGTCGAAGGCGGGGTGATCACCAAACTTGGCGGCACCGGCGCGCCGGTGTTCGACCGGTTCTACCTTGGCGGGCAGAGCCTGCGCGGGTTCGATCTGCGCGGGGTCGCGCCGCGCCTTACCGCCAGCGCGCCGGCTGGGGCGCTCAGGGCCAGTGTCGGGGGCACCTATTTCTACACCGCGCGGGCCGAGTTGGTCGGCCATGTCGGCGGCTATCTTGGCCGCAACGAATTGCGCCCGAGCATGTATATTGAGGCGGGATCGGCCTTTGGGCTCAATCGCGCGCGCCTGCTGCCGGGCGAAACGCTTGAGGCCGACAGCGCCGCGCCGCGCATCGCGATCGGCATCGGGGTGCGCTGGCCAACACCGATCGGCAGCGTCCGGTTTGATTTCAGCCTGCCGCTCGTCAGCCGCAAGGGCGACCGCGAGCAGGTCTTTTCGTTGTCTGTCGGCCTGTAACCGCAGCCAGACCGGCTGTCGGCGAGGCGCGGCGCAGCGTTGGATAGGGCACGGGCATCGGGCAGATGTCCGAAAAATGGGGCCGGGCGCCGATGGGCTGGTCGAGCGCCCGGCCAATCTTTGCTCCTGCTGGGTCGCAACAGCTGGAACAAGCTGGTGATCGTCGTTGCGGTCCGTCGATCACACCCTGCAATTCTAGCTGATTCGTGGGCTGATGCAGTCCACATTCAGGGACGTTGAAAGGGCTTTTTTAGGAGATTTTCCGTAGGGTGGCCGGAGACGGGACCTACGACCGCGCCGCGTCCCCGGCCTGATCGCTTCCGGGCAGACCGGGCAAACGATCTTGAGGCCCGCCAGTCGGGCAGGGCAGGCCTCGACAAAAGTCTAGCCGCGCCGAATCTGGCGAACAGTCCCAATGGGGGACGTAAAAAAGCGGCGAATTTCGGCTTCAGGTGCGGGTTCTGAGCGGCACGGCGCGAATCATGCCCGGATGGTCATGATCGGCTCGACTGGGCCTGGGCGATCATCTCGCGCAGCACCGTGACATCGTCGGAAACCTGCTGGCGCAGCTCGCCCGCGGCGCGAAATTCAGCATAGCGCAGCGCCTGGATGCGCAGCGCGCCGCCGCCCCGAACCACCGCGAACCGGACATAGCCGAGCAGCGGTCCCTCGGGGCGCGGCTTGGCGGTGATATAGGACAGCCGGCTGGCGTAGTCCGGCTCGTAGGAACAGGTCACCTGCACCTCGTCGCGGGTGATTACCTGCAACTGCCGCTCGCCGCATTGCCGGGCGAGATTATCAAGCATTGCCGATGTCTTAGCTGGTGTTATCGGCACCTCGACCTGCGAGCGCGAACGCAGCGGCGGGATGAGCAACGGGGTGGCCGATTGCAGCGCCAGCGGCAGCGCTGCGGCCAGAAACAAGGGGGCGATCATGGACAGGCTCCCGGACAACTGCCTCCAGAATGGGAGTCGAAACCCCCCAATTGGGGGCTTCGACGTATTGTTCGACGGTGGCTTAACTCCGTATTGACCCGCCCCGGGCTAAGGGATGGGTTATGCCACGGATGATCTGGCGCCTGCGGGGCGCATCTATCCGCCATGCGGTGGCGGGACTGATTGCATTGAGCGCAGCGGCAGCAGGCGTTGCTCCGGCTGAGGCGGCGGCATTCCTGCCGCAGTCCGGCGCGCCTGGCGTGGATGGCTGCGCCAGCCGGCCGGCATCGGCCGCGCCGTCGCCGGGGGCAGACCTCGGCACACTCGCCAGCGGAGGCTTGCAGCAAAGCCGGCTTGCCCGCCTGCGCGCCGCGCAAGAGGGGATTGCCCCGGCGGGCTTCGCCTCGGCCATCGCGATCAAGGGTAGCAGCAATCGCGCCGCCGGCATCGGGCCGCAGCGCTGCGCCGCGCGCCTGGTGGCGATTTCGGGCAAGGTCGAAACCATGCTCACCCCCAGCATCATGATGCGGGTCTTGCCTTCGGGGATGCCATCCGTGTTCGGCAGCACCGCGATCCCGATCGGGCGAACCCCGCTGGATGGCCGCTGGCGCAAGGTGCGCGGCAGCAGCCTTGCCGTCGGGGCTGGGCCGTGGAGCGCACTGCTCCATGAAGCCAGCGGCAAGCCGCGGCTTGAAGCCTTCGACATGGCCAACCGATGGGTCAACAGCCGCCTGACTTTCACCGCCGATGCCAAGGACAACTGGGCCGGTGCGCGCCAGACCCTGCTGAGCCGGCGGGGCGACTGCGAGGACTATGCCATCGCCAAGCTCGCGCTGCTGCGCAGCCTCGGCGTGCGCGAGGAAGATCTCTACCTCGTTGTGGTGCGCGATATGGCGGTGCGTGACGATCACATGCTGCTGGTGGTGCGCGAGGGCGGGCGGCTTTATGCGCTCGACAGCCGTAGCGACGGCTTGCTCGATGCCACCCGCGCACAGGACTACCGCCCGATCATGACCTTTTCGGGAGAGAAGGCGTGGGTTCATGGCTATTCTGCCGCCGGGGACATGGCCGGGCTCACCGCTCGGTAAAGGCTTCGGAGCCGATCTTGAAAGCCGGCTTCAGGAGATAGGCCAGGATGCTCTTGCGGCCAGTGATGATCTCGACATCGCAGATCATCCCCGGGCTGATCGGCAGCCGCCGCCCGTGCGACATCAGGTACGAGCGATCGGTTTCAACCACGATGGTGAACAGCGTCTGGCGGCTTTCCTCGTCATAGATGCTGTCGGCCGAGACTTGCTGCACCACGCCCGATAGCCCGCCATAGACCGAAAAATCATAGGCGGTGACTTTCACGTTGGCGCGGTCGCCCACCTTGATGAAGGCGATGTCGCGCGGGGTGACGCGGGCTTCGACCAGCAACCGATCGCCCATCGGCACGACCTGCACGATCTTCTGCCCCGGTTGCACAAACCCGCCGACCGTGGTGATCTGGACATCGTTGACCACCCCATCGACCGGCGAGCGCAGTTCGGTGCGTTCGAGCTTGCCGTTGGCGCCGCGCAGCGCCTCGGCATTGACCGCGATCTTGGCGGCAAGCTGGTTGCGCTCGTTCAGCGCTTCCTGCTGGAACTGGAACCCGGCTTCGGAGGCCTGGGCTTCGGCTTCGGCAATGCTCGCAGCGGCGCGGGTCGTGGCTTGCTGGGCGGCGGCAAGCCGCCCGCGCAGGTCGGCCACTTCGCGCTGGGCGGAGAGCAGTTCGGTCTGCGGCACGATCGATTTCGCGGCCAGCGGGGCGAGCATCCCGACCTGGTTTTCCGCGAGTTGCAGGCTGGAGCGCAGGCTGGCCGCCGTGGCCTGGGCCTCGCCATGATCGCGGCGGCGCTGTTCGACCGCGGCGCGCAGCGCCATGATCTTGCTGCGGAAGGCGGAGGCGCGGACTTGCTGGAGGGCGGATTCCTCCTGGCATTCGACCGGGGTGGTGCCATCGGGATTGACCGGGCAATCGCCGCCCGTCCCGCCCTCGCGCGAGAGGCGCGAGGCCCGCGCGGTGAGCGAGCGGTTTTCAGCCGCGATCTGGCCAAGCTGCGATGCAGCTTCGGAATCATCGAGCCTGACCAGCAGTTGCCCCTTGCGCACGGTCTGGCCCGAGCGGACCAGGATTTCGCGGATCGTCGCTGGCGCGGCTGACTGGACGATCTGTGCCTTGCTCGACGGAATGATCCGGCCTTGCCCGCGGGTGATTTCATCCACCTGCGCCAGCGAAGCCCACAGCACGAACAGCAGCAAGCCGCCGCTGCCCGCCACGATGATCTGGCGCGAGCCCGACAGGCCGCGATACCATTCAAGGATTTTCATGCTGCGATCCTGCCGTGGTTTCGAGGAGAGGGTTGATCCCGGTCTGCCGGCGCAGCGTGGCCGCCGAGGCGCGGTTCAGCTCGGCCGGGTCGGAGATGTGCATCCGCCAGCCGGTTGTGGTGTCGATCCGTCCGCCGGGTTCGGCAATTGCCAGCCGGGCTTCGGCGGTGATTGGCCCTCCGCCGGGAAGCGCGCCGACCGCGATGGCATCGCTGCCCGCGAGGCGGACCACCGCACCGGCCTTGCGCCAGGCGGGGATGGCCTCGGCGCCGGCATATTGCCCCTGAAACGCCGCTGGCGTGCCCCAGCTGCCGGGCCAGCGATAGAAGATGTGCGCGCCGATCTTGGCCAGCTTGACCAGCCGGGGTGCCCAATAGGGATAGACGTAATTGGCGTGATAGTGCGTGGCATAGCCGACCGCCGGTTCGACGTGGCCTTCGAGCGCATCGGCGGCAACCCGCCGCGCCTCTTCCCAGATCGCCGGGACCGGGCGGCGCGCCAGCGATCCATCGCAGGTGAAGCTGAACTGGCAGCCTGGCCGGGTCGATCCCTGATAGACCACGCCGCACACGCTTTTGGGAAAGGCCGGATGGCGCAGCCGGTTGAGCACCACCTGAGCCACGGCGCGGCGCCCGGATAGCGGCTCCTGGCCGGCTTCGTAATAGACCGCCTGGGTCAGGCATTGCAGCGCGGTCTGGCCGATGCCGCTGGCAAGGTTGACCGCGGCGAAGGGCGCGGCGGCAAGGGCCGGCGCATGGGCAAAGGGCAGATGCGCGTTCTTGACCTCGGCGGTCATGCCCACCTCGTCGAGTTCGGGATGGGGGACGGCAGCGATCTGTTGCAGATCGGCATTGGCGGGCAGGGCTGGTCCCGGCGGGGGGGCAGTGGGCGTCCGCGCAGTTATCCGGCCCAGCGCGCCGAGCGGATCGGCAACCTTGATCGAAGGCACAAGGCTGAAGGCCAGGCTGGCCGTGGCCACGCCGGCGATGAACGAGCCAGGGTTGCGCCACAGCTTGGGGGTGTGCGCGGCCATGGTCATTCCGCCGCCATCATCGTCTGGCCGAGGATCACGTCGCGCGGACCATCGGCAATGATCCGCCCGCCATCGATCACGATCAGCCGGTCGACCAACTGAAACAGCGCGTTGCGGTGGGTCGAGACGATCAGCGTCTGATCCGGGCGCAGCGCGCGGTCGAGATGCTCGACGAACAAGCGTTCGGTCTGGCTGTCCATCGCGCCGGTCGGTTCATCAAGGAATAGCACGCGGCAGGGTTCGACCAGCGCACGGGCCATGACCAGGAAGCTGCGCTGCCCGCCCGACAGCCGCCCGCCGCGTTCGCCCACGTGATAGTCGAACCCGGTGGCATCGCGGCCAATGAAGCTGCCCGCGCCCGAGCGCATCACCGCCTCGATCAGGTCGGCATCGCTGGCCTCGCGCGCGCCGAACAGGAGGTTTTCGCGCACGGTGCCGCTGAACAGCTCGGCATCCTGCCCGACAAAGCGCAGGTCGGCGCGCAGCGCGTGGGGGCCGAACTGGCGGCTGTCGAGCCCATCGACCCGGTACGTCCCGCCGCTGGGTTCATAGAGCCCGCACAAGAGCCGGCCGAGCGTCGACTTGCCCGAGGCGACCCGGCCGATCAGCCCGATCCTCTCGCCCGGGCGAATGCGCAGGGTGATGCCGCTCAGGGCATCGCGCGGGGCTTCGGGATAGCGGAAATCGACGGCATCGAGTTCGAGTTCGCCGCGGGTGATCGTTGGCATGATCGCCCGGCTGCCAAGATCGCGTTCGTCGGGCTGCTCGACCAGATCCTGCAGGCTGTCCAGCGTGGCGAAGGCCTGCCGGCCGCGGGTGATCAGGAACGCGAGCTGCCCGACCGGGGCGAGCGAGCGACTGGACAGCATGATGATCGCGATGATCCCGCCCATCGAGATCTTGCCCGCGTCGAACAGGTAGAACCCGCCGACGACGAGCCCGATATTGGTGCCCTGCTGGCACAGCGTGGCAAGGTTGATCGCGGTTGCGGTCAATCCGCGCAGGCGTTCCTGGGTGGCGGCGCTGGATGCGGCATAACGCTGCCAGCGCCCCAGCACCCGGCCTTCGCCGCGGCAGGCCTTGACCGTTTCGAGCGCGCCGAGTGCTTCGACCAGCGCGGTCTGCTGCAGGCTGGTGTCGGCCTGGGCATCGAGCACGGTCTGCCCGATCGAGCGTTGCAGCAGGTAACCGGCCACCGCCATCACCGCGATCGCGATCAGCGGGATCGCGGCCAGCCAGCCGCCGATCACCAGGATCAGGCCGAGGAACAGGAACAGGAACACCAGATCGACGCACAGCACGATCATGGTCGAGGCGAAGAAATCGCGGACCTGTTCGTATTCCGAAACCCGCCGGGCCAGCGCGCCGGTGCTGCCGCGCCGCAGGGTCAGCGGCAGGTTGAGCATCTTTTCGAACAGGCGCTGCGAATAGCGCGCATCCAGCGAGCGGCCGAGTTCGTCGATCAACCGGGTGCGCGCCAGCCGCAGCGCGAATTCCAGCCCGATCGCCAGCAGCACGCCGATTGCCAGCACCCACAGACTGGTGGCCGCGCGGTTGGGAATGATCCGGTCATAGACGTTCATCGTGAACAGCGGCATCGCGAAGGCGAGGAGGTTGATTGCCAGCGCGGCGACCATCACGAAGCCGAACTGGCGGCGCACTTCGCGCACTTCGCTCCAGAACCAGTGCGGCTTGGCGGGGGCGTGCCAGGGCTGGTCGGCGTTGCGTTCCACCTGTGGATCGGGCGTGACGATCAGCCCGCCGCCGGTATAGAGCGCGTCGAGATCAGCCAGGGTGACCGTCTCGCGCTCGGGCACGAAGGGCAGTTCGACTTCGCCCAGATCGCCGTGGATCGCGTGCAGCACCACCGCCCGTCCGCCATCCAGCGGGAGGATCGCGGGCAGATCGCCGTGGCTCCAGCGATCCAGCCGGGCGCGGCCCGCGCGGCTGCGCAGTCCGACCCGGTGCAGGGCATTGCCCAGTTGATCGACCGGCAGCCGCCCGCTTTCATCGAGGGTCAGCCCGGCGCCGATCGCGGCGGGCGAGGATGGCCGCTCAAAGCGCAAGGCCACCGAGGCCACGCAGGCCAGTATCTCATCGCCCTGTGCGGGCTCGTTCCACCAAATATCCAGTTTCACTGTCACTCTCCGCAGGCGAGGTCAGCAGGCAGGTATCAATAGGCAGGCTCTTCGGGCTTGAGCCCCGCTTCGGTGTCGGCGCCCGTGACCGCGTTCGAATCCTGAACGGCAGCCGGCCGCACCGAGAAGCGATCGCGCTGGTCGGCGGTCGCGGCGGTCGGGGCCGGCACGTTGAGCGCCTGGATCAGCTGGTTCGATGCGGCGAGCACCTTGTACTCGGCAAACATCTGCCCGAACCGCGCGGTCTCTGCCCGGACCTGCACGTTGTAGCGGGTGTTCTGCGCATCGAGCACGTCGAGCAGCGAGCGCCGCCCGACGTTGAACTGTTCGCGGTAGGAGGCGAGCAGATCGTCGGAAACGCGGCTTTGCTGATCGAGTTCGGTGACCAGCTCGCCCTGGCTGAGCAGCGCGTTCCAGGCCACGCGCATGTCCTGTTCGGCCTCGCGCTGCATCTGCTCGACCCGGTAGCGGGCCTCGCTTTCGCGGCGCTCCATCTCGTGCACCTTGTTGCGGTTGATCCCGCCGTTGAACAGATCCCAGCGCAGCACCACGCCGGCGTTGAGATCGTTGGAATGGCCTCGGAACCCGTCGATGTCGTGGCCGACGCGGGCATTGCCCTCAAGCGAGACGGTCGGCGCCAGATCGGCTCGGGCCTTGCGGGTCACGGCGGCGGCGGCATCAAGGTCGGCCTGGGCTTCGCGCAGGCGCGGATTGTCCGCCCGGGCCAGGTCGATCGCCTCGTTGAGCGAAGCTGGCAGCTTGGGCCGCAGGGTGGGTGGGACCATCGCGGTCTGGTCGATCTCCAGCCCGGTCAGCGTGCGGAACGAAGTGGCCGTATCGACCATGTCCTGCTTCGCCTCGGTCAGCCGCGCGCGCGAGGCCCGCAGCCGTTCCTCGGCCTGCTGCTGATCGGCAATGCTGATCGAGCCGCTTTTCACCCCTTCGCGCAGGTCGTTGAGCAGCGTCTGGTGAAAGGCGGCGTTGTCCTCCGCTGCCGCCACGGTGCGCTGTTGCAGCAGATAGTCGAGATACTGGCGCGTGACCTGCAGCGCGATGAACTGCGAACGCTCCATCACCCGCCATGCCGCGCCGTCGCTGCGCGAGGCCTGACGGCGCACTTCGCTGCTGCGGCTGCCGGCGTCGAACAGGATCTGCTGCGCGCGCAGGCCCCCTTCAACGGGGTAGAGCTTGTCATCCGCGATGCCGAGCGAACGGCGGGTGTCATTTTCGAGCCGGCGCACCCCGGCCGATCCTTCGACGGAGATCCGTGGCAAGAACAGCCCCTGGGCCTGCTTGCGTTCGAAATCGACCGCCTCGCGGTTGCGCACCGCCTGGTTGATTTCGGGATTGGTGTTGAGCGCGGTCTGGATCGCGGCGGCGAGATCGGGGGAATCCGCCGCAGCGGGCACTGCCATCAGCGCCAGCACGGCGACCGATGTCGCCAGCATCCGGTTTGAAACAATCTCACCCATGATCGCACCTTTCCCTGTTCTGGTCCCGAAGAAGCTGTGTGGCGAACCTGTGTCCCTGATTTCAGCCATGGCCGGCCGCCATGGTCTCAAGCTGCACGGCAATGTGCTGATCGGTCAGCACCTGATGGGCAGCCGACCAGTCGATCGGCGCGCTGCCGCCCAGGCCGAAATCGGTGCCCGGTGCCTCAAGCAGCGCGGCAAAGGCGCTGGGCGCTGCCTGAAGCGGCGTTCCCAGCGCGCCGGGATCGGTCAGATCGTGGGCATCGCTGCGGGTGAGCGCGGTGATCAGGCTATCGACCTGCGCCTCTGCCGCCTCGGGCGCGAGGGCATCGGCCACGATCTGCGCGGCAAGTGCTGCGCCGGCCTCTGCCGGAGCTGCGGCAAAGCCGGCCTTGCCCGCACTGTCATGCGCGGTCGGCGCCTGGGTGTCGAACTCCACCGCCGGGGCCAGCAGATCAGCAAAGACTGGCTGGGCCGTGGGATGGCTTTCAACCTGCGCGTGATCGAGGGCGGGTTCGCTGGCTTCGCTGGATGACGTTGTGGCTGAATGTTCAGCCGCGCTGTGCGCCGCCGGTTCCAGCACCGAGGCTGACGGCGAGGCCGCGTCCTCCTCAGCGGCTGGCGTGGCAGGGGCTTCGGCGGGGGCAGGGCTGTCCGGCACGGCTATAGGGGGCGGCATCGGCGCTGTCTCGGTCGGCGCGGCGGCGGCTTGCTGGGCGCTGGCAATCAGCCCGGCGGCCAGCATCGCCATGCCCAGCGGAGCAGCACCTGCCTCGCGCGGTTGGAGCGGGGCCAGCCCGGTCAGGAACGACACGTCGGCGAGCTTGGCGCTGGCCCCGCTGGCGAGCGTGAAGCTCGATTCCGAATGGACCAGCACTTCGCCCTCGGCCGCCTGATAGCTGCGGCCGCTACCGCTAAGGTCGATGCTGACGATCCCGCGCGCGGCGAGCGTGGTGAACTCGCCCGGATCGGCGACCCCGTCGCCATTGGCATCCTGCCACACGCCGAACTTGGCAAAGGCGGCATCCTTGGCATCGAGCACGCCGTCATGGTTGCTGTCATAGTCGGCAGCCAGCCCCTGAAGATCGGTCAACCCATCGCGGGCAAAGACGATTTCGGAGCGATCAGAAACCTTGCCATCGCCATTGGCATCGAGCGCCAGCAAGCCATCGTCCTTGCCGATCCAGGCGGTGGCTTCGGCCTGGCCATCGGCGTTGAAATCGAAATGCGCGCCCGCCGCCGTGGTCGCGAATTCCAGCCCATCGCCATCAAGGTCGAGCGCGACCGGCGGGGCTGAGACGTTGAGCGTGACCGTGAGATTGGCCGAGGCCGTATCCCCGTCGCTGTCGACCAGGGTATAGGCGAACACTTCGCTGGCCGTGGCGGTGATCGGCGAGGGCGGCTGGTAATCGTAGTGCCCGGTGGCAAAATCGAGGTGGAGCGTCCCGCCAAGCGGCGTGGCGGCATTGATCGTGCTGCCAGCGATGGTCCCGCCGCTCGATACCGCAACCGATCCTGCGCCGTCCCAGGTATAGGTCACGGTGCCGACCACGATCGACAGCAGCCGCCCGCCATCGGCTCCGTAGAAGTCGTTGGCATCGAGATCGCCCGAGAAGCTGGGCGGCACGACCACGCCGATCAGAGTCGACATCAGGCTGCCGAAATCGGTGATCAGGATCGGCTGGTTGTTGGGCGCATCGTTGAGATCGACATCGGCAAGGCGCTGCAGTTCGATCATGTTGATCGGATCATTGGCCACGCCGATCGCGGTCACCCCGATGTTGTTGCTGTCGACGAAGGTGTTCCATGCTGCCGAAACCGCCGGGGTGAGCGAATTGACCACGGAGACGTTGGGCGGCGTTCCGGCAAATTGCACCGACTGGTTGGGATTGCCGTCGCTGATGAAGACCACCTGATTGTTGGCCCCGCTGACGGCGCTGAAATTGGCCAGCGCGGTCTGGATCGCGGCGGAATAATTGGTGTTCTGCCCGATATAGTCGGGCCGGATGCCGCCATCGGCCGGGTTGATCCCCGACAGCCAGGCATTGGCATCGGCGGCTGACGCAAACGACGGCGAGGCAAAGGCACTGGCCGAGAAGATCACGAACTTGACCCCCAGCGTCTGTACAGTTGCCGCATCGAGCTGGTTGAGCGCGGCCTTCACCGCGGTGATCATCGTGTTCAGTTCGCCATCATCGATGCTGGCGCTGAAATCGAGGATGAACAGCGTGTTGACGTTCTGCTGGGGCTGGGTGCTCGATCCGCTTTCACCCAAGGCCACCGGGGCATCATCCTCGATCGTCACGGTCAGCGCGGTGGGGTTGGTGGTGGTCACCGTGCCATCGGACACCAGCACCGGCACGGCGAAGGACAGCACATCTTCCAGACCAGCGGCGGGATGGTCGACCCCGTGGGCGAGCGTCACCGTATAGCTGCCCGAATTGGTGATCGAGATGGTGATCACCGGCTGGCCGCCGACGCTGCCGCTGAGCGTAGCCGTGCCGACCCCGCTCCAGGTCACCGGCTGGCCGCCGACGGTCAGCACTGCGCCGGGGCTGCCCAGTGTCACCATCAGGCCCGATGCGGTATCGGGGTCGGAAATCGTGATCGTGCCGCTGGCGCTGGGGCTGTTGGTGGTGTCGAGCAAGGCGCTGGGCGCATCGTCGGCGTTGGCGCCGGTGAGGCCTTCTTCCGAGATCCGCGCCGTGGCCGAACCGACCACCGGGGCATCGTTGGTTCCGAAGATCGTGATCGTCAGCGTCGAACTGGCCGACAGCGCGCCATCGGTGGCGGTGTAGCTGAAGGTTTCGCTCAGCGATTGGCCAACGCCCAGCGCGTTCACCGCGGCGTGATCCTCGTTGAGGTAGTAGGTGTAGGTGCCATCGGCCGCCAGCACCAGCGTGCCATAGGTGCCGAAATAGATGTCGGGATTGGCAACGGTCAGGGGATCGGCATCGGGATCCACATCGGCAATGTCGCTGAACGTGCCAACCGGCGCACCGGGGTGGGGCAGGGTCGCGAGCACGTTGCCCGAAACCGCCGGATCGCTGCCCGATGCACCGTCGAGGATCCAGTTGGTATCGGCCTTGGCGATCGGCAGGTCGTTGGTCCCGGCGATGGTGATGGTGATCGTTGCGCTGGACCGATCACCGTCGCGGTCCTCGATCGTGTAGGTGAATACTTCGCTGAGCGTCGCGCTGGCGCTGAGCGCGATCACCGCCGGATCGAGCGCATCCACCGCATAGCGATAGAACCCGTTGCTATCGATGGACAGCGTGCCGTGGGCTCCGGCGAGCGGGGAGCCCAGCACGCCTTCGCTGGTGCCAAACCGCAGGCCGGTCACCTTGGTTGCGCCGTCGGTGGACAGGCTGTCGGCATTGCCATCGGTGTCATTGGCATCGACCCCGCCAACTCCGAGCAGCACATTGCCATCGGCCACCAGATTGCCGTCGCGGGCCACGGTATCGACATCGGCAACGGCATGGGGGGCATCGTCGCGGATCGCGAACCGATCGGTGATGTCGGCGGCGGCCGAGGCGCTGTCACCATCGCCGTCGATGACCGTCGCGGTCAGGGTGATGTGATTGGCCGCTGGCATGACCAGGACCTGATCCGGCCCGCTATCGGGGGTGTGGAGCACGGCGCGCGACTGGTCGAAGGTGACCACCCCGGCGCCGCTGACGGTGATGCGGAAAACCTCCGCCCCGCCGCTCTGGGTCTTGCCGTAGATCACGCCGCCCAGCACCGAAAGGATCACGGCCTCGCCCGTGGCGGCATCGAACAGCCCGGTCGGGCCAGACGTGGCGGCCAGCGCATAGCTGACCGTTCCGGCTCCATCGGCGCCATAGTTCAGCGTGGTCGCGAACAGGCCCGAGAAGTCCTTTTGCGGATCGATGGCCAGCGTGGTTTCATCGGCCTCGATCATCGCGCCGGTGCCGGTCACGGTCACGCTGGGGCCATCATCGGCGAAGCGGATGTTGCCGCCCAGATCGATCGTCAGCGAACGGGTCAGGCTATCGCCATCGCGGTCGACGATCGTGGCGCTGCCTTCGAGCAGGACCAGATCGTTGGCGAGCGCCAAGAGCTGATCGCCATAGTTCGCGGCGCTGCCGGGCAGGGGATGGTCGAGTTCGGCAAACTGGGTGAGGGTGACCACGCCGCTGGCCGGATCGACCGCAATCGAGAAGATGGGGCTGCCCCCCGCGCTGGCAACCACGGCTGCGCCAACCAGCGCCAGCGTGATCGGGGTGCCATTGCTGGTCAGCTCGGTGCTGGCCGCCCCGCTGCCCAGCACAAGGTGATAGGCCCAGGTGATCTGCCCCGGACCATCGGCGCCAAAGGGTGCGCTGCTCACCGCGAACAGCCCGGCAAAGCTGCCGGTGGCAACTTCGCTGGCCGCGCCGATGGTCAGGGCGTCGTGGGTCGTGAGCACGGCGGTATTGGTATCGGCCGAGGTCAGTTCCAGCCGCGGGCCATCATCGCGGAACACCAGCACGCCCGCCAGATCAACCTCGACGCTGGCTTGATCGCCGTCGCCGTCGATGACCGTGGCGGTCACCGTGATCGCTCCCTGAACGACCGAGACGGCATCGTTGGGATCGCTGCCATCGGGATGGCGCACCGCGCGCATCTGATCGAGCGTCATGACGCCATTATCATCGATCGACAGGGTAAAAACCGTCAGCGTCGGCGCGCCGACGACATAGGCGATCACCGAGCCATCGGTGCCGTAATGGAAGCCCACGCCGCTGCCGGTGGCGACATCGATCAGGCCCGAGAAATTCCCCGCGTTGAGCGAATACATCACCCCCAGCGGACCATCGGCGTTGTAGTGGATATTGAGCAGGCCGCTGAAATCGGCCTTGGCGTTGGTGGCGAGGTCGCTTTCATCAACTGTCAGCGCGCCGGCATCAAAGGGGGTGGCGGTCACGCTCGGCACGTCATCGGAAACCGCGATGTTGACCGTGGTTGAGGCGGCATCGCCGTCGCTGTCGGTAGCGATTACCGCGATCCGGCCAAGGTCGGCCAGATCGTCGGCCTCGGGATCGGCGTGGAAGGGATAGTTGTCGAGCAGGGTGGCGGTGACCACCGCGCTGTTACCGTTCACCGCCAGCGTCAGCGTGACGACGGGCACGCCTTCGAGCCGCCCGGTAATGCTGGTCGCGCTGTCGCGGGTCCACTGCAATTGCCCGGCAAGCAGGCTGGTATCCCCGAACGCAATCGACGCGATCGCATCCGATCCCGGCGTGAAAGTGATCGCGGCCGAGACATGTTCGGGCTGACTGGCCGCCGGGGTCGAACCATCGGCCAGCCGCTGGTCATCAAGCACCAGCGTGACCGGCGCCGCGCCGCGCGGGCCGCGCCCATCGGTGACCATGATAGCCTGGGCTGCGCTCGATACGTCCCCGTCGCCATCGGTGATGGTATAGCTGAAGCCCGATGCGGTGCCGCTGGCGCTGGCGGTTGCGGCGGGGGCAAAGGTCCAGGCGCCGCTGGCATTGAAGCTGTAGGTGCCCTTGGCCGTGGTGAGCGTGGTGATCCCGCTCGGCGCGACCGCCAGCACCGTGCCATCGATGGTCACCGAAGTCAGCCTGGCGCCATCGGCGCCCGCGGTATCGTTGCCCAGCACATTGCCGGTGATCGGCGCGGCATCTTCGGCCAGCGTCAGCGCGCCATCGACGCGCGCGGTGGGCACATCGTCGACAATCGCGATGACCAGCGTGTCGCTGGCCGTGGTGCCATCGCTGTCGGTCGCGAGGATGGCAAAGCTTTGGGGCAGCGAACTGTTGGCGCTGCCAGTGTGCAGCAGCGAATTGTCGCTGAGCACGTAGCGGTAGGCGATGGTGAGATCGGTAACCGTCCCGCTGGCGCCAGCGCTGGGCGTAACCGAGAGGATTTCGAGCCGCTCCGGGCCGCTCGTGATCACCATGCCGGCATGGGGCGTGCCATCGAACACGACGGTGCCGCCCACACGCAGGCTGGCCATGCCGTCGAGCGCGGAGACGGTGAACTCGCCGGTGGTTTCCAGGACGCCGGGATCGGGGGCGCTGCCATCGGCAAGTCCGGCTTCGTTGACGGTGCCGTCGGGGCCTTCGGCGGCAAGGCCGGTGATCGTGATCCCGTTGTCATCGCCGACAATGGTGATGACGAGGCTGGCCGTGGCCACATCGCCGTCGCCATCGGTCAGGGTATAGGTGAACACATCGCTGGCGGTCTGGCCCGCGGCCAGTTCGAGCACCGCCGGGTTCGTGGGATCGATCTGGTAGGTGTAGCTGCCGTCCGCCGCGATCACGAGCGTGCCGTAAGTGCCGGAGATCGCATCGCCAGCGGCGGCCTCGCTGTCCGCAAAGGCGATGCCGGTGACGCTCGCGCCATCGGCTCCAGGCGTGTCCGCGCCGGTGCCATCGGCCGCGCCCAGGATCACGTTGCCGCTGACCTCGGTGGCCGTCTTGCTATCCAGCGTGGCGGCATCGTTGCGCGCGGTGGGGACATCGTCGGCAATCGCGATGATGAAGCTGGTGGTGTCGCTATCGCCGTCGCTGTCGGTGACTGTGACGGTGATTTCCTCGTTGGCAAAATCGCCCGCGACGTTGTCGGCCAGCGTAAAGGCATAGCTGATCGCGCCATCCCCGATCGCGGTGATGACCAGCCGGCCGCTCGCGGTTTCGATGATCTGCCCCACGGCATAGACATCTTCGCCGTTGAGCGTGACGATCGCCGGACCATCGGGGGCATCGAACAGGATCGTCCCTTCGGTCGTTTCGCTCGGCGCCGCCGCATCCGATCCGGCGGTTTCACCCGGCCGCGCGGCAAGCCCGGCTTCATCGACCGTGGTTTCGCCATCGGGCACCGAAATGATCGCCACCGGGCTGTCGGCAATGGTGAAGCGCAGCGTGGCGCTCGATACGTCGCCGTCGCCGTCGGTCAGCTGATAGGTGAAGACATCCTCGACCCCGCCCGGAGTGCCCGCCGCGCGGACATAGCTGAACTCGCCATTGGCCGCGATCACCAGCACGCCGTATTGGCCGATCACTTCCTGCCCGGCGGTGCCGAGCGGGCCGTCATCGCCCGAGCGCACGCCGCTCACGCTGGCACCGTCCGCGCCCTGGGTGTCGGCCCCGGCGCTGCCGGTGGCGGTATTGGCCCCGGTGATCACATTGCCGGTAACCGGGGTGAAATTGGCCGGGGGAACATCGGCGGCATCGGCGCGCGCGGTGGGCGCATCGTCATTGAGCGCAATCGTCAGCGTGGCCGTGCCGACATCGCCGTCGGCATCGGTGACCGCAATGGTGAGCGTCTCGCTCGCCACCGGGTCGGTGCTGTTGCCGAGCAGGGTGTAGGTATAGCCGATCTCGGTCGCGGTCAGGCTGGTGATGGTGAGTTCGCCATACCGCGTCTGGACCGTATCCCCCACGGCGCTCACCACCATGCCGTCAATCGTGATGACCACCGGCGCATCGCGCGCATCGACCAGGATTGTGCCCGATACGGTTTCGCTGTCGGCCGCGCTGTCCGATCCGGCGGGGAGCGAGCCGCGCGCCGGCATGCCGGATTCGGCGACCGTGGCCGTGGCGTCGATCGCCCCGGCGGGCTGATCGGGCGTGACGATGGTCACCGAAACGCTGTTGTCGATCTGCTCGCCGGGGGTGAGCACCTGCTGGTCGGGCTGGCCAAAGGCGAGGTCGGTCGGCGCGAGGAGATTGCCGAGCCCGAAGGCCGGGGCGATATCCGAGGGATCCTGCGCGAAGTTGCCGCCCGAGCTTTGCGGAGCGCCCGCCGCCGGGGCGGGTTCCTGCCCGGTCAGCAGCGCGGCGATGTTGGCGCGCGGCACGCGGACGTTGCCGATGATCAGTTCGGGCACGTCGATCGCGCCGTTGACCACCAGATAGACCTGCCCATCGGGCAGGGTGATGGCGAGATCCGAGCCGCTGGCGGTGATCTGTTCGACGCTGGTCGAGGCGGGCAGCACCAGCGGGGCGTTGCCGGCCTCGATCCGGGTGACATGGGCGCCTTCGGGGATCGCGGGTTTTGCCGGGGCGTCGGAGTGGGCGGCGACCCTGCGGCCGGGAGCATGGCCGGGAGCCTGGCTGGCGCGCTGATCGTCCTGAAGGTGTGCTTGTTCACCGGGGGTGAGCGGCTGGACGCCGTGATGGGCTGCCGCACCAGGTGCCGGGGTCAACGCCTTTTCAAGTCCCATGTTCGACCTCCCGAATAGGCGGTCGACGGACAATGAATTTGCCAGCCACAATCCGCCATCCGGCCCAGGGCTATTTGCCTTGGAGCCGGTAATTGTCGATTTTTGCGACCTGGTTTTTGAGGTTAAAGGCGAGACTGAAGCTTATTCGATAAAATCGCCCGCTGAGGGGCATTAAACTGCGATTTTTCACGGCGGACAAGTTGTTTTTATTGTATTTTATATTTAGAAATACGGCGAAAGACGGCAAAGAAGAGTTGTTAACGATTAACAAAAACATCCTGCCGGATCGACGCTGCGTATCGCGCCGAAAGAAACCGATCGCGTCATTTTTGGGAAATTGATTTAATCAAATTGTGTGGCGCTGCAGCGGCATTACAAATTTATAATTTTAATAATTTTGCATAATACCTAAATGGGCATGACAAAATTAAGTATGAAAACGCCTATGGATATTGTCATGGGCGATAATCCAGTTGGTTAATTTTGAAAATAATGGATGTGTCGTTCCGATTCGCGAAAATGGGTATGGTTTTTGGAACATGTCACCTGTTGGGGACTTAGTCAGTTCCCTGCATCGCATTGACAATTGTAACAATTGCCTCATATGAAACGACTACATAACGAATTCCCCCGGTTCGGGCTGGCTAATAAAAAACACGCCTGAGGTCGCACAGCTGTCCACCATTCGCGCAAGCGGCGGAGAGTGATGCATGCCGAAATACCTTCGGAATCTTGTGGCCGATTTCGTGCCTGACAGTCCGCCTCCACCAGGGGGCATGGCGCTGTTCGAATTCGGTCAGGACGCGCTCCGGGCGTTTCTTTCGTTCAGCGAAATCATAGATTCGGCGGTGGTCGCGCTCGATGGCGAGCGGCGGCCCTGCGGCTATAACCGCACCTTTGCCGGACTGCTCGACGAAGGTGACGGGCTGCGGATCGCGGGCGGGGCGGTGTCGACCGCGGCGCAGGACGATGCCGACAAGCTGGCCATGTCGCTCTCGACCATCGCCGTGCGCGGGGGTGACTGCGCCGCCAGCGCGCCGCCGGTGCAGCTGTTTTCGGTGCGGCGCTGCGGGCGCGCTTCGCTCAATTGCGCCGTGGTGCCGGCTGCGTCCTTGTTCGGCACCCTGGCGGTCGATGCCAGCGCGATCCTGTTCGTCAGCGATCCCGAACTGTGCCAGCCCGACAGCATCCGGGGCGTCTGTGCGCTGTACCAGCTCACCCCGGCCGAGACGCAGCTCGCGCTCTATCTGGTCCAGGGCTACAACACCGCGGATATCGCGATGGCGATGGATCTCAAGGAAGAGACAATCCGCGCCTATCTCAAGCACATCTACACCAAGACCGACACCAGCCGGCAGCCTGAACTGGTGCAACTGCTGCTGGCCAGCCGCCTGCCGCTGATCATGCCGGGCGCGCAGCAGCTCATCGTCAACGGTTCGCGCCGCCGGCATTGAGGCCGCGCTGCGCCAGAGCGATGATGGTGTGAGTGGTGGTGACCCCTACGGGAATCGAACCCGTGTTTCAGCCGTGAAAGGGCCGCGTCCT
>CALKVF010000109.1 GCA_937996535.1 uncultured Novosphingobium sp. | reverse complement strand
GCGCGGCCACGCTGAAAGCCGCACCCGCGCGCAGGCGCTGGTGCTGGCCGGGCTGGTCTTTTCAGGCGAAACCAAGATCGCCAAGCCCGGCACCGCGATTGCCGCCGATGCGCCGCTGGACGTGCGCGGGCGCGACCATCCGTGGGTTTCGCGCGGCGGGATCAAGCTGGCCCACGCGATCAGCCATTTCGGGCTCGATCCAGCCGGGGTGACCGCGATGGACATCGGCAGTTCGACCGGCGGGTTTACCGATGTGCTGCTGAGCCACGGCGCGGCCCATGTCTTTGCGGTCGATTCGGGGACCAACCAGCTGGCGTGGAAGCTGCGGCAGGATCCGCGCGTCACCGTGCTCGAACAGACCAGCGCGCGTATCCTGACCCCGCAACAGATCACCGCGCCGTGCAGCTGGGTGGTCTGCGATGCGAGCTTCATCTCGCTGGCCAAGGTGCTCGACGTGCCGCTCCGGCTGGCCGCGCCGCAGTGCCGCTTGGTGGCCCTCATCAAGCCGCAGTTCGAAGTGGGCCGCGAGGAAGTGGGCAAGGGCGGGGTGGTGCGCGATCCCGTGTTGCACCAGCGGGTCTGCGACGAGGTCCGCCAATGGCTCGAAAGCTTGGGCTGGACGGTTGAGGGTATCGTCGAAAGTCCGATCAAGGGCCCGGAAGGAAACGTGGAATTCCTGATCTCGGCCCAGCGCGGGCAGGAGCAGCGATAGCGCCGTGGCCAGTCTGCTCGCCATTGCCTCGCGGGATTTGCCCGGCCAATATTGGCCCATGGCCCGAAACCGAATCGAGACTGCCTGATGACTATGCTTGCCTCGCCGGGCCAATTGCGGGCGGCGCTGCTGCGCTGGACGCTGTTCCTTGCGCCGCTGTTGCTCCTGCTTGGCTTCCTGTCGGGCGCGCTGTCGGGCAGCACCGAATACAATCCGTGGTTCGTCGGGCTGGAAAAGCCCGATCTTTATCCCCCCGCGGCGACTTTCGGGATCGTCTGGAGCTTGCTCTATCTCGGCATGGGGCTGGCGCTGGCGATGATTATCACCGCGCATGGCGCTGCCGGACGGCGGCTGGCAATCGCGGTTTTCGCGCTGCAATTTGTGCTCAACCTCGCCTGGTCGCCGCTGTTCTTCGCGGCGCACCGAATTGGCGCCTCGCTGGTGCTGCTGGCGGTGCTCGACGTGGCAGTGATCGCCTGCCTGCTTGCGTTTCACCGGGTGCGCCCGTTCGCCGCGCTGCTGCTGGTGCCCTATCTTGGCTGGTGCCTGTTCGCGACCGTGCTCAACTGGCAGTTCCTCGATGCCAATCCGGGTTCGGACGGGGCCGAAAGCGGCCGCGCCCAGGCCAGCGTGCAGTTCGGTTGAGCCTGCGATAACGCTGGCCCTTGAAACCCGGCGCGAACCGGACCATGTGACACCCATGCAGAGCGAAAATCCTCTTCTCGCCGATCTGGCCAAGCTGGTGAACAGCGCCGCCGGAACCGTTGCCGGCATGGGCCGCGAAGCCCGCGATGCGGCGCGCGAGCGTATGCGCGAAAGCCTGGGCGGCCTCGATTTCGTCAGCCGTGACGAATTCGACGTGGTCAAGGACATGGCCGCCAAGGCGCTGGACGAGGTGGACGCGCTCAAGGACCGGATCGCCGCGCTCGAAGCCGCGCTGGCCGCCAAGGCCAAGAAGTAAGCCCGCGCGCCCCAGCTTGAGTTGGCCGCGCTTTGCGGCCAGACCTGCGCCATGCAATTTCGTGCCTCCGCCATTGTCTGCGCGGTCCGTGCCCACGGGGAAACGGCCGCAATCGCGCGCCTGCTCACTGCCGAGCACGGGCTGGTCGCGGGCTATGTCGCGGGGGGACGCGGGCGGCAGCTGCGCCCGGTGCTGATCCCGGGCAACGTGGTTGAGGCCGAACTGCGCGCCCGCACCGAAGGGCAGCTGCCCTTTGCCCGGATCGAACTGGTCGCCAGCCGCGGCCCGTGGCTGACCGAGCCGCTCCCTGCCGCCGCGATCGGCTGGGCAACCGCGCTCGCCGCATCGGCCTTGCCCGAACGCCAACCGTTCCCCGCGCTCCACGCGGCGCTCGGCGCGCTGCTCGATGCGGTGTGCCATGCGCCCTCGGCGCGCGGCTGGCTGCCGGGGCTGCTGCGCTACGAGGCGCTGGTCCTGCGCGAGCTCGGTTACGGCGAGGTTGCGGGGCTGGCCGAGGGCGATGACCTGCCGGCAATGCTCGGCCAATTCGATGCCCAGGGACAGCGGCTTGAACGCTATCCGCTTGCCGAAAGGCGCGGCGATGTTATGGGAGCCCGCGCCATGCTGCGCGAGCGGCTGGCCCGGATTTGTTGAAGGCTTTTGATCCATGAAGATTGCGGTTTTCGCCGGCGACGGCATCGGCCCCGAAGTGACGCGCGAAGCGGTCCGCGTGCTTGAGGCGCTGAACCTTCCCGGCCTTGAGCTGGTTGAAGGCGATGTCGGCGGCGCGGCCTACAAGCGCCACGGCCACCCGCTGCCGCAAGCCACGCTGGACATCGCACGCGCGGCAGATGCGATCCTGTTCGGCGCGGTCGGCGATCCTGACTGTGACAATCTTGAGCGCGCACTGCGCCCCGAACAGGCGATCCTTGGCCTGCGCAAGGAGCTGGGCTTTTTCGCCAACCTGCGCCCGGCGCGGGTGTTCAAGGGGCTGGAGGATTTCTCCGCGCTGCGTCCCGAAGTCGCCGGCGCGATCGACCTGCTGATCGTGCGCGAACTCAATGGCGACGTCTATTTCGGGGAAAAGGGCATCCGCACTCTGCCCGATGGCCGTCGTCAGGGCTGGGACATGATGTCCTATGCCGAAGACGAAGTGCGCCGCATCGCCCATGTCGGCTTCAAGGCCGCGCAGGGCCGTTCGGGCAAGCTGTGCTCGGTCGACAAGGCCAACGTGCTCGAAACCTCGCAGGTCTGGCGCGACGTCATGATCGAGGTCGGCAAGGACTATCCCGATGTCGAACTGAGCCACATGTACGTCGATAATGCCGCGATGCAGCTGGTGCGCAGCCCCGGCCAGTTCGACGTGATCGTTACCGGCAACCTGTTCGGCGATATCCTGTCCGATCAGGCGAGCATGTGCGTGGGTTCGATCGGGCTGCTGGCCTCGGCTTCGCTGTCCGAAGGGACCAGTGGGCTCTATGAACCGATCCACGGCAGCGCGCCGGACATCGCCGGCAAGGGGCTGGCCAATCCGATGGCGACGATCCTTTCGGCCGCGATGCTGCTGCGTCACAGCCTGGGGCTGGAAGCGCCGGCTGCGCGGATCGAAGCTGCTGTTGCCAAGGCGCTGGCCGATGGTATTCGCGGTGGCGATCTTGGCGGCACGCTTGGCACCGCCGCGATCGGCGATGCCGTGCTGGAAAGGCTCTGAAATGACTATTCGTCTCGGGATCGTTCTTCCCACCTACAACGAACGCGGCAATCTGCGCGGCATGGTCGACCGGCTCGACGCGGCGCTCGCCGGGACCACGTTCGAAGTGATCATCGTTGATGACAACAGCCCCGATGGCACCGCCGATGAAGCCCGCGCCATCGCGCAGGACGATTCGCGCGTCCGCGTGATCCAGCGCATCGGCCGCCGGGGCCTGTCCTCGGCCGCGATCGAGGGGATGTGCGCCACCGCCGCCCCGGTGGTCGCGGTGATGGATGCCGATCACCAGCACGATCCGGCGCTGCTGCCGCAGATGCTGGCCGCGATCGAGGGCGGCGAGCATGATCTTGCCTATGCCTCGCGCTTTGCGGAAGGCGCCAGCACCGAAGCCTGGGGCCGGCCCGATCGGGTCAAGGCCTCGAACCTGGCCAACCGCATCGCCAACAAGGTCACCGGGGTTGAACTCAGCGACCCGATGAGCGGTTATTTCATGCTGCGCACCGAAGTGCTGCGCGCCGACGCGCACCGTCTGTCGGGCGTTGGCTTCAAGATCCTGCTCGACATCCTCGCGACGGTCGAGGCGCCGCTGCGGATCAAGGAAGTGCCGATGAACTTCGCCGCGCGCGCCGAAGGCGAAAGCAAGCTTGACCGCACGGTGGTGTTCGAATTCCTCGTCGGGCTGTACGACAAGTGGCTGGGCCGGATCATCCCGACCCGCTTTGCCCTGTTCGGCACGATCGGCGGGCTGGGCGTGGTGGTCCACATGGCCGTGCTGGCGACCGTGCTGAACCTGTTCGGCGCCGATTTCGCGGTGAGCCATTACCCCAAGGAAACCGCGTTCATCGTCGGCCAGACGCTGGCTGCCGTGGTGGCTATGACGTTCAACTTCGTGCTCAACAACGAGCTGACCTATTCGGACAAGCGGCTGCGCGGGTTTACCCCGCTGCTGGGCGGCTGGGCGCGCTTTGCGCTGACCTGCTCGTTCGGCCTGCTGGCGAACATCGGCGCGGCCACCGCGCTGGTCCGCATCGGCTTCCACGACTATCCGGCGGCGATCATCGGGATCGTGCTGGGTTCGGTGTGGAACTTTGCGCTGTCGAACAAGTTCGTCTGGGGCAAGTATTGATCTGCTAGGCGGCCGGGACGCCCAGGCGCCCCGGCCCCTTGGCCTCAGGCTTCGACGAAGCCCTTCCACGACGCCATGTAATCGACGAACGCCGCGCCCAGCCCTTCGGCCTCAAGATGCGCGCGGGTTACCGGCACCGGCGCGCTTTCAAACGCGGCATCGGCCAGCGCCCGGCGCGGGAAATCGTGGTGCAGGATCGCCCCGCGCCCAATCAGCACGAAATCGGCCCCGGCATCGAGGCAGGCCTTGACCTTGGCCGCATCCATGATCTTGCCCGCAACGCCCAGCTTGGTGGTGCCGCGCGGCAGGGCGGTGAAATGCTCGATCAGCGTGCGCCCGGCAAATTCGGCCTCTTCGGGCTGCTTGAAGCAATCCCACAGCGACATATCGAGATAGTCGAGCTTGCCGCCGGTCATTACTTCTTCGGCCAGCGCAAGGGCTTCGGCCATGCGGATCCCGAAGCGCTCGGGTGAAAGCCTGAGGCCAACCTGGAAATCGGCGCGGGTGGCAGCGCGGATCCCGTCGATCACTTCAAGGATGATGCGCTTGCGGTTTTCAAAGCTGCCGCCCCAGCCATCGCTGCGCTGGTTGTTTTCGGCATCGAGGAACTGCGCCAGGATATAGCCGTGGGCGCCGTGGATCTCGACCCCGTCGAACCCGGCCTTTTCGGCGCGGATGGCGGCGGCGATGAAGTCATCGCGCAGTTGCTCGACCTCGGCGATGGCCAGCGCGCGCGATCCGGTTTCGGCATCGGCGAAGGGGCCTTGCGGGGCCTCGCCGATCACCTCCTGCGGGCTGCGGATCCCGGCGTGGTGGAGCTGGACCGCACTGAGGCTGCCCGCCGCGCGCAGTTTGGCCGCCAGCGCGGTGAGGCCGGGGAGGTGATCGTCAGACCAGATCCCCAGCTGCCCGGGAAAGCCCTGCCCGCCGCGCTGGACGTGGGCCGCCGCCGTCATCACCAGCCCAAACCCGCCCTTGGCGCGCATTTCGAGCCAGTGCATTTCGTCGTCTGACAGCGTGCCGTCGACATGGCTTTGCAGATTGGTCAGCGGGGCCAGCATAAAGCGGTTGGCCATCGCCGGGCCGCGCGTGAAATGAAGCGGCGAAGCAGCATCGGTCATATTGCGAATCCTCCCTGTTTGGCTCGCAATATGGGGATTGTTTCGCTCAGCGCCAGCTAGGAAGCCACATCCAGTGTTCAAAGCTGGGCCGGCCGTGCTGCAGCGGGGCGGCGGAGATGATCGGATAGAACCACACGAACAGCGCCGCGCTGAGCACAAGGGTGGCGGGCGCGGCCCAGCGCCAGCGGTCGCGCCGCTGCCACACGTCCTCCAGCGCCAGCGCCAGCAGCGCCATCAGGAACGCGCCGGGCAGCAGGTAGTGGTAATAGAACTGGATCGGCTTGCCCGATACCGCCCACATGCCCAGACTGGCGGCATAGAGCGCGGCAAAGGCCAGGGCATCGCGCCGCCCGCGGCTGATCCCGGCCCACAGGCCCCAGCCCAGCGCAGGCAGGCCCAGCAGCATGGTTGCCGGGTTGCCGATCAGCACGATCCCGCGCTGCGCGCCGTCGACTTCGCGATAGAGATACCAGATCGCGCGGACGTTCCCCATCCACTCGTACCAGACCGAGCGATAGGGATGGAGCTTCACCACGCTGTCCTGCAAGCGCAGCATATAGCGGTGCCAGCCGATCGGATCGAAGGGATTAACCGGCTGGCTGGCATAGTGGAACGCCGGCCAGAAGGTCAGCCAATAGACCGCCAGCGGCAGCGCGCCGAGCCATAGCCCGGCCTCGATCAGGGTGATCCCAGGGACCGGCCCGCCGCTGCGCGCTGTGGCAAAGCGCAGACCATTGTCCTTGAGCTTGAGCAGCAGGAACAGCAGGCCGGGCAGCGCAACCGCCGGGGCAATGCTCCACTTAGCGCCCAGCGCGAGGCCGAAGCAGGTGCCGGCAAGGGCGAGCCGCCCGCGCGCCCGCGCCGGGTTTTGGACGGCGGCGGCGAATTGCCACAGGCCGATCATGCCCAGGCAGGCCATGATCATGTCGAGCATCGCGATCCGGCTCTGGACGAACCACGAAAAGTCGGTGGCGAGAAGGAAGGTCGCCGCGATGGTCGCCGCGCGGCGGCCGCTTGCCAGCCATACCAGCCGCGAAAAAGCATAGAGCCCAAGCGCGCCAGCCAGCGCCGAGGGCAGCCGCCAGTAGAGCGGCTTGTCGCCCAGCCAGCGGATCGCGGCGGCGATGATTTCCTTGCCCAGCAGCGGGTGTTCGGGATTGGCGCGCACCCCATCGAGCAGTTTGCGCGCGGCGGGGACGTAGTGGATCTCGTCAAAGTAGATCTGCGAGGGCACGCCAAGCCGCCACCAGGCCAGGGCCAGGAAGAACACCGCGATCACCGCGCACCAATCGGCGGGATCCTGCTGGGGCGTGAAGCGGGGCTGCATCGGCGGGGTTTAGGCAGCCGGGCGATCAAGCGCAACGCCCTTGCACCTGTGCGGACGCGCTTCTAGAGCCTTGCCCATCATGAAACGCACCACCGGAACCGACCGCTCGATCACCCGCAATTGGCGCCCTGCGACGCAGGCCGTGCGCGCCGGCACCTGGCGCAGCGAACAGGGCGAAACCAGCGAGGCCATTTTCATGACCTCGGGCTATTCGTTCGACAGCGCCGAAACGGTTGCCGCGCGCTTTGCCGGTGAGGCCGAGGGCATGACCTATTCGCGCCTTCAGAACCCGACCGTCGCCATGCTGGAAGAACGCATCGCGCTGATGGACGGGGCCGAGGCCTGCCGCACTCAGGCCAGCGGGATGGCGGCAATGACCACCGCGCTGCTGTGCCAGCTCAGCCACGGCGATCACGTGGTGGCTGCGCGCGCCGCGTTCGGCTCGTGCCGCTGGTTGGTCGATCAGCTGTTCCCGCGCTTCGGGATCGAATCGACCACCATCGACGCGCGCGACAATGCCCAGTGGGAAGCCGCGATCCGGCCCAACACCAAGGTGTTCTTCTTCGAAACCCCCGCCAACCCGACGATGGATATCGTCGACCTGAAGGCGGTCTGCGATCTGGCGAAGTCGCGCGGGATCACCACCGTGGTCGACAACGCGTTCTGCACACCTGCGCTGCAGCGCCCGATCGAATGGGGTGCCGATGTGGTGGCCTATTCGGCGACCAAGCTGATGGACGGGCAGGGCCGCGTGCTGGCCGGGGCCGTTTCGGGGTCGGCGGACTTCATCAACAACAAGCTGCTGCCCTTCCAGCGCAACACCGGGCCCAACCTTTCGCCGTTCAACGCATGGGTGGTGCTCAAGGGGCTGGAAACGCTGGATCTCAGGGTCAAGCGGCAGAGCGAAAATGCGCTCAAGGTCGGGGCGTTCCTCGAAGGGCGCGTGCCCAAGATCAATCATCCCGGCCTTGCCAGCCATCCCCAGCACGCGCTGGCAATGCAGCAGATGGATGCCTGTGGTCCGATCTTCTCGTTCGAGGTTGAGGGCCGCGATCAGGCCTTTGCCTTGCTCAATGCGCTGTCGCTGATCGATATCTCGAACAACATCGGCGATGCCCGTTCGTTGATGTGCCACAACGCCTCGACCACGCACTTCTCGGTCAGCGCCGAAGCGCGCGCCGAAATGGGCGTGAGCGACGGGATGCTGCGGCTCAATGTCGGGCTTGAAGACCCGCAGGATCTGATCGAGGATCTTGATCAGGCGCTGCGGCAGGCCGGGCTCTAACCGGCCTTTCGGGTCAACGCTTCCAGCTTTTTGAGGGCTGGTGAAACAACCGGGATCGTCAGCATCGTGCTGCCGATCGCGGCGAGCAGCAGCGCGGTAAAGGCGCCGCTGGTCAGGATCTGCTTGTCGAACAGCACGTTCACGAAAATGATCATGATCAGCGCCTTGGTCTGCAGCAGCCAGCCGATCACCCAGGCCTCGCCCTTGCCCCAGCCGAGAATGCGCCCGGCAAGGCCGATCCCCGCGAGCTTGCCCACGATCATCGCGGCCAGCAGCACCCCTGCGGCGGCAAAGGCGGTGATCCCGCCCATGTCCCAGCTGGTCTTGAGGCCGGTTGAGAGGAAGAACACCGGCATGAAGGCCAGCAGCACGGTTTCGCGGAACGCGTCGATCTTCTCGATCCCGAACCACCGCGCATCGAGCACGGCGCCAGCCAGGAACGCGCCAACCATGTAGTGCAGCCCCGACCAGTCGGCGAGGTAGCCGCAGGCCGCTAGCCAGATCAGCGCCACCGGCCAGCGATCGCGCTCGGTCAAGCGGGCCATCAGCTTGCGCATCAGCACAACGGCAACGGCAAAGCCCGCGAGGAAGCCGACCTGCCGGGTCACGCGTTCCCAATCGAGCAGGATCGCCGCCAGCACCCCCCAGATCATCACGTCATCGAGGCTGGCATAGCGCAGGATGCGCTGGCCCAGCGGCGTGCGCAGGATCTCCAGCTTCTGCATCAGCAGCATCAGGATCGGCAGCGCGGTGACCGCACAGGCCATGCCCACGCCCAGCACGAACTGCCAGTGCAGCCCCTTGGGCCCGATCCACGCGGCAGCCGGGCTGAATTCCAGCAGCAGCAGCGCCGCGCCTGATCCGAACATCAGCGGCACGCCGAGCGCAAGGCCCGAGGTGAGCCCGGTTTCGCCCTTCCAGCGCCAGGCTTCCTCAAGATCGAGTTCGAGCCCTGCCACGAAGACGAACAGCATCACCGCCCACCAGGCGATCCCGTTGAGCGCGCCGATCACCGGCGGCGTGAATACGGTGGCGTAATAGCCGGGGAACATTGCCCCCAGAATGCCCGGTCCGAGGATGATCCCGGCGATGATCTGCACCACCACCAGCGGGGCATAGTAATCGGCCCGCGCCAGCCGCCAGAACAGGTAGGGCGCGGCGAAGATGATGACGGCGGCGAGCAGGAACAGCTCGGTTACAGGAGGCGCAGCGTGCATGGGGCGGGGGTCTATCAGCGCGCGATCCGGCCGCCAATCCGTCAGCCCCCTGAATTCGTGTGCAGAGTGGATGCACCGGCCCATTGCCGGGGGGCGGCCCAGACGCTACCGTGAGCGCATGAAGGAGCTGTTCCAGCATAGCGCCGTGACCGACGGCATTACCGTGCGCGTCGCGGTGAATTTCCTGCCCGAACAGTCGCGGATCGAGGCCGGCAAGTGGTTCTGGGTCTATCACATCCGGATCGAGAACGGCACCGACGATACCGTGCAGCTGCTGACCCGGCATTGGCGAATCACCGATGGCCGAGGGATGGTCAACACGGTCGAAGGCGATGGGGTGGTGGGCGAACAGCCGGTGCTCGCACCCGGGCGCAGCCATGACTATGTTTCGGGTTGCCCGCTAACCACGCCGATGGGCTCCATGGAAGGCGGCTATGTGTTCCGGCGCGAGGATGGCAGCCAGTTCGACGTGGCGATCCCCTTTTTCCCGCTGGCCGCGCCTGCCACGGCGGGCTAAGCGCGCAGACCATGAAGCGCACGCACCTTCCCCTGAACGCCTTGCGCGTGTTCGATGCGGCGGCCCGCCACCTCTCGTTCACGCGTGCGGCTGATGAGCTGGCGGTGACCCCGGCAGCCGTCGGGCAGCAGATCCGCGCGCTCGAAGACGTGCTGGGCGTTGTCCTGTTCCGCCGCACCCCCAAGGGGCTGGAGCTGACCGACGAGGCCAACGCCGGGCTCGAGGCGCTGCGCACCGGGTTCCTGCATTTCGAGGATGCGGTCCAGGCGATCCAGGCGGGCCAGTCGAGCCATGTCTATACCATCGCCGCGCCGCGCGAATTCTTCGCCGCGTGGCTGGCCCCGCGCCTGTCCGAATTTCGCAAGGCCAATCCCGAGGTGCGCTACGTCCTCGTTGATGGCGAAAATGCCGATTTCACCGAGGCCAATCTCGATCTCGCGGTGCGCTGGGCCGATGGGCCGGGTGAACTTGAAGGCGTGCAACTGGGCGAAACTGGCCGGGTCAATGTTGGCGAGGGCAGCTGGATCGCCTGGCCGGGCGATCCCAATCCCGGCGGCGATGGGCCCGATGATGCCGCCCCGCTCAGCGTTGGCGATGCCGGGCTTGCGCTGGCGGCTGCGGCTGCCGGAATGGGCCGCACCCGCGTCCCCGCCACCTTGGCGCGCAGTTGGATCCAGCTTGGCCGCCTCAGCGACTATGGCGAGGCCGAGCCGTGCCGGCAAAGCTACTGGCTAGTCGCTCCGCCGCCGCAGTGGCGCCAGAAAAAGGTCAAGGCGCTGGTCGCGTTCCTGACCGGGCTTGCCGACTAACCAGCGCAGCCGCAGTCCCGCAGCGATCGGTGGCAGGTTGCCTTGGCGGCGCTTGCCCGCCTAGGGTGATGAAAATCGCTCAGGGGGAGTTTACGCGATGGGTCTGGTTGCCGAATGGCGCGCGCTGGCAAAGCCGCAGAAGATGGCGGTCTATGCGGCCTATCTGGGCTGGACGCTCGACGCGTTCGATTTCTTCCTGATGGTCTTTTCGGTGAAAGCCATCGCAGCCGCCTTTGGCGCGGACAAGACCAGCGTTGCCGAAGCCCTGTTCTACACGCTGGCGATGCGCCCGTTCGGCGCGCTGGTGTTTGGCTGGCTGGCCGAGCGGATCGGCCGACGTCCGGTGCTGGTCATGGTGGTGCTGGCGTTCTCGGTGCTGTCGGCGCTGTCAGGCATGGCGCAAAGCCTCGCCCAACTGCTCGTGATCCGCGCGCTGTTCGGTTTCGCGATGGGCGGCGAATGGGGGATCGGGGCCAGCCTCGCGATGGAAACGATCCCGCCCCGTTTGCGCGGTCCGGTTTCGGGGTTGATCCAGGCGGGCTATCCTTCCGGCTACCTGATCGCGAGCCTCGCCTATTTCCTGTTCTTTGACGCGATCGGCTGGCGCGGGATGTTCATGCTGGGCTTGGCACCGGCGCTGTTCGTCCTGTTCGTGCGGCTCCATGTTGAGGAAAGCCCGCACTATGTCGCGCGGCAGGGCAAGCCGCTCGATCATCCGCTGCGGGCGCTGGGCAAGAACTGGAAGCTGGCGCTCTATCTGGTCGTGCTGATGGCGCTGTTCAATTCGCTGAGCCACGGCACGCAGGATCTCTATCCGACCTTCCTTCAGGAACAGCGCGGCTATGGCACCCAGCTGACCGGGCTGATCGCGATCGTGATGAATTGCGGGGCGATCACCGGGGCGATGCTGATGGGGCCGCTGTCGGAACGGATCGGGCGCCGCCGCACGATCGCGCTGGCGGCGCTTGTCACGCTGGTGGTGCTGCCGCTGTGGGTCTGGGCGCCGAATGCGCCGCTGCTGGCGCTTGGGGCCTTCCTGATGCAGGCCGGGGTGCAGGGCGCCTGGGCGATGGTTCCGGCCCACCTCAACGAATTGTCACCGCCGGCGGTGCGGGCGATGTTCCCGGGCTTCGTCTATCAGCTGGGCAACCTGCTGTCGTCTTACAACGTCGTGGTCCAGACCGGGATCGCGGAGGCGCGCGGCAATGATTTTGCCTATGCGCTGGCACTGTTCGGCGCGATTGTTGCGGTGCTGCTGGCGCTGTGGGCCAATCTCGGGCCGGAGCGCAGCGGCGAGGATCTGGCTCCGCACTGAGGCGGCGGATCAGCCGCCCAGCGCGCGCCGCAGCATGGCGACAAGATCGGCGCGCAGCGCGGCGGGATCGCTTTCGCCCTCGATCCGGTAATCGACCGCGGTTTCGATCGAGATCCCAGCCAGCAGGCAACCGACCATGAAGGCGGCGTGGGCCGCGGGCAGGGCAGCGGGCACCGAGCCTGCGGCCTGGGCCTCGGCAATCACCGCGGCGACCCGGTCCCCGAAGCGTTGCTGCACTTCATCGAACACGCTGCGGGTGTCGAGCCGGTTGGCGATCATCGCGCTGAACAGCACGAAATAGGCGCGCACCGAGGTGTCGCTCAGCACCAGTTCGACGAAGCGGTCGAACAAGCGCAGCAATTGTTCAAGCGGGTCGCCGACCCCGGCGATGGCGTGATCGACCTGTTCGTGGACATGGGCCGAAACCCGCCAGATCACCGCTTCGATCAGTCCGTCCTTCGAGCCGTATTTGCGGCTGGCCAGCCCCCGGCTGAAGCCTGCGCGTTCGCCCACGCGTTCCAGCGTCGCGGCAAGGTAACCTTCCGAAGCGATGATCTCGGCCGCCGCGCTAAGCAGGCGGTTTTCGGATTCGGCCCGGCGTTCGGCCTGGGTGCGGCGCGGCAGCTGGGCGGCGGGCGGTGGTGCATTCACGGGCAGTGTCTCCCCCCGGTGGCCGATCCGGGTATTTCAACTTAGTTGTTGACCGTATACCAACTGTTTTATAATTTTCAATGCGACTCCGGCAAGACCGGCGTGGAAATAAGAGAGGACAAGCTGCAATGGCCCTGCCCCAGGAACTCGCTCAGGCGATCGTCGATCCCAAGTCCTATTCGGTGCGCGAAGTGGTGGACGAGGCGTTCCGCAAAATCCGCGCCACCGCGCCGCTTGCCAAGGCAGAACTGGAAGGGATGGACCCGTTCTGGGTGGTCAGCCGCCATGCCGACATCAAGGAGATCGAGCGCCAGCCCGACTTCTTCCATAACGGCGATAAGTCGACCTTCCTCTCAGACCGCGAAAACGAAGCCAAGGTCAAGGCGCTGACCGGGGGCGAGCCGAACCTGATCCGCAGCCTCGTCTCGCTTGATGGCAAGGAGCACAAGGATCTGCGCGGGATCGTGTTCCCGCACGTCACCCCGCGTGCGATCAAGCCGCTGGAAGACGCGATCCGGGGCATCGCGCGCGAATTCGTCGACCACATGCTGAGCTTTAATGGCGAATGCGATTTCGCCTCGGACGTGGCCTTCCTCTATCCGCTGCGCGTGATCATGACCGTGCTGGGCGTGCCGCAGGAAGACGAAGCCTTCATGCTCAAGCTGACGCAGGAACTGTTCAACAACGCTGACCCGGAACTCAACCGCGCCCGCGCCGAATTGACGCCCGAGGAAGCGCTGAAATCGCTCTGGGAAACGACGATGGAACTGGAAAACTACTTCAAGGCGGTGACCGAGAAGTTCCGCGCCAATCCCACCGATCACATCAACAGCCTGATCGCCAATGCCAAGATCGATGGCGAATACCTCAACCACCGGCAGATGATGGGCTATTACATCATCGCCGCCACCGCCGGGCACGACACCACGTCGAACACCACGGCGGGCGCGATGTGGGCCTTGGCCGAACGTCCGCACCTGCTGGCCGAGATGAAGGCTGACCCTTCCAAGATCAACGCCTTCGTCGAGGAATCGATCCGCTGGGAAGCGCCGGTGAAGCACTTCATGCGCAGCGCGGTTGCGGATTGCGAGATTGCCGGTGAGCAGATCAAGGCGGGCGACTGGCTGATGCTGTCGTATCAGTCGGGCAACCGCGACGAGAGCGTCTGGGCCGATCCGTTCGAATTCCGCATCGACCGTGAAAGCAACCCGCAGGTGGCCTTTGGCTACGGCGTCCATGTCTGCCTTGGCCAGCACTTGGCGCGCATGGAAATGCGGATACTCTGGGAAGAACTGTTCAAGCGGCTCGAATCCGTGGAAATGAACGGCAAGGGCGAACGCACGATCTCGAACTTCGTGTGCGGGCCCAAGCACGTGCCGATCAAGTTCACCGCGAACTGAAGGGGAGGGCAGGCCATGTCCCAGCCGGGCACGCGCAAGTGGCGCTGCAGGAACTGCGGCTACATCCTTGATGAGGCGCTGGGCATCCCCGACGAAGGGATCGCGCCCGGCACCGCCTTCGAGGACATCCCCGACGATTGGTATTGCCCCGACTGCGGGAGCGAGAAGCAGGACTTTGAACTGCTGGAAGATTAATCGCACGATTAAGATTGCGATTGACCGGGTCGTGGCGGGCAGGCAACCTGCCTGCCACGATGCATAAAGAAACCATCCGAATTGCGGTTGCCCCGGGCGTGGAAATCGCCGCCGATGTCGCTGGCACCAAAGGCGCGCCCACGGTCGTGCTGGGCCACGGCGGCGGGCAGACCCGGCACAGCTGGGACCGCTGCGAAGAACAGCTGGCCGCAGCTGGCTATTACGCGATCAATTATGACCTGCGCGGTCACAGTGACAGCGATTGGTCGCCCGATGGCGACTATGCCCTGACCACCCGGGCCGATGATCTGGCCGCGGTTGCGGCGCAGGGCTCGCGGCCGCTGGCGCTGGTGGGGGCCTCTCTCGGCGGGCTGACCGCGCTGGTCGCCGCCTCGCGCGGGCTGGAGCCGGCAGCATTGGTGCTGGTCGATATCGTGCCCAAGATGTCGCAGGTCGGCGTGGCCAAGATCCGCGGCTTCATGACCGCTCATCCGCGCGGCTTTGCCAGCCTGGAAGAGGCCGCCGATGCGATTTCGGCCTACTACCCCGAACGCCCCCGGCCCAAGGATCTGTCAGGCCTCAACAAGAACCTGCGGCGCGGCGATGACGGCCGCTATCACTGGCACTGGGATCCGCGCATGATGCAGGATCCGCGCGGCGATCCGGCGCACCTGCTCGAACTGATGGATGCGGCCGACTGGACCGACCGGGTGCCGACCCTGCTGGTCCGGGGGATGAAGTCCGACATCGTTGACGATGAAGGCGTGGCCGACCTGCGCCGCCGGGTGCCGCAGCTGGAAATCGCCGACATTCGCGGCGCCGGGCACATGGTGGCGGGTGACCGCAACGATGAATTCAACGCCGCGGTGATCGAATTCCTCACCCGAGTGATGCCGCCTCATCAGGCTTGAGCAGGGATCAGGCGCTGCGCGCCAGCCCCTTGAGCCTGCGGACTGCGCGCCAGGCCAGCGCCTTGGCGGCATTGCGCGCGGGGAAGGGGGCGGGACTTGCCGGATCCAGCCCGAGATCACGCATCACATGATTGAAGGCCCGCGCATCGGCTTCGGCATAGCTCCACGCCGAACGCCAGGTCACCGATAGCGAAACCGAAGGGGCATCGCCGTTCTGGACCCAGTGCGGGGCTTTCACCGGCACGTGGATCGCCTCGCCGGGCGCGATGGTGATCGCTTCGCCGCGCGCGGCAAAGTCATCGCGCCACGGCAGGTTGCGGTGATGCGCGCCGACGTGAAATGCCTCGTGGACAGCGGGCGCGAACAGCGCCTCGTCGTCGGCGGCGAACAGGGTCATGGTTTTGGACCCCATGACCTGCAGCAGGATGTTGTGCTCGGGATCGAAGTGGAACGGGGTGACCGATCCGGGCGAAGTGATGAACACGAAGCCTTCGAGCTGGAGCATTGCCCCGGTGCGCGCCTCGACCCTCTCGCGCAACTCGCTCAGGATGTCATGGAGCAGCGCCCGGTATTCCGGCGCCTGTTCGATCCGCTTGAGCGCGACCCACGATCCGCTTTGCCCAATGTTGCGGATCGTCTCGGCAACGCCAAGCCGGGGCGCCGGCACATCCTCGGGCGCGATCCCGATCGGCAGCTGGCCGGGATTGTATTCAATGGAGCCGGCGGGCAGCCGTTCGGCCAGCGCCGCCAGAGCATCGAGCGTCAGCAGCGGGTGATCGACCAGCAAGTGTGCCAGCTTGCCGGGCATCGAGGGGTAGAGCGTTTCAAACCGGTCAAGCGTGGCAGGCGGGAAGATGGGCGTGGTCATGGCAGGCTGGTCCTTGTTTCACTGGCGTCCTAGGCTGCGCCGGTTAAGAACGGGTGTGTCCGCGGCGCGGGAAGCACCGCCGGCGGGATCGAGGAGAGGACCATGCCCACGCTCTATGACTATCCGCGCGCGCCCAGCCCGCGCCGGGCCCGCATCCTGCTGGCGGAAAAGGGCATCGCGCATGACACCGTGGTGGTTGATCTGGCCGCGGCCGAGCAGCTGTCCGACGCCTTCCGCGCGATCAACCCGGCGCTGACCGTGCCGGCGCTGGTGCTGGATGATGGATCGGTCTTGCCCGATAACGCGGCCATTGCCGCCTGGGCCGAGGCGACTTGCCTTGAGCCCCCGCTGCTTGGCCGCACCGCGCTCGATAAGGCCGAAGTCGCCAGCTGGAACGCCCGGATCGAGGGTGAATGTTTCATGGCAATTGCCGAGGCGATGCGCAATTCCGCCCCGGCGATGAAGGACCGCGCGCTGCCCGGACCGGACAACTACGCCCAGATCCCCGAACTCGCCGAACGCGGCCGGGCGCGGCTGGGCGATTTCCTAGCGCGGTTTGAAACGCACCTGACCGGGCGCGAGTGGGTTGCCGGCAATGCCTTCTCGGTGGCGGACATCACGGCGGCGGTCGCGCTCGATTTTGCGCGGGTGCTGCGGATCGACGCGTCAGAGGGCCGCCCGGCGATCGCCGCCTGGCGCGAACGGATCGCCGCGCGTCCGGCTTTCGCCCTGTAATCACGGCTATTCGCTGAACTACCTAGGCCGGGCTAACCCGGTTTGCAGGACTTCACCTTAAGCCGCGCCCAGGTTTGGCAGTCTGCCGGATCGCGCAGTTTGGGGGTGTGGCATGCAGCCGAACGGACCAAAATTAAAGGTGAAGGCCACGTTTGCCCCGCCGGACGAGAGCAATTTTCGCCACTTTCCGACCATTCGCCGCGCCATCGAAAAGTATGCGCCTCAGGCCCTGCGCAAGCTTTACGATCGGATTGCCGCGGACCCGGTTGCCTCGGGCCTGCTGCCGACCAATGCCCTGCGCGACAAGGCTTCAAGCGCGCAATACCGCCACTGGCTGACGATGTTCTCGGGCAGGTTCGATGCGCGCATTCTGGAGGGCGCGCGGACGATTGGGCGGATTCATTCCGATGTCGGGCTGACCCCGGCCTATTACATCGGCGGCTATGCGCTGGTGCTTGAGGAAATGATCGCAGCCATGTTGGCACGCCGAGTGGTGACCCCGCTCAACGGTCGGGCCACGGGTGAAGCGATCGGTACGCTGGTCAAGGCCGCGCTGCACGACATGGAAGCCGCGATCGGCGCCTATTTCGAGCAGGAGGAGGTGTCTCGCGGCGGAGCGTTGGAATCGCTGAGCCGGGCACTGGCAGCAATGGCCGGAGGTGATCTGCGCGCCCAGCTTGAGGACCTTCCGGTGGCCTATGCGCCGCTGGCCAAGGAGTTTCACACGATGCGCTACCAGATCAGTTCGATGGTGGTGCAGATGACCGATGCCGCCGATACCGTGAAGAACGGCGCACGCGAGATCAGCGATGCGGCGAGCGATCTGGCTAACCGGACCGAAGCCCAGGCGGCGAACATTGCCGAGATCGCCGAGGGGATGCGCACGATCACCGTTTCGGTCGGTCAGACCGCATCGAGCGCGCGCGAGGTCAATGCCAGCGTGGCCGAGGTGGAAAGCGATGCTCGCCACGGCGGGGAAGTGATGCAGGCGGCTGTGGTGGCGATGGACAAGATCAAGCAATCCTCCAGCGAGATTGCCCAGATCATCGATGTGATCGATGGGATCGCATTCCAGACTAACCTGCTGGCGCTCAATGCTGGGGTCGAAGCGGCGCGGGCCGGCGAATCCGGCAAGGGCTTTGCCGTGGTTGCCAGCGAGGTGCGCGCGCTCGCGCACCGCACGACCGAAGCGGCGCGCGACATCAAGGAGTTGATCGCCAAGTCCGGCGCTGACGTGAAGCAGGGGGTGGATCTGGTCGCGCAGACGGGGTCGGCGCTTGATCGGATCATCGAGCGGCTGGCCGATACCAGCACCCGTACATCGGATATCGCCGCCAATTCCGAAACGCAGGCCGGCAGCGTCGATGCGCTGAGTGGCCGGGTCCAGACCATGGACATCGACACTCAGCACAACGCCGCGATGGTCGAGCAGTCAAGCGCAGTGGCGCGCACCTTGGCCGAGCAGGCGGACAGGATGGCCGAAATTGTTGGCCAGTTCCGTTTCGAACGGCGCAACCGCTTCCGCGCGGCGGATGAACAGGGCAACGTGACGCGGATCGCGCAGCGGCGCGAGGGCAGGGGCGACGAGCCCGGCGTCGCAGCGCGCCAAGCCCACGGCTGAGCGCGCCAGACCCAAGTTATCCTTGACCCGCGCGCCCTCAGCGCATAAGGGCGCCGGCTTCCGGACCTCGTTTGTCCGGATTGAGCTGAACATTGCCGGTGCGCAGCCGCGATTCGTCGCAGGTGCTATCCGTCAAAGTAACCCGGCCTTCGTCCGGGTGGAGCGTTTCGGCTCGCAATTGCAAGTGGCGCTGGGTCTGGCCCGGTCGTCCGGCATTTGCGGGATCCGCATTCTCTTCACCTCTGGCGCCGAGCCACAACCAAGGTGAAGAGTACTTCATGCCTACTATCAACCAGCTGATCCGCAAGGGTCGCGTGCCGCAGAAGGCCAAGTCCAAGGTCCCTGCGATGGAACAGAACCCGCAGAAGCGCGGCGTCTGCACCCGCGTTTACACGACCACCCCGAAGAAGCCGAACTCGGCGCTTCGCAAGGTCGCCAAGATCCGCCTGACCAACCAGCGCGAAGTCATTTCGTACATCCCGGGCGAAGGCCACAACCTCCAGGAGCACTCTGTGGTGCTGATCCGCGGCGGCCGTGTGCGCGACCTTCCCGGTGTGCGTTACCACGTGCTGCGCGGCGTGCTGGATACCCAGGGCGTCAAGGATCGCAAGAAGAGCCGTTCGAAGTACGGCGCCAAGCGTCCGAAGTAAGCGGGCAACCCCTCGCTGGTTTGTAAGGGGCAGCGCGCATGATCGCGCCGCCCGCGGAAATAAGGAATTCAAGCGATGTCACGTCGTCGTCGTCCCGAGAAGCGGGAAATCCTGCCGGATCCCAAGTTTGGTGATCAGGTCCTGTCGAAGTTCATGAACAACCTCATGCTCGACGGTAAGAAGTCGGTTGCCGAAAGCATTGTCTACGGCGCCATGGAAACCATGGAAACCCGCGCCAAGTCGGATCCAGTCCAGCTGTTCCACGATGCTCTGAACAACGTGAAGCCGCAGATCGAAGTCCGCAGCCGCCGCGTCGGTGGTGCGACCTACCAGGTTCCGGTCGAAGTGCGCCCCGAGCGCGCCCAGGCCCTGGCCATCCGCTGGCTGATCACCGCTGCGCGCAACCGCAGCGAAACCACGATGGCTGCGCGCC
>CALKVF010000108.1 GCA_937996535.1 uncultured Novosphingobium sp. | reverse complement strand
CAGCTTCGAAACCGAAGTGCTGCTTGGGGGTGAAGTCACCGTTGTAGGCGCGCTTCAGGCAGACGGCGAGCATGATGGTGCCGACGATCACGTGGAAGCCGTGGAAGCCGGTCGCCATGTAGAAGGCGCTGCCATAGGTGTTCTGCCCGAAGGGGAACGGCGCGTTGGCATATTCGTAAGCCTGGATGCTGGTGAAGAGCATACCGAGCAGGATCGTTGCCCACAGGCCCTTCTTGAGCGCAGCGCGATCACCGTGGATCAGCGCGTGGTGCGCCCAGGTCACGGTGGTGCCCGAGCACAGCAGGATCAGCGTGTTGAGCAGCGGCAGGTCGAACGGGTTCATCACCGCTTCGATCGCCTTGGGCGGCCACTGGCCACCCACCACTTCCGCGATCTTGTCGGGGAACAGCGAGAAATCGAAGAAGGCCCAGAACCAGCCCGCGAAGAACATCACTTCCGAAGCGATGAACAGGATCATCCCGTAACGCTGGTGCAGCTGCACCACCGGGGTGTGATCGCCGGCATGGGCTTCACGGATAATGTTCGAGAACCACTGGAACATCGAAGCCAGCAGCAGGGCGAGGCCCAGCCACGGCACGAACTTCCCACCGGGCATCTTGTGCATCATCAGCACCATGCCGCTGGTAAAGGTGAACGCACCGAGCGTGGTCGCGAGCGGCACGATGTCCGGCGGAAGGATGTGGAAATCGTGGTTCTTCGTACCAGCCATGACGCTTTCGTCCCCGTTGATCCTTGAGCCTGGCGGATAGTGCGCAGGCATAAATTCGCTTCGCCCTTATCGCGCCGGACCCGCCCGGTCCAGTGCCTTTGAAGGGTCATCGGCAGCTATGTGGAAAGTGTAGCTCAGCGTGATCTGCTGCACGTCCTTCGCCTCGGGATCATCGAGGATCGCCGGATCCACGAAATAGATCACCGGCATATCGATCGCCTGATGCGGCTGAAGGGTCTGCCGGTTGAAGCAGAAGCACTGCACTTTCTTGAAATACTTGCCGACCTGCTCGGGCGTCACGTTGAAACTGGCAACCCCGGTAATCGGATGGTCCGACAGGTTTTCGGCCTTGAAATAGGCCATCTTGCGGGTGCCGATTCGCATATCCTGGGTGACCTGCTCGGGTGCAAAGCGCCACGGCATGTCGCGATCGACGTTGGCATCAAAGCGCACCGAGATCGTGCCCGCCGCAACCTTGACCTTGCTGGCCTCGGCCGAAGTGGCGCGCATCGTGGTTCCGCCAAAGCCGGTTACCTGGCAAAACATCCGGTAGAGCGGGACCGAGGCAAACCCCAGCCCAAGCATCGCCAGCGCGCCGACCAGCGCGATCAGCGCGACCCGGCGATTGCGGCGCGGATCAGAAGCGGCGCTGCCCATCGGCTCAATTGTGCATCTTGGCGATGGTGATCAGGAAGAACAGCACCGCCAGCCCGCCAAGCACCAGGCCCAGCGCAACATTGCGGCCGCGCTGAATGCGGCGGCGTTCCTTGGCCGGATCGAGTTCGGGATCGGAAGGCAGGGTCATATGGGTCATCCCAGGATGAGGCGGTCCGCCACCAGCGCGGCGAACAGCACGAAAAGGTAGAGCACCGAATAGGCGAACAGGCGCTTTTCCGGGGTCATGTCCATGTCGCCGGCAGCGCCGCGGAACACCGCAACGCGCAGCGCCAGCAGCACGAACAGCGCCGACAGCACCAGCGCGCTCGCCCCATAGAGCCAGCCCGCGACATGCAGCCAGAACGGCGCCAGCGTGATCGGCAGCAGCAGCAGCGCATAGACGAGGATCTGGCGGCGGGTCGATTTGTGCCCGGCCACAACCGGCATCATCGGGATCCCGGCGGCGGCGTAGTCGGTCTCGACGAACAGCGCGAGCGCCCAGAAATGCGGCGGGGTCCAGAAGAAGATGATGAGGAACAGCAGCACCGGCATCAGCTCGATCTTGCCGGTCGCCGCGATCCAGCCGATCATCGGCGGAAAGGCCCCTGCCCCGCCCCCGATCACGATGTTCTGCGGGGTGCGCGGCTTGAGCCAGATGGTGTAGATCACCGAATAGTAGAAGATCGAAAAGGCCAGGATCGCCGCGGCCAACACGCCGACCGCGAGCCCCATCACCAGCACCGATCCGGCCGCCAGCGCCACGCCGAAATCACGCGCCGAAGTGCGGCTCATCCGCCCGGCGGGGAGCGGGCGGTTCGCGGTGCGCTTCATCTTGGCATCAAGATCGGCTTCCCACCACTGGTTGAGCGCGGCGCTGCCGCCGGCCCCCACCGCGATGCACAGGATCGCGGTGAAGCCAATCACCGGGTTGATCCCCTGCGGCGCAGCGAGCAGCCCGCACAGCCCGGTAAAGATCACCAGACTCATCACGCGCGGCTTGGTCAGCGCGAAGAAATCGCGCCAGTCGGCGGGCAGCGGGTGGGTGGTGGGAGCGGAAGCGGCGGTCATGTCGAGCCGGGCTATAGGCGCGCTTTACAGCCGCTTCAACCAATCAACCAGCAGCGCGTTCACTTCCTCGGGCCGCTCCTGCTGGGTCCAGTGCCCGCAGCCCTCCAGAATGTGCCCTTCGACCGCCGGCGCAAACATCCGCATCAGCGCCACCGGATCGGCCACCGCGCCAAACAGCGTGGTCGCCGGATCGCGGCTGCCGCCGATGAACAGGCACGGCTGTTCGAGCTGCTTGCCCGCCCAGGCCTTGAGATAGGCATAGTCCGCTTCGTGGTTGCGATAGCGGTTGAGTGGCCCGCGAAAGCCCGAGGCCTTGAACTCGCCCTCGTAAAACGAAAGGTCGGCATGGCTGAGCCAGGCGGGCAGGCCTTCGGGATCGGCCACGTCGGGCAGCCCTTCAAGGAAGGTCGCGCCCAGCGGCTTTGACCAGTAATCGCCTTCGGGCACATCGCCCGAGATCGAATACATCATCCGCCGCACGAACGCGCGCGGATCGGCCTCGGCCTCGGCTTCGGCAACGCCCGGCTGCTGAAAATATTCCTGGTAGAAGAACCGCCCCTTCTCGGTGAAGGCCTCGCGGAAGATGTCGGTAAAGGGGCGCTGCGGCGCGCCGCTGAACGGCACCGACAGCCCCGCCACCGCGCGGAACTTGTCAGGCCGGGTAAAGGCCGAGTTCCACACGATCGGGGCGCCCCAGTCATGCCCGATCAGCACTGCCTGTTCGCCCGGTGCGAGCGCATCGGCCAACCCGACGAGATCGCCGATGATGCGCTCCATCGCATAGGCTTCGATCGGCAGCGGCTTGTCCGAGCCGCCATAGCCGCGCACGTCAATCGCGCAGGCGGTGAACCCGGCCGCGGCTACCGCGCCAAGCTGATGGCGCCACGAATACCAGCTTTCGGGAAAGCCGTGGACCATGATCGCCAGCGGCCCCGCCCCTTCGATGGCGCAGCGCAGATTGACCTCGCCGACGTTGATCGTGCGAAATTCGGGCATCGTTTCTTCTCCCAAACGAAAACGCCCCAACCTTGCGGCCGGGGCGAAATCTTTTCAGCCGTTGGGCTGTTCCTATCAGTGATGATCCTTGTCGTCGATGACAGGGGTCGTTTCGAACTGGTGGAACGGCGGCGGGCTCGACAGGGTCCACTCGAGCGTAGTTGCACCTTCGCCCCAGTAGTTGCCTTCCGCCTTCTTGCCCATGGTGAAGGCATAGAGGATGTTGATCAGCCAGATCCCGACCGAAGCAGCCATGATTTCATAGCCGAGCGTCGAGATGGTGTTCCAGTGCTCGTAAGCCGGGGTGTAGTCCGGATAACGGCGCGGCATACCCTGCAGCCCGAGCATGTGCATCGGGAAGAAGATCAGGTTCACGCCCACGAAGAACACGGCGAAGTGCAGGTGCGACAGGAATTCCGAGTGCCAGCGCCCGCTCATCTTCGGGAACCAGTAGTAGAAGCCCGCGAACAGCGAGGTCACCGCACCCAGCGACAGCACGTAGTGGAAGTGACCCACGACGTAGTAGGTGTCCTGAAGGTTGTCGTCGACGCCGCCATTGGCCAGCACGACGCCGGTCACGCCGCCAACGGTGAACAGGAAGATGAAGCCGATCGCCCAAACCATCGGCGACTTGAACTCGATCGAGCCACCCCACATCGTCGCGATCCACGAGAAGATCTTGATGCCGGTCGGCACCGCGATCACCATGGTAGCGGCGGTGAAGTACATCTTCGTGTTCACGCTCATGCCGGTGGTGTACATGTGGTGCGCCCACACGATGAAGCCCACCACGCCGATCGCGACCATGGCGTAGGCCATGCCGAGGTAGCCGAACACCGGCTTCTTCGAGAAGGTCGAGATGATCTGGCTGATGATGCCGAAGCCCGGCAGGATCATGATGTACACTTCGGGGTGGCCGAAGAACCAGAACAGGTGCTGGAACAGGATCGGATCGCCACCGCCCGACGGGTCGAAGAAGGTAGTGCCGAAGTTGCGGTCGGTGATCAGCATGGTGATCGCGGCGGCCAGAACCGGCAGCGCGAGCAGCAGCAGGAAGGCGGTAACCAGCACCGACCACACGAACAGCGGCATGCGGTGGAGGGTCATGCCCGGCGCCCGCATGTTGAGGATGGTGGTGATGAAGTTGATCGCGCCCATGATCGAGCCAGCACCAGCAAGGTGCAGCGAGAAGATCGCGAAGTCGGTGGCCGGGCCCTGCGAACCGTAGGTCGAGAGCGGGGCATAAGCGGTCCAGCCAATGCCGGCGCCGTTACCCGTGGCATCGCCCGGAACGAAGGCCGAGAGCATCAGCGAGCAGAAGCCCGCGACGGTCAGCCAGAACGAGATGTTGTTCATCCGCGGGAAGGCCATGTCCGGCG